>JBEIIL010000121.1:0-11240 GCA_040380755.1 Methylobacteriaceae bacterium | reverse complement strand
CGGCGGCCGACGGCAGCGTGCGTGCCACCAGGCCGGCGAGATCGGCAATGCTGACGGCCTCGTCCGAGCCGACATTGTAGGCCGTTCCGGCCTCGCCCTGCGCCAGCAGCGTCACCAGCCAGGCCGCGAGATCGCCGGCATAGAGGTAGGAGCGCAGCGGTGTGCCGTCGCCCCCGACGACGATCGGCTCACCCGCCACCACATCGCGGATGAAATTGCCGATGGCGAAATGCCCGTCGAGCGGCAGGCCGGGACCGACAAAGGCAAAGGCCCGGGCGATCACCGGTTCGAGCCGGCTGCCGACGGCAGCGCAGCTGCACATCTGCTCGGCCATGCGCTTGGCCTGGCCGTAGGCCGATCGCGGGTCGAGCGGATCGCCGGCGCCCGGATAGGTCTCGGGGATCCGGTCGAGATCGGCAGGCTGCGGCCCATAGACGGCGCCGGAGCTGACATACAGCAGCCGCCGAACCTCGGCCGCACGTGCGAACTCCAGCACCCGCTGCGTGCCGCCGACAATGCTGTCGATCAGGGTGGCAGCATCCCTGTCGGCCGCCACGCTTGTGTCGGTCGCCGCATGCACGACATGCGTGAAGCGTCCTTTGGGAAACTCGAAGCTCCGGACGTCGCCGCGATGCAGGCGGATGAAGTCCTGTCCGGCCGCACCCGGTGCCAGGCGCAGGAACGCCTCGGGACGGCGCGTCAACAGCGTCAGCTCCAGCCGGAGCCCCAGCGTCTCGCGCGCATGGGCGAGGAGCGCCACCAGCCACGTCCCGAAGAACCCGGTTCCGCCGGTCAGGAAGATCGCGGCGCCGTCCAGCTTCTGCAGGGCGGGGACGGCCCGCCCCAGGGCCTCGTCCAGGTCGCGCCGGGCGATCCGGTTGAAGCCGTCGCTCACGCCGGTTCGCGCTCCCGGGCCGGCTTGACGATCAGGTGCTCGGGCACCGACTCGGAGGCCGGGTGCAGCGGCACCACCATGTTGGCGCAAAACTCGTCGCGCGGCAGCAGCGGCGACATGTCCTCGAGCGGCATCGAGCGCATCGAGCCGTCGGCCTGCGGCAGCGCCGCCGATTTCGGGAACAGCGCCTCGTCGGCCATCACCCGCACGTCGACCAGCAGCGGGCCGGGATGCGCCATCGCCTGGCGCACGCCATCGCGCAACTCGCCGACCGTCTCGAGCCGGAAGGCGTCCCAGCCGAAGGTCTTGGCCAGCGCCACGAGGTCCGGGATCTCGAGACGGGATGACGGGCCGCTGCCGACGTAACGGCCGGCGAAATAGTTGCGCTGGGTGTTGCGGATCGAGGCGTAGCCGCCATTGTTGAACACGAACATGCGCACCGGGATGCGCCAGGTGGCGATGGTCTGCAGCTCCTGCACGTTCATCATCAGCGAGCCGTCGCTCTCGATGCCGAAGAAGCCGCTGCGGTCCGACGCCATGTAGGCGCCGATCATCGCCGGCAGGCCGTAGCCCATGGCGCCGAGGCCCGACGTCAGAAAGACGCGCTGGCCCTCCTTGTTCTGGAACCCGGTGTAGAAGAACTCGACCGCCAGCCCCGAGCTTCCGGTCACGATCAGCGCCCTCTCGGGCAGCTCCTCCGACAGCACCTGAGTCAGGTGGAAATGGCTGATCGGGCCGCTGGTCGGGAAGGCAGCGCCGTCATTGATAGGGTAGCGCTGCTTCCAGTCCGCGCAGCGGGCCAGCCAGGCCGAACGGTCGCGCGGCTGCGCCGCCGCGGCGCGTGGCTGCAGCGCGGCGATGAAGTGCTTCGCATCGGCCTCGATGCAGGCCTCGAAGCCGGGCTTGCCGGCAAATTTCGCCAGCTCCGCGCGGTCGACGTCGACCACGATGCGCTTGGCATGGCGGCCGAAATTCAGCGGGTCGTGGGCCGTCACCACATTGTCGAGCCGTGCCCCGATGGCAATCACCAGGTCGGCGTTCTGGACGGCGAAATTCGGCGCCCGAAGCGCCACCGTGCCGGGCTTGCCGACACTCAGCGGATGCGTCGAGGGGATCAGGTCCATCGCGTTCCAGGTGGTCACGACGGGGATCTGCAGCGTCTCGTAGAGGGTCCGGAACGGGCCCGCGGCCTCGGCCAGGCGGATGCCGTGACCGGCGACAATGATTGGGCGCTCGGCCGCGGCGATCAGGCGCATCACCGTGGCGCAATCGGCCGCCAGCGCCGCGTCGCCGTCGCGCGCGGCGTCCGGTGGCACGAAACCGGACAGGGTCCCGGGCTCGATCATGGCGTTCTGCACGTCGAGCGGGATGTCGAGCCACACAGGGCCGCGCCGGCCCGTCGTGGCCAGGTGGACGGCCTTCTCGAGATGGAAGCGAATCTCCGAGGGGTCGCGAACCGTCACCGCATATTTGGTGATCGGCCGGACCATCGACACGATGTCGACCTCCTGCGGCCCCATCTGCCGCACGCCGCTGTCGCCCATCAGATCGGCCCGCTTCACCTGGCCGGAGATGATCAGCAGCGGTACGGACTCGATCCACGCCCCCGTGCAACCTGTGATCGCATTGGTCGCGCCCGGCCCCGTCGTCACCAGCGCACAGCCCAGACGCCCGTTGATGCGCGCATAGGCCTCGGCCGCGATCGCGGAAGCCTGCTCGTGGTGGTTGGCCACATAGGTCAGGCCCTGGCAGTTGCCGAAGGCATCGACCAGGAACATGGCGCCGCCGCCCGGCACGAGGAACACGCAGCCGACACCCTGCGCGGCAACAAACCGCGCGACAAAGTCGGCGAGGCGGGTGGTGGAGACATTGATGGTCATCGGGGCCTCGGGGCGCTGCCGCGGGAGGGGAGGGCGCTCAGCCCATCCAGTAGCGGATGTGCGTCTTGCGGTTGCGGTTCCGGGAGATTTCGGGATCGGTGTAGAAGGAATCGTCGACGAAATGCGTCGACGAAATTTCCTCGAAGACGGCGCCGGTGGCGCTGTCGAAAGCATGGCGGACGCCAGGCGCAATGGTCACCACGGCGCCGGGGCGGCACAGGCGTTCGACGCCGTCGAGGCGGATGCGCAGGTCGCCGTGCAGCACGTGGAAGGTCTCTTCCTTGCGCTCATGATGCTGCTCCGGATGCACCTGCCCGGGCAGCACGACGATCAGCTTCTTGCAGTAGTGGCGGTTGACCACCGTCACCATGGTGATACCGACCTCGTCGAAGCGATCGAGCCCGTAATGGTGGGAGATCTCCAGCTCGGCCTCGCCGGGCACGACGCTGCGGCTTTCGGCGAGCAAGGTTTTCACCCGGCCGACGATCGACAGGACCTTGGCACGGATCTCCTCGCGCTTCGTCTGCCCCGCCATCACCGGCCCGCTCGCCGTCATCGCGGCGGTGGCCGTGTAGGCCACGTATTTCGACCAGTCATTGGCGGTCACCTGGCCGGGCTGGGTCGGGATCGCGAAGAACACGTCCTCATCGCGGATCCGCTCGCCGGCCGCCACGTCATGCTTGAGGAAGACGCCGCGCCGCAGGTCGCGCAGCGCGTCGAGCTCGGCCTTGGAGGGCTCGATCCGCACACCGGCAACGCCGGCCACCGCATAGGCTTTCGCGGCGGCCTCGAGCCACGCCCGCGCCTGCGCCGGCGTCGCCGAATAGGTGTTCAGCGCATAGGTGTCGGTGGCGATGCCGACATGCTTCTCGAACAGGGTCGCGCCCTTGGCGATGGCCATCGCCACCGGCATCGTCTCGACCGGATCCTCATGCGTCGAGTAGCCGACCCGCAGGTCCGGATAGCGCGCTTTCAGAACGTCGATCTGGTTGAGCTGCAGCGCTTCCGACGGCGTCGGATACTGCGCCACGCAGGCCATCAGAGCGAAATCCTTGGCGCGGTGCTTCATGAAGGTGACGACATTGTCCATGTCGCCGAGCTCGATCCCCGCCGTCGAGCCGACGATCGGCAGGCTCGTGGCGACGATCTTTTCCAGGAGCGGCCAGTCGGTGAACGAGCAGCTTGCGATCTTGAGGATGTCGAAGCCGTCCTCGACAATGCGGTCGACCGAGGCCTCGTCGAATGGCGTGCACATGGCCAGGAAACCGTTGGCCTTGATCGCGTCGACAAGCTGGCGCGTCTGCGTGCGCGTCAGCCGGGTCTCCGAGAAGCGCTTGATATACTTGATGTCCATCCGGTCCTGGAACGCCGGATGGATGAACGTGTCGAGCTCGCGAAACTGCAGCTTGAAGGCGAAGGAGAACGGCATGTCCTTCGACAGGGCCGCGAACTCCGAGATGATCCGCAAGCCGTGCCCGACATCGCCCATGTGGTTGTTGGCGAGCTCGAAGATGAACAGCGGCATGGGGATGCCACTCTGCCGTTCCGCCGCCGCTGTCTCTGTCATGTCAGGGGTCCCAGGTTGCTCGGGAGACGTCGCGATTCTGAAGGTCGATGATCGCAGCAAGGGGTTTCAATTCTGCGAAGATCGCGCTTGAAGCGAAATGATCGTCCCCTGCGTGATCCGTTGACGTCGACAGGGGAACGCAGGCCTTGTGTCCGCCGGGCCGCCCGTTCAGGCCGACCGCCGCACCGGATTGCTGGCGATCGGTGCTGGCGCCTCCGCCGGCCGGAACGGCGACGTCAGGCGCACACGCTGGCCGAGGAAGGCGTCGACCTGGTCGCGCGTGATGCCGTCGACCCCGGCGCCGGCCGCACAGGCTGCATACCAGCGCGCCGTCCACGCGACGGTGTCGTCGAAGTCGAGCAGCGGCTCCCAGCCCAGCCGGTCGAAGGCCTTGCGGCTGTCGAGGCGGAGGGTGGCGGCTTCATGGGGGTGGGGCCGGCGATCAGGAACCCAGCGCGCGCCGGGGCCCCATTCGGCCATGAAGCGCGTCACCAGCGCCTCTACGTCGCGGACGCCGGTTTCACGCGGACCGAAGTTCCAGCCCTCGCCGACGGAAAGGTCCGCATAGCTGCGCTCGGCCAGCATCAGGTAGCCGACCAGCGGATCGAGCACGTGCTGCCAGGGCCGCGTCGCGCCGGGATTGCGCACGGACAGCGGTTCGCCGCGGGCGAAGGCGCGGACCGCATCCGGGACGATCCTGTCCTCGGCAAAGTCTCCGCCGCCGATGACGTTGCCGGCCCGGGCCGTCGCCACGGTCACCTGCCGTCCAGCGCCGAAATAGCTGTCGCGATAGGCGGTGCTGACCAGTTCCGCGCAGGCCTTGCTGGCGCTGTAGGGATCGCGGCCGCCGAGGCGGTCGCCTTCGCCATAGCCGTCCGGCACATGGGCTTCTGCGTAGCACTTGTCGGTGGTGACGATGACCACGCTGCGCACGCTCGGCGTCTGCCGAACGGCGTCAAGCAGGTTCACCGTGCCCATGACATTCGTCGCGAAGGTGCCGACGGGATCGGCATAGCCCGCCTTCACCAGCGGCTGCGCCGCCATGTGGATGACGATTTCTGGTGCTGCCGCGTCCATCGCTGCCGCAAGAGCATCGGGCTGGCGAATGTCGCCGCGCATGTCGGTGAGCGTCCACGCAACGCCGGCGAGGTCGTACAGGGACGGGCCGTCGACGGGAGCGAGCGCGAAGCCGGTCGTGTCGGCATTCAGCCGCGACAGCATCAGCGACAGCCACGAGCCCTTGAACCCCGTGTGGCCGGTAAGAAAGACGCGGCGATTGAGCCAGAAGGCTGAATGGATCACCAGATCCTCCAGGGTGCGCGGCTGCCGGCCCATTCCTCCTCGAGGAACGTCTTGTCGCGCAGCGTGTCCATCGGGTGCCAGAAGCCGCGGTGCACATAGGCCCGCAGCTCGCCCTGGCGGGCCAGCGTCTCCAGCGGCTCGCGCTCCCACACGGTGCTGTCGCCGGCAATCAGCGGCAGCACGCGCGGCGACAGGATGAAAAATCCGCCGCTGATCCAGCCGCCTTCGTCCTCGGGCTTTTCCGCGAAGGTCGTGACCCGGTCGCCGTCCAGCGCGATCGTGCCGAAGCGGCGCGCCGGGCGCACGGCCGTGACGGTGGCGAGCCGCCCGTGCGACTGATGGAACGCCAGCTCGGCCTTGATGTCGATGTCTGCGACGCCGTCGCCATAGGTCAGCGCGAAGGGCTCGTCCGCATCCAGATGCGGAGCGATGCGCCGGATGCGCCCACCCGTCTGGGTCGCCTCGCCGGTGTCGACCAGCGTCACCCGCCACGGCTCGGCTGTCTCGCGATGCACCGTCATGCTGTTGGTGCGCATGTCGAACGTCACGTCGGCCGTATGCAAAAAATAATTCGAAAAGAATTCCTTGATATAATAGCCCTTATAACCGAGGCAAATAATGAAATCTGTGAACCCTGCGGCCGAATAGATCTTCATGATATGCCAGATGATCGGTCTTCCACCGATCTCGACCATGGGTTTTGGCCGGACCGATGTTTCCTCGGCGAGGCGCGTCCCCAGGCCCCCGGCAAGAATGACGACCTTCATGTCGAGAATTCCATCTCTCGGCTCGCAATGGCGGGCGTCGCTCGTCACGAACGGACGCGCAACCCGGAACCCCGCGTCTGTGACGGTAGGGCAATATCGTTAACATCTCGGAAACGATCGCCCCCGTTGCCGCCGCGCCACGGCTGCCGCGCAGGTGCTCCCGGGGTCTGGCCTTGCCTCAAGCTTCGCCCTATAGGTCTTTTTGCGTGACCGACGGACGGGAGCCAGACCATGCGCTGCAACAGGTTTCACCGTGTGCTCGCTGCCATCGTGCCGCTCGTTTTGGCCGGTGGCGCGTCCGCCCAGACCCCGCCGACCCCCTCCGTGACCGTGATGCCGGTCGAGGCGCGCGACATCACCGACCAGGCCGATTTCCTTGGCCGCATCCAGGCGGCCGACAAGGTCGAACTGCGGGCCCGCGTCGAGGGCTTCCTGACGGCGCGCAAGTTTGTCGAGGGGGACCGCGTCGCCGAGGGCGCCGTGCTGTTCACCATCGACCGCACGCCTTTCGAGGCGACCGTGGACCAGCGCAAGGCCGAACTGGCCGCTGCGGTGGCCACCCAGCGCAACACCGAGGTGCAGCTGGATCGCACGCGCGAATTGGCTGCCAAGGGCAACTCCCCGCAGGCAACGCTGGACCAGCGCGCCGCCGAGGATGGCCGCGCCAAGGCCGATGTGCTGCGCGCCCAGGCGGCGCTGCGGCAGGCCGACATCAACCTGTCCTGGACCAACATCGTCGCGCCCATCGCCGGCCGGATCGGCCAGGCGGCGGTGACGCCGGGCAATCTGGTGGGCCCGACGACGCCGCCGCTGGCGACACTGGTGCGCACCGATCCGATCTACGTCACCTTCCCGATCACCCAGCGCGAGCTGCTGGCCGCGCGGCGCAAGGCCGGTGGTGTGCCCGAGAAGATCATTGTGCGGCTGCGGCTCGCCGACGGCACGACCTATGCCAAGACCGGATCGATCCAGCTGCTGGATGTCGCCGCCAACCAGGGCACCGACAGCGTTACGGCGCGCGCGGTGTTCGCCAACCCGACCGGCGAGCTGATCGACGGCGCTTCGGTACGCGTCATCACCGATCTCGGCGAGGCCGAGAAGAAGCTGGTCGTGCCGAGCGCCGCGGTGTCGATCGACCAGCAGGGCGCTTTCGTCCTCGTCGTCGGCGAGGGCAACAAGGTCGAGGTGAAGCGCCCGCGGGTCGGCGGGCAGCGCGGCATCTTCACCATCGTGGAGGCCGGCCTGGCGGCAGGCGATCGCATCATCGTCGAGGGCGGGCAGCGCGTACGGCCCGGGATGGTGGTGGCGCCGCAGATGCAGCCTCTGCCGGACATGCGGTCTTGACGGTTAGGATCATCCACCACTTGACCGGTTACGAAGGGCAGCGCCGATGATCTCCGCCATCTTCGTCGACCGGCCGCGGATGGCGTTTGTCATCTCGATCGTCATCACGGTGGCGGGGCTTTTGGGCATCTTCGCCATCCCCGTCGCCCAGTTCCCCGACATCGTGCCGCCGCAGGTGTCGGTGACGGCGAGCTACCAGGGCGCGTCCGCCGACGTGGTCGAGCAGACCATCGGCCAACTCATCGAGTCGCAGGTCAACGGCGTCGACAAGATGCTGTACATGAAGTCGACCTCGGGCAATGACGGCAGCTACAGCCTGTCGGTGTCCTTCGCGGTCGGCAGCGATCCCGACATCAACACCGTGAATGTGCTCAACCGCGTGCAGCTGGCCATGCCCAAGCTGCCGCAGGAGGTGCAGCGCGCCGGCGTCAACGTGGCGAAGCGCTCCTCGGCGCTGCTGCAGGTGCCGGTGGTGTACTCGCCCAAGAGCACTTATGACGGGTTGTTCCTGTCGAACTACGTCACCATCAACATGCTCGATACGCTTGCGCGCGTGCCGGGCGTCGGTCAGGCGACCCTGTTCGGACCGCTCGACTACGCCATGCGGATCGACGTCAATGTCGACCGGCTGACCGCGCTGAGCCTCACCACGGGCGACCTGATCAAGGCGATCCAGGCCCAGAATGCCCAGGCGGCAGCCGGGCGCATCGGCGCCGCGCCGCTGACCGGCGACGCCCAGTTCCAGCTCACCATCACCACACTCGGTCGCCTGACCTCGCCGGAGGAGTTTGCCGCCATCATCGTGCGCGCCAACCCGGACGGCAGCACCGTGCGCATCCGCGACGTCGCGACCGTCTCGCTCGGCTCCCGGTCCTCCGACAGCAAGGCCGCGCTCAACGGCCAGCCGGCTGCCGCCATCGGCATCTACCAGTCGCCGGGCGCCAATGCGGTGGCGGTGGCCGAGGGCGTCAGCCGCGCGCTGGCCGACCTCAAGACCCGCTTTCCCGAGGACCTTGACGTCAAGGTCATCTACGACACGACCGTGTTTGTGAAGGACACGATCTCGGCCGTGATCCACACGCTGGTCGAGGCCTTCGTGCTCGTCGCCATCGTGGTGTTCATCTTCCTCGGCAGCCTGCGCGCCACGCTGGTGCCGATCATCGCCGTGCCGGTGTCGCTGATCGGCACCTTCGCGGTGATGCTGGTGCTGGGCTTCTCGGCCAACACCGTGTCGCTGCTCGCCCTCGTGCTCGCCATCGGCATCGTCGTCGACGACGCCATCGTGGTGGTCGAGAACGTCGAGCGCGTCATGCACGACCATCCCGAGCTGACGCCGGCGGAAGCGACGAAGAAGGCCATGGGTGAGATCACCGGCCCGATCATCGCGATCACGCTGGTGCTGCTCTCCGTGTTCGTCCCGACCGGGTTCATTCCCGGCATCACCGGCATGCTCTACCAGCAGTTCGCCGTCGCCGTGTCGGTCTCGATGGTGATCTCGGCCATCAACGCCCTGTCGCTGTCGCCGGCCCTGTGCTCGCTGCTGCTCAAGCCCGGCATGAAGCCGATCGGCATCGTCCGGCGCATGCAGGGCGGGATCGACGCCGCTCGCGACGGGTATGTGGCTGTCTGCCGCCATCTCGTCCGCAAGGTCGCCATCACCGCCATTCTGGTGGTGGGATCGCTGGCGCTCGCCGGCTGGCTCGGCAAGATCACCCCGACGGGCTTCCTGCCGTCCGAGGATCAGGGCGCGTTCTTCGCCGAGCTGCAGATGCCTGCCGGCGCCTCCATCAACCGCACGGCTGTCACCGCCGACGAGGTCGTCGAGATCCTCAAGAACGAAACCGCGATCCGCGACGTGCTGTCGGTCGTCGGTTACTCGATGGTCGACGGCCTCGTCCTGTCCAACCGCTCGTTCTTCCTTGCCTCGCTGGCGCCGTTCGACGAGCGCAAGGGTCAGGACAATACCGCACAGGCGCTGATCCGGCGGGTCCAGGGCAAGCTGAACGGGATCGTGTCCGGCTTCCCCTTCGCCTTCAACCTGCCGCCGATCATCGGTCTCGGGACAGGGGCGGGCTTCGAATACCAGCTCCTCGATTTGCGCGGCTCCAGCGTCGACTCGCTGGCCGCGGCTGGCCGAGGGCTCGTCTTTGTCGCCAACCAGGTCCCCTATCTGGCGGGTGTGCGCACGACCTTCGCGGTCAACACGCCGCAGCTCCGCCTCGACCTCGACCGCGAGCGCCTGCAGATGCTCGGCGTCTCCGTCAATGACGTCTTCTCGGCCCTGCAGGCGACGCTCGGCGGCTACTATGTCAACGACTTCAACCAGTTCGGCCGGACCTGGTCGGTCATGCTGCAGGCCCGGTCGGAAGACCGGATGTCGGCCGATGACATTTTCCGGGTGAATGTCCGCAATGCCCAGGGCGACATGGTGCCGTTGCGCGCCGTGGCCTCGTCGGTGCTGCGCGTCGCACCCGCCTCGATCATCCGCTATAACAACCAGCGCTCGCTGACGATCATGGGCGAGCCGGCGCCCGGCGTGTCCTCCGGCACTGCGCTCGCCGCCATGGAGGTCATCTCGTCGAAGACGCTGCCGGATGGCTTCGGCTTCGCCTGGACGGGACCGGCCCTGCAGGAGAAGCAGGCGGGTGGCCAGACGGTCTTCATCTTTGCCCTGTCGCTGCTGTTTGCCTACCTGTTCCTGGTTGCGCTGTACGAGAGCTGGACCCTGCCGCTCGGCGTGATGCTGTCGGTCGGCATCGCCATTGCGGGCGCCATGGGCTTCCTGCTGGTGATGAACCTCGACAACAATCTCTATGCGCAGATCGGCCTCGTCGTACTGGTGGCGCTGGCCGCCAAGAACGCCATTCTGGTGTTCGAGTTCGCCATGGAGGCCCGCCGGCACGGCAAATCGATCACCGATTCGGCACTCGAGGCGGCCCACCTGCGCTTCCGGGCGGTGATGATGACGAGCTTTGCCTTCATCCTCGGCCTTGTGCCGCTGGTGATTGCAGAGGGCGCGGGCGCCACCAGCCGCAAGGCCGTTGGCTCGGCCGTGTTCGGCGGCATGCTGGCCGCGGCGGTGCTGGGCATCTTCCTGATCCCGGGCCTTTACCGGCTGGCCCAGGAGTTCCGCGAGTGGGCACACGGCCTGTTTGGTCGAGGCCGCCCGCAGGACCCGCCCGCCGCTGCACCACCGGCGGCACCAGCGGCGCATTGAGACGCCACGGCACGGATCAGCGGGATCGCGGGCACGCCGAACGGGCGCACTGAAGACTGCAAAGAGGTACCGGTGGCGGACAATGCGCAGTCAGACACGCGCCGCCGCGTCGGGCAGCCGAATGCCAGCCGCGGCGGTTCCGGCGATCCGTCCGAGCACCGTCGCAGTGAGCAGCCCGTTGCCGGACAGATAGCCGGCCGCAGTTGGCCCTGACACACCAGCGGCCGCTCCCCCCGCGGCGAACAGGTTCGGCAGGGACGACCCGTCG
>JBEIIL010000120.1:0-11532 GCA_040380755.1 Methylobacteriaceae bacterium | reverse complement strand
CTGCATCTCGCCGCGGCGGGGTCGGGCGCCCCGGCGCTGGCGGCGGCGGTCGCGGCGGCGCCCGACGCGCTGGCCGCCGCCGGGGACTGTGACTGGGGGTCGGCGCTGAGCGGGCTGCACGCCGCCCGAAGCCTCTATGTGATCGGCCGTGGCCCCGGCCTCGGCATCGCGCTCGAAATGGCGCTGAAGCTGAAGGAGACCTGCGGGCTGCACGCGGAAGCCTTCAGCGCCGCCGAGGTCCTGCATGGGCCGCTGGCCCTGGTCGGCCCCGGTTTCCCCGTGCTGGTGCTGGATCCGGGCGACGAGGGCGGCGCCAGCACGCTGGAAACCGCCGGGCGGCTCGCCGCGGTCGGCGCCACGGTGCTGTATGCGGGCCGGGATCCGGACCCCGGCTGGACGGCCCTGCCGTTGCCGCTGGGCACCCCGGCGGCACTGCTGCCGCTGCTGCAGGCGCGCGCCTTCTATGGCGGGCTGGCGCGGCTGGCGGCGGCGCGCGGGCTCGATCCCGACAGCCCGCCACATCTGCGCAAGGTCACCCGGACAGTCTGAGCGGCTGATCGGCTCAGGGCGCGCGGAACACCAGCGGGAACTCCTCCGGCTTGGTCTCCTTGCCGTCGCACGCCTTCTTCTCGCGGTACTCCACCAGCGTGAAGGTGCCGTCGGCGGCGACCTTGTGGCGCTCGAGCACGCCGCAATCGCCGGCGGCGCGGCCGCGCGCAACGCTGCGCACGGTGCGGGTCCGCAGGTTCCACTCGGGATCCATCAGCACGCCGGCCGGAGACGTACGCTCGCGTCCCTTCGGCGCCCTGAAATCGAGGAACGTGTGCTGGCTTGCCGGATCGGGAAGATAGACCAGCGCAAACACGGCCGAGGCCTGGTAGGCGAAGCGCTCGCAGGGGATCTGCCAGATCGCCGATTCCTCGGACAGCTGGAAGCCGACAATGCCGGTTCTCATGACCTCGGCGCTGCAGCCGTACTTTTTCTGCACCGACTGGACGAAGGCGCGCTGCACCTGGGGCGGCTTGACGTCGTAGCGCTGGAAGAGGCCGGAGAGGCTTTCCGGTTCCGCCGCAGCCACCGGTGAGTTGCATCCGGCGCCGCCGCGGACGGCGACACGGAACACCTGTTTGCCGCGCATCACGACCGTCATCGAGCCGCCCTCGACCGCCACGGCCTCGCCTTCCAGCGGGCCGAGCTTGAGATCCAGAATGGCGTATTCGTTCTCGCCCGGCAGGCGGTAGAGCTGATGCTCGTAGAGATCATAGCCATTCGTGCGGCCGCCCTTGGCCACCCGGTTGAGCGCCACGGTCTCGCTGCCGATGCGGATCCGGGCGGGCTGGCGTGCATGGGTACGTGGCGCCAGAACCTCGGTGAACGCATAGGCGAAGCGGTCCTTGGCGGGGTCGCGGTCGGCCTGCCACAGCGCCACGCTGCAGCCCTTGGAGCGGTCGACCTCCTGCGTGTTGAACAGCTTGAGGTCGATCTCGGGCACCGCAGGCGCGGCAGGCTTCTGCTGCGCACCAGCCTGTACCGTCAACAGCATCGCTGCCGACAGCGCTGCTGCGATCATGCGGGCTCGGCCCCTGACCATGGATCCGCCTGGCATTGCCGCCTCCCTGTGCGCGCCCGGGAAAGGCTAGCATCCCGCTCCGCCGGTGCCAAAAGCACGCCGTCTTGACGGGCATCGGTCCGCCGCGGAGTGTGCGGAAGACCCTGTCGGTGCCCCCTGTCCCGGCCGTGCGGGGCACGTCCCGGTTGCGTCTCGCGAGCCTGCCATGACCGATTCTGCCAAGACCGATTCTGCCAAGACCCAACCTGCCGCATTGGCCCCGTTGACCGCCGAGCCGCTGACCGCCGCGGCGTTTGCGCCGTTCGGCAACGTGGTGGACGGCAGCGGGCCGGGGCGGGCGGTCAACGAGGGCCGGGCGCTGCGGCACGACGGGGTCGCAGGGCTGGTGCACGACACCGGCGCGGTGGCGCCGGTGCTGGCGGTCTATGCGATTTCCGCGTCGGCCTGGCCGGTTGAGACACGCGAGTTCGAGTGTCATCGGCGCAGCGCGCAGATGTTCTTGCCCATGGCCGGTGAAGGGCTCTTGGCCGTGGTGGCGCCGGATGGGGCCGACGGGGGTCCCGACGTCGCACGGGCGCGGGCCTTCGTTGTGCAGGCCGGCACCGGGATCGTCTACGCGCCGGGAACCTGGCATGTGCCGCTGGTCGCGTTGGGGGCTCCGGCGCGCTGTGCCATGCTGATGTGGGAGACCGGCACGGCGGAGGATTGCGAGGTCAAGCGCCTTTCGGTGCCGCTGCGGGTGCTGCCGCCACACGATGACGGGGCAGAGCAGGGCGATTGACGAACTGCCGGGCCTGGTTGTTCTGTCGGGAGCAAGGATCGGCCATGGTAGAGACGTCCTGCCGGCAAAGACCGATCAACGGAGGACCCCAGCATGACCGGGATTGCAGCCGCACCCGTCGTCCTTGCGCCGCGCGGCGGTGTCGTGCCGATGAGCCGGCGGGTGATGAACCTCGCCCATATGCTCACCCAGAATGCGCGGCGATTTCCCGACCGCCCCGGACTGATCTGGGGCGAGCGGACCTGGAGCTGGGCCGCCATCGATGCCGCCGTATCGGCTCTGGCGTCGGCCCTGGCGGAGCGCGGGGTGGGCAGGGGCGACCGGATCCTGGTCCACGCCAAGAACTGCGACGAACTCTTCTGGTCGATGTTTGCGGCGTTCCGGCTCGGCGCGGTGTGGGTGCCGACCAATTTCCGGCTGATGCCGGACGAGATCGTCCATCTCGCCGTGCATTCGGGGGCCAAGGCGTTTCTGTGCCACGGCGCGTTTCCCGACCACGCGGCGACCGTTGCCCGCATGGCGCCGGCGGTGGCCTTCACCTGGCGGATCGGCGAGGAGGGCGATTTCGGCGAGGCCAGCGTCGCCGACAGGATCGAGGCGCACCTCGGGCGCACCGTGCCGAACATGGCAGTCGAGCACGACGACCCGTGCTGGTTCTTCTTCACCTCAGGCACGACGGGGCGGTCGAAGGCGGCGGTTCTGACACATGGCCAGATGGGCTTCGTC
Source organism: Methylobacteriaceae bacterium (assembly GCA_040380755.1). Lineage (GTDB taxonomy): Bacteria > Pseudomonadota > Alphaproteobacteria > Rhizobiales > Beijerinckiaceae > Alsobacter. The sequence continues at coordinate 8,455 of JBEIIL010000120.1, read as the reverse complement.
GTCACCAACCATCTGGCCGACCTGATGCCCGGCACCACCGAGAGCGACGTGTCGCTGGTGGTGGCGCCGCTCAGCCACGGGGCCGGCGTGCACCAGCTCGTGCAGACGGCGCGCGGCGCCGCGACGGTGCTGCTGCCGGGCGACCGCTTCGACATCGAGGAGGCCTACCGGCTGATTGCCCGCCACCGGGTCACCAACATGTTCACGGTGCCGACGATCCTGAAGCTGCTGGCCGAGCACCCGGCGGCCGACCGGCACGACCACACGTCGCTGCGGTTCGTGATCTATGCGGGTGCTCCCATGTATCGCGAGGACCAGAAGACGGCGCTGCGCCGGCTGGGCCCGGTGATCGTGCAGTATTTCGGCCTGGGCGAGGTGACGGGCAACATCACGGTGCTGCCCTCGGCCCTGCATGATCCGGAAGACGGGCCGCAGGCTCGGCCCGGCACCTGCGGGTTCGAGCGCACCGGCATGCAGGTGTCGATCCAGGATGACAGCGGCACCGAGCTGGCGCCGTTCGAGACCGGCGAGATCTGCGTCGTCGGGCCGGCGGTGTTCGCCGGCTATTTCGACAATGCCGAGGCCAACGCCAAGGCGTTCCGCGATGGCTGGTTCCGAACCGGCGATCTCGGCCATCGGGACGAGCAGGGCTTCGTCTACATTACCGGCCGGGCGTCCGACATGTACATCTCGGGCGGCTCGAACATCTATCCGCGCGAGATCGAGGAGACGATCCTCACCCATCCCGACATTGACGAGGTCGCGGTGGTGGGCGTGCCGGACCCGATCTGGGGCGAGGTCGGCATCGCGGTCTGCGTGCCGCGCACGGGCATTCTGCCGAGCGAGGAGGCGATGGCCGCCTTCCTGGCGCCGAGGCTGGCGCGCTACAAGCTGCCGCGGCGCTTCGTGTTCTGGGAGGCGCTGCCGAAGTCGGGCTACGGCAAGGTGCCCAAGCGGATGGTCCGCGACCAGCTCGAGGCGCGCGGCATCATCCCGCCGGCGGCCGGGCCTGCGGCGTGACCGTGCCGCGCCACATCGCCCAGCCGGGACCCGCACCGGCGCAGCGCATCGTCGCCGTCGAGGGGCGCGGCCTGCCGATGATGCTGCCGCTGCGGGCCGGGGCAAGGCTTGTCGACGCCGTCCATGACGGTTTCGCGGCGCGGGGCTTTGCCGGCGGGGTCCTGACCCTCGACGGCGTTGCACTCGGGCCCTTCGCCTATGTGATGCCGGCGCTGTCGGAGACCGGCGAGAACGCGGCCTTCTACAGTGCCGTCTTCCGGTCTCCGGGTGCCTGTCGGATCAGCGGTGGCGCGCTGACGCAGGGTCGGCGCGACGGGGCGCCGTTCTTCCACGCCCACGCGCTATGGCATGAGGCGGATGGAGTGCTGCACGGCGGGCACCTGCTCCCGGCCGAGACGGTGGTGGCGGAGGACGCCACCGTGCCGGCGCTCGGCCTCGACGGAGCCGTCTTCACCGCCTGCGCAGACCCGGAGACGAACTTCACGCTGTTCGAGCCATTGCCTGCGCCATGCACGGCTCCGGTCACGGACCGGCAGGCGTTCGCGCTGCGGCTGCGGCCGAACCAGGACCTGGCTGGCGCCATCGAGATGTTCTGCGCGGCGCGCGGACTGGCCACGGCGGCGATCCATGGTGGCGTCGGCAGCACGATCGGGGCGCGGATGGAGGACGGCACCGTCGTCGAGCCCTTCGCCACCGAGGTCTATCTGGCCGGAGGGCAGGTGGGACCCGGACGCGACGGGGCATCCATGGCGGCGCTTCCGGTCGGCCTTGTCGACCACACCGGCGGCATCGCCTCCGGCCGGCTGCTGCGCGGCGACAATCCGGTGCTGATGACGTTCGAGCTGGTGATCGCCGCCGACCCGGCGGCTTGACAGCCGCCGCTTTGCCGACGCGACTGCGGGCAGAACACCAACGGGCGGGCAGCGGGAGCACGGCATGGCAGACGAGCCGACAGGGATGCGCAAGGGCCTGGCGCAGTATGGCGATGCCGGGTTCTCGCTGTTCCTGCGCACCGCCTTCATCAAGGCGATGGGCTATTCGGACGATGCGCTGGCCCGGCCGATCATCGGCATCACCGATACGGCGTCGGGCTACAATGCCTGCCACCGCAACGTGCCGGACCTGATCGCGGCGATCTCGCGCGGCGTGATGCTGGCGGGGGGTATGCCGATCCCGTTCCCGCTGGTGTCGGTGCACGAATCCTTCTCGCACCCCACCAGCATGTTCCTGCGCAACCTGATGGCGATGGACGCCGAGGAGATGATCCGCGCCCAGCCGATGGACGCGGTGGTGCTGGTGGGCGGATGCGACAAGACGGTGCCGGCGCTGCTGATGGGCGCGGCCAGCGCCAATGTGCCGGCCATCCTCACCGTCACCGGCCCGATGATGACCGGCAGCCACAAAGGCGAGCGTCTCGGCGCCTGCACGGATTGCCGCCGGTTGTGGGCGCAGCACCGGGCCGGCGTGATCGACGGTGACGAGATTGCCGCCATCGGCGGCCGGCTGGCGCCTGGCGCCGGCACCTGCATGGTGATGGGGACGGCCAGCACCATGGCGCTGGCGGCCGAGGCGCTCGGCATGATGCTGCCGGGCGGCGCGGCGATTCCGGCGGTGGATGCCGACCGGTTGCGCCACGCCGAGGCGACGGGTGCGCGGGCGGTCGGGCTTGCCCGCGAGCAGCTGCGGCCATCGCAGGTGATGACGGCGCCGGCCTTCGCCAATGCGCTGCGGGTGCTGCAGGCCGTCGGCGGCTCGACCAACGGGCTCATTCACCTGACGGCGATTGCCGGACGGCTCGGTCTTCCGGTCGATCTGGAGGCCTTCGACCAGATGGGTCGGGAAACCCCGGTGCTGGTCGACCTGAAGCCGTCTGGCCAGCACTACATGGAGGATCTCCACCGCGCCGGCGGGCTGGCGCCGGTGCTGCGCGCACTCGCGGACCAACTCGACACCACCTGCCTGACCGTCACCGGCCGGACGCTCGGCGCCGAGATGGCCGATGCACCGGCCGACTGGGGCCAGACGGTGGTGCGCAGCGCTGACGATCCTGTGCATCGCGGCGGCGGGATCCGGGTGCTGCGCGGCAGCCTGGCGCCGGCCGGTGCGATCATCAAGCAGGCGGCGGCGACGCCGGCGCTGCTGCGTCATGAGGGGCGGGCGGTGGTGTTCGTGTCGCTGGAGGATCTCGCCGCGCGGATCGACGATCCGGACCTCGATGTCGGTGCGGGCGACGTTCTGGTCCTGCAGAATGCCGGCCCGAAGGGGGCGCCCGGCATGCCGGAGGCCGGTGCCTTCCCGATCCCGCGCAAGCTGGCGGAAGCAGGTGTGCGCGACATGGTGCGGATCTCGGACGCGCGGATGAGCGGCACGGCGTTCGGCACCATCGTGCTGCATGTCAGCCCGGAATGCGCCGCCTGCGGGCCGCTGGCACTGGTGCGCGACGGCGACCGGATCGTGCTCGACGTCGCGGCCGGTCGGCTCGACCTCCTGGTCGACACGGCGACGCTGGCCGAGCGCGCCGCCGCGTGGGTGTCGCCGCCCCGGCCCGAGAGGGGCTACGCGCAGCTCTATTTCGACACGGTGCTGCAGGCCGAGGAGGGCTGCGACTTCGCCTTCCTGCGGGGGCGGCCTGCCTGCGCGCCGGACGAGCCGGCGCCCGGCATCACTTGATCAGCGCGACGGCCTCGCGGAAACGCGGATGGGTAGCGTCCTCCAGCCATTCGAACACCACCATCTCGGTGGTGACGATCTGTGCGCCGTGTCGCGCCATCCGCGCCAGCGCGGCGTCGCGGTTCTGCACACGGCGCGAGCCGATGGCATCCGCCACCACGTGAAGGCGAAGGCCGCGATCGAGCAGGCCGAGCACGGTCTGCAGCACGCAGACATGGGCCTCGCAGCCGGTGACGACGATGTCGTCGCGGCCGGCGGTCAGCAGGGCCGCAAAGCCCTCGGCGCGGGTCGCGTCGAAGTGCATTTTCGAGAGGGTCGGCAGCCCGGCCGCGGTGATCTCCGGCAGGCTGTGGCCGAGGCCGGCGGGGTTCTGCTCGGTGACGCAGGCGGGCACCTCCAGCAGCTGCGCGGCGCGGATCAGGCGGAGGGCGTTGGCCATCGCCGCCTCGCCGTCGGCGATGGCCGGCATCAGCCGGGCCTGGAAATCGATGACCATGAGCTGGCAGCGGCTGCGGTCGAGGGTCAGCATGGCAAAGCCTCCGGGGCGATCTCGGACAGGATGCGGTCGACCTGGCGGGCCATGAGGCCGCGCGGGTCGAGCCCGAACAGGCGGATGCGGCGGGTGTGGGCGAGGAGCAGCAGCCCCGTCGCATGGGCGAACAGCTCGGCGATGATCGCGGCGGCCCGCTCCGCAGGCTGGCCCAGCGCCTCAGCGGCGTGGCCGATGGGGGCGAGCGCCGCCTGCAGAGCGGCGTTCAAAGCGCGGTCCCTGTCCCGGCCGAGACCGCGCGGGCGCATGCCGCCGCGAAACAGATAGAAGCCGAGCTCGAGGTCGCGCGGATTGGCAGCGTAGAAATCGTAGAACGCCAGGGCTGCGGCTGCGAGCCTGCGGTCCGGCGCCGTCTCGCACCCGACCGCTGCGTCGACCGCAGCGCCCAAAGCGGCCAGCGAGTCAGCCAGCACGGCGGCGTAGAGCGCCTCCTTGCTGTCGAAGTGGAAATACAGCGCCGCCGGCGTGTAGCCGGCCGCCGCCGCGATGGCGCGCAGCGAAGCGCCGTCCAGCCCCTCGGTCTCGAACACCGCGCGGGCCGAATCGAGGATCAGGCCGCGGCGGAAATCGCCGACGGCCTGGCGTCGGCGGCGGCCGGTTTCGGTCTGGGTCATGGATCACGCTTTCGCTTGACGATTTTTCTAACAGCGTTCAAATCATCCGGCAACCGGGAGGCCCGCCATGCTGATGACCGCCGCCGACTATCGCGACTCCTTGCGCCGGTTCCGGCCGCGCGTGTTCATCAACGGCCAGGCGGTAGAGAGCGTCGCCGATGAGCCGCTGCTGGCGCCGGGCATCGCCGGCGTGGGCGTGACCTATGATTTCGCCCATCACCCCACCCACAGCGGGCTGATGACGGCGCGGCAGGGCACGAGCGGGCGGACCGTCAACCGCATGCTGCATATCGACGAGAGCGCCGCCGACCTGATCGCCAAGCTGGAGGCGGTGCGGCTCGTCTGCCAGGAATCGGGCTGCGCCCAGCGCTACCTGGCGCATGACGCGCTGAACGGGCTGTTCCAGGCGACGAGGCGCATCGATGCGGCCCACGGCACCGACCGGCACCAGCGCTTCCTCGCTTACCTGCACCGGGTGCAGGAGCAGGACCTGGCACTCGGCATCGCCATGACGGACGCCAAGGGCGACCGCTCGCTGCGGCCGGGGCTGCAGGCCAATCCGGATGTCTATGTGCATGTGAGCGAGCGGCGGCCGGACGGCATCGTCATCCGCGGCACCAAGGCGATCGTCACCGGCGCGCCCTACATGCACGAGTTTCTGGTGATGCCGTGCCGCACCCATACGCCGGAGGATGCGCGCTTTGCCGTCTGCTGCGCCGTGCCGGTGGACGCGCCCGGCGTCACCATCGTGGCCAAGCCGGCCGGCAGGCCGGGCGAGGCGGCGGCGAAGTTCTCGGCGAAATACGGCCAGTCCGTCGGCGTCGTCATCTTCGACGACGTCTTCGTGCCGCACGATCAGGTGTTCGTCGACGGCGAGACGGAGGAGGGCGGTTTTCTCACCACCTCCTACGCCACCCATCACCGTCACTCCTGCATCGGCGCGCGGGCCGGGTTCGGCGACCTTCTGATCGGCGCCGGGGCGCTGATGCTGGAGGCGAACGGGCTCGATCCGGACCGCCACGGCCATGTCCGTGATGCCATGGTCGAGCTGATCACCATCGTCGAGGGGTTCTATGCCTGCGGCGTCGCGGCGTCGGTCTACCATACTGCCGATCCGGCCGGCTCGGTGATGCCCGACCCGGTGTTTTCCAACATCGGCAAGCTGCTGCTGGCGACGAAAATCTACGACATGCACCGCCTCGCCCATTACGTGTCGGGCGGCATCGTTGTGGCGCTGCCGGGGCCCGACGAGGACCACAATCCGGCAACGGCGGCGTCGCTGTCGGCCGTGCTCGCCGGCCGGCCCGACGTGCCGGCGGCGCAGCGGATGGAGGTGGCGCGGCTGATGGAGGACCTCACGGTGTCCCACCAGGCCGGCTGGTACTCGGTGATCTCGCTGCATGGCGGCGGCTCGCCGGAGGCGATGAAGCGCGAGATCTGGCGCAACTACCCGCTGCAGGACCGCGTCGCCGTCGTCGGCCGCCTGCTCGACCGCGGCGTGCTCGATATCGGCGAGCGCGTGAGCCGCCAGCCCGGCCGGTGCTGCGCCAAGGGCTGCGAGGAGCCGCCGGCGATCGCGACGGCTGCGGAGTAGGCCTGCCGCTCCGGCGCGGGATGAGGCCTACCCGCGCCGCTTGGCCACCGCGTCGATCAGCGTGCCGACGATGCCGCGGCGGAAGGCGAGCACGCAGAGCACGAAGATGACGCCCTGGATCACCGTCACCCAGGCGCCGAGTTCGGCGAGGTAGTTCTGCATCGCCACGATCACGATGGCGCCGACGGCCGGGCCGAAGATGGTGCCGACACCGCCGACGAGCGTCATCAGCACGGCCTCGCCCGACATCTGCCAGCTGACGTCGGTGAGGCTGGCGAGCTGGAAGACGATCGCCTTCATGGCGCCGGCGAGCCCGGCCAACGTCGCCGACAGGACGAACGCCGCGAGCTTGTAGCGCTCGGCCTTGTAGCCGAGGCTGATGGCGCGTGGCTCGTTCTCGCGCACGGCCTTCAGCACCTGGCCGAACGGCGAGTGGACGATGCGGTAGATCAGCAGGAAGGCGCCGAAGAACAGGGTCGCCACCACAGCGTACATCGCCATGTCGTCGCGCAGATCGAGGACGCCGAGGAAGCGGCCACGCGGCACGCTCTGGATACCGTCCTCGCCGCCGGTGAACTTGGCCTGCAGGCAGAAGAAGAACACCATCTGGGCCAGCGCCAGGGTGATGTTGGCGAAGTAGATGCCCTTGGAGCGGATGGCGAGCGCACCCATCACGGCACCCAGTGCGGCTGCCGCTGCGGTCCCTGTCAGGATCGCCAGCTCGGGCGGAAAACCCCAGACCTTGGCGGAGTGGGCCGACACGTAGCCGGCCATGCCGAGGAACGCGGCGTGGCCGAAGGACAGGAGCCCGACATAGCCGAGAAGGATGTTGAACGCGCACGCATAGAGCGCGAAGCACAACGCCTTCATCAGGAAGACCGGGTAGACGAAGAACGGCGCCACGACGAGCACGACGGCAAGGCCGAGGAAGGCGATGCGCATGTCGCCGGCATCGGCGCGCGCGGCTGCCGGCGCCACGGTGGGAGACGCGGTGGCCATGCTCAGGTCGCCCTTCCGAACAGTCCGGCCGGCCGCACGAGCAGCACCACGGCCATGATGGCGAAGATCACCGTGCTGGACGCCTCCGGCCAGAACACCTTGGTGAGGCCCTCGGCGACGCCGAGGCCGAAGCCGGTGACGATCGAGCCGAGGATCGAGCCCATGCCGCCGATCACCACGACGGCAAAGACGACGATGATGATGTTGGAGCCCATCAGCGGGCTGACCTGGTAGATGGGCGCGGCAAGCACGCCGGCGAGCGCCGCCAGCCCGACGCCGAAGCCGTAGGTCAGCGTGATCATGCGCGGCACGTTGATGCCGAAGGCCTGCACGAGCGCCGGGTTTTCCGTCGCGGCGCGCAGATAGGAGCCGAGCCTGGTGTGCTCGATCGCGTACCAGGTGGCGAGGCAGACGGTGAGCGAGAAGACGATGACCCAGGCGCGGTAGTTGGGCAGGAACATGAAGCCCAGATTGGTGCCGCCGGTCAGCTCGGGCGGAATCCGGTAGGGCTGGCCCGAGGAGCCGAACTGGTCGCGGAACACGCCCTCGAAGATCAGTGCGAGACCGAAGGTCAGCAGCAGGCCGTAGAGATGGTCGAGGTCCGCCAGGCGCTTGAGCAACAGGCGCTCGATCGCCATGCCGAGGATGCCGATGACGATGGGCGCAATCAGCAGCGCCCACCAGTAGCCGATGCCGGCCCAGTTGAGCAGCATCCAGGCGACGAAGGCGCCCATCATGTACTGGGCGCCATGGCTGAAATTGATGATGTTCAGCATGCCGAAGATGACCGCCAGCCCGAGGCTAAGCAGCGCGTAGAACGCGCCGTTGATCAGGCCGATCAGCAGCTGCCCGAACAGGGCCTGCGTCGAGATGCCGAGAAGCTCGAACATGCGGGGATCCGGACTCTGGGGAGCCCGGCGCCGTCAGGGCGGCGCCGGGAATGGTCAGGCGGGAGGGTTCAGTTCACGAGCGGGCAGTTGCCGTCCTTGAGGGGACGGAACGCCTCGT
>JBEIIL010000119.1:0-11683 GCA_040380755.1 Methylobacteriaceae bacterium | reverse complement strand
GTCGGCCTATATTGCCGAGATGTGCGTCAACTGGTTCGGCGCCGACTTCTTTCGCAACGCCAAGATCGTCTGCAAATACATCGCCTCCACGACCGCCAACGAGATCATCGAGACGGGAGGCGTTGTCCGCGACAAGACGCCGAAGGGCAACGGCTTTCGCTTCACCGTCGATGTCTGGGCGCAAAACGATGCCGGCGAGAAGAAGACGGTCGGCTTCGTCGAAGTCGACGTCGGCGTCTGATCCGTTCACCCGAGGACCACCCCATGAGCACGCAACACACGCCCGTCGAACAGCTTGTGCCGATGACCGAGATCCAGGCCGAGCAGACCCGCGCCTTCATCGACGGGCTGAAGGCCGACTCGCAGACCTACTGGGACATGGTCGAGGTCGGCGATGTTCTCAGCCGCGACCTGCACATCACGCCCGAACTCGTGATCCTCTATGCGGACGCCGTCGAGGACTTCAACCCCTGGTACGAGGGTTGGCGGATGAACACCTGGCACATCCCCGGCGAATCGCCCTTCGGGCCGGCGATCGTGCCGCCCATGCTGGTGTCGCACTTCGTCCTGTCGGTGCAGTTCGACCACACCAAGCCCTTCGCCATCGGCTCAATCCACACCACGCATGAATCCGAGATCCTCGCGCCGATCCCGGTCGGCGCAACGGTCCGCATTGCCGCCACGGCAACGGACAAGTTCGAAAAGCGCGGCCGCCGCTATGTGCGCCATCGCGTCGAGGTCACGGATGTGGCGAACGGAAACCTCTACTTCCGCGAACTGCGCGACATCCTCTCGCTTTAGGCGACACTCAGGCCTGACTGGTTGCCGAACAGCATCGGCACGCCTTCAGGGTCGCGGGCCGTTCAGCCCCGCCTGGATCTTCCAGATCCCCTGCGCGGTGGCGATCAGGCGGCTTCCGGCCAGGATCTGGCCCGTGACGAAGACCACGGAGCGCGCGCTGCGCGTGACGGTGCAGTCGGCTTCGATGAATTCGCCGATCCGCCCTGCGTCGACATAGTGGATGTCGAGCTGGATCGTCGCCTGCCGCGCGCCGCCATTCGAGCGACGGCATTCCAGCGCGAGAGTGAAATCCGCGAAAGTCGCGATCACGCCGCCATGAACCACGCCGTTCAGGTTGGCATGGATGTCACGCATCAGCATGCCGTAGCGGACGCGCTCGCCTTCGGGCTTCTCCCAGATCGGCCCGATATGCGCCGTGAAGCCGGGCTCCTCGTTGCGCTGCCAGCCATGGTCCGCCGGATTGAAACTGTCCATCTGCGTCGCTGTCCGCTCTCGTGCTGCCGGGATGCCGTATAGCCAGCCGACACCGCGACGGGCAAGGACGGGAATCCGGCTGCCGCTTTGGCGCTGTCGCTGCTCCAGAAAATCATCCCGCCAGATGGCCCCCGGCTTCTGGACAAAGATGATGCGAAATCAGACGTCTGGAGCGTCCGGTCATGTCGGACGCTTTAGACGGGCAAGGCCTGGCTCCAGTGGGCCGGCTTCTGGCCCGCGACCGGCAGCCGGATCTTCACCAGCGAGTCGTTGCCCAGCGAGCCGAGCAGACCCGACCGCATGTCGGCGCCGCAAAAGGCCAGGCTCGACAGGTTTCTGAGCCCAGTCTCCATCGTCGATGCCAGATCGTCCTTGTGCATCCGGCCAGCCACGAACGCCTTCTCGACGCGGGCGACATCGGCCGGGTCGGACCGCTCCAGAAAAACCTCCTGCCGCCCCTTCGGATCGACGCGGATCAGCCGGTTGCTGACGACGCTGGTCACCCACAGCCCGTCATCGACATCGAGGGACAGGCCGTCCGGGAAGTCGCCGGCCCCGAAGGTGGTGACGACCCGCCTGTCGGCCAGCGACCCATCGGGCTGGATGGTGAAGCCGGTGAGTCGGCGTCCGAACGTCTCGTTGACGTAGAGCCGGCCCTTCTCCAGGTCGACCACGCACTCATTGGTGTATCCGAGCCCTTCCGCAACGACACGGGCTCCTGCCTTGTCGACCAGGATGATCACCCCCTCTGCCATCTCGGCCCGATAGGCCAGATGCCGCGGTCGCTGCTCGGTGCTCACGCAGATCCACAGCCGGTCCAGCGCGTCGCGATGGACGAAGTTGCTCGGCGCAAGCGGCCGCCCGCCCAGTTCGACCAGGAACGGCTCGAGGGTTCCGTTCGCCCAAAGGCGATAGATCCCCCCGTCCTCCAGTCCCAGATGCGCGATGAGGAACGATCCGTCCGCCAGCAGCGCAATGCCGTTGGGGATGATCGAGCGGCCTGCGGACAGGATGCGGGACGTGGTCCCGTCCGGCCGGATCACCGAGACGCCGCCCGAAGCCGTTGAATCGGAACAAAAAACCGTGCCGCTTTCGTGCGCCAGTACGCACTCGGGACGGTTCAGGGTCGACCCGAAAAACGCTATCTCCATGGCCAAGCCTCTCCAGAAAATCTACCGACTAAGACCGCAGCAGACTTGACGGAAAGTCAAGCTACTGAGTAGTTTCCTGACCAACGATACGGGAGGAACGTCTGGCGATGAGGCGGCTCGGGATCAACAGCGAAACGGTGGCCACACCGGCGGAGCGGAGCTGGTGAGGGCTCCGTTCGCCCGTACGATGTTCGACCTCGCCCGTGAACAGGCGGAGCGCTATGGCGACGCTCCCGCCGTCATCGATGGCGACACCGTGTTGTCCTTCGCCGACCTGGCGGCCTCCGTGCAGACCATTGCGGCAGTGCTCGTGGGGCGTGGCATCACCCGCGGCGAGCGCATTGGCATTCTGGCGCAGAACCGCCGGGAATGGATCGAGGTCGCACTGGCCGCCGGCGCGGCCGGGGCGATCGCGGTGCCGTTCAGCACCTGGTCGACCCGCCAGGAGCTCGACTTTCTGTTCCGCGATTCGGGCATCGTCCTGTTGTTCGCCTCCGCCCGCTTCGGCGACCGCGACTATGCGGGGGACCTGCAGGCGCTCCTGCCGGGTCTTGCGGCCGGAGCGCGTCCGTCCGAGCCCTATCCCGCCCTGCGCGAGGTGATCCTGTTCGATGCTCCCGAGGGCAGCGGCTTCACCCGGTTCGAGGATTTCACCGCATCCGCAACCGGCGACGTCGACCTGCCGCCCGGGCAGGCAGCCAACGCCGCTGATGACGGCCTCGTTCTCTACACGTCCGGCTCCAGTGCCCACCCCAAGGCAGTGCGGCTGCTCCAGCACGGCATCGTCGAAAACGGCTTCAACATCGGCGAGCGCCAGGGCTACCGGCCCGGCGACCGGGTGTTCCTGTCGCCGCCCCTGTTCTGGTCCTACGGCTCGGCCAACGCTATGTCGGCCGCCTTCACCCATGGCGCTACCGTCGTCCTCCAGGACCGGTTCGAGCCCCGGCGCGCCCTCGACCTGATCGAGGCGCATCGCTGCACTGCGATCTACACGCTGCCGGGCATGACCGCGGCACTGCTGCGCGAGCCGGGCTTCAGCCGGGACCGGGTGCGCTCGCTGCGCACCGGCCTGACGATCGGCTCCCCCGAGGACCTCCGCGAGGCCGCGGAAGGGCTGGGCGCCAGCGAGCTCTGCAACGTCTATGGGGCGACCGAGACCTACGGCAATTGCTGCGTCACCTGGCATCACTGGCCGCTCGAGCGGCGCATGAACTGCCAGGGTCCGCCCCTGCCCGGCAATGAGCTGCGCTTCGTCGACATCGAGACCGGCCAGCCGGTGCCGCATGGCGAGCCGGGCCTGGCCGAAGTCCGCGGCTACATCACCCGTGGCTATTCCGGCGCCTCCGCCGACCAGAACGAGATCGCCTTCTCGCCGGATGGCTTCTACCGCACCGGCGACGTCGGCCGCATCAATGACAGCGGCGACTTCGTCTTCGTCGGCCGGCACTCCGAGATGATCAAGCGCGCCGGCATCAACGTCTCGCCGGCCGAGGTCGAGAATGTCCTGCTGCTCCACCCCGGCGTGGAAAGCGCCGGTGTCGTCGGCGTGCCGGACCGCGAGCGCGGCGAGCGTGTCATCGCCTATGTGGTGGCCAAGCTCGGCCACATGCCGACCGCCGCGGAGTTGCTCGCCCATTGCCGGACGGCCGCGTCCAAATACAAGATTCCGGACCGGATCGAGGTCACCACGAGCCTGCCGACGACGCCCACGGGCAAGCTCCAGCGCCGCGAGCTGAAGAAGATCGCCATCGAGCAGGACACGTCCGGGGAGCCGCCCCGTGGCTGAGGAAGCCTGGCGCCGCTGGGGCGACGACGACGAGCGTGGCGCGCTGAACCTGATCGGCCCGGCCGAGGTGATGGTGGCACTGGCGCTGCCCCGGCAAGGCAGAATAGTCAGCCTCGCCCAGCCGATCTCCGAATCGATGATGGCCCCCGGTCACCGCCCGCGGCCCGCCCACTTCATGGGGCGCGACGGCGGCGACTACGCGGCCGGCGGCCGCCGGCCGTTCGGCTTCCAGTTCGCCGAGGACACGCTGTTCCTGCCGCTGCATGTCGGCACCCATATCGATTGCCTGTGCCACGTCTGGTACGGCGACAAGCTGTACAACGGCGCCTCCGGCAACACCGTCCGCAGCACCGGGGCGGCGCGGTCCGGCGCCGAGACCCTCGGCTCCATTGTCACCCGCGGCATCCTGCTCGATTGCGTTGCCGTGAAGGGCGCGCCGTTCGAGGACGGCGAGACGATCGGTGCCGACATTCTTGCAGCTGCCATCGCACGGGCCGGCGTGACCCTGCGCCCGGGCGACGCCATTCTGATCCGCACCGGCTGGCTCGAACGCAACACCGGCAACCGGGCACCGGACTTCTTCCGTGAGCCTGGCATCGACGTCGAGGCCGGCCTGTTGCTGGCGCGCGCCGATGTGGCGCTGGTCGGGGCCGACAACTACGCCATCGAGGTGCTGCCATTCCCCGAAGGCACGCTTTTTCCCGTCCACATGCGGCTGATGCGCGACTACGGGATCCCGCTGCTGGAGGGCCTTGTTCTCGACGCCTTGGCCGCAGAGGGCGCGACCGAATTTCTTTTCATGGCTTCGGCGCTGCCCATCGTCGGCGGCACCGCGAGTCCCATCGCACCCCTTGCGGTCCTGTAGGGAAAGGCGCCCGATGCTCGTCGAGCAAATCCTGCAGACGCTGGTCGCCGGTCTCTCGGTCGGCTGCATCTATGGCCTGCTTTGCGTCGGCCTGGCACTGATCTTCGGCATCATGCGCGTCATCAACTTCGCCCAGGGCGACCTGATGATGCTCGGCATGTATCTGGCGCTCTTCATCGCCACCTTCGTGCTGCCCTCGACGATCTTCGGACTGGCGGCCCCGTTCGTCGCCGCGCTGGTCGCAGGCCCGCTGCTGTTCGTCGCCGGCTACCTGCTGAACAAGCTGCTGATCTCGCGCACCACGGGGCTCAGCGTCTCCGGCCTGTCGGAGGGCGATGCACACCAGGCCCAGCTGATCCTCACGCTCGGCGTTGCGCTGGTGCTGCAGAACGGCGCGCACATCCTGCTCGGCTCCAACCCGGTGTCGATTGTCTCGCCGCTGTCGTCGACCGCCTGGGAGATCCCGCTGCTCTATGACGATTTCAGCGCGGTGTTCCTCAACAAGGCGCGCACCATCAATGCGGTGATCTGCATCGCCCTATCGGCGGGGCTGTTCTGGTTTATCCGCAACTCACGCCTCGGCAAGTCGCTCCGGGCAGCCGCCGTCAACCCCGAGGCGGCGCTCTACATGGGCATCGACGTGGCGCGCGCCCACCACATCGCCTTCGGCCTCGGCACTGCCATCGCCGGCATCGCCGGCGGGCTGCTGGTCATCTACTACCCCGTGCAGCCGCATGTCGGCGTCGACTTCGTCATCATCATGTATGCGGGCGTCGTGCTCGGCGGCATCGGCAGCACCTCCGGCGCGTTCTGGGGCGGCATGACCATCGGCCTGGTGCAGCAGATGTCGACGCTGGTGATGCCCATCCAGCTGCAGAACACGGCCATCTTCATCGTCTTCATCCTCGTCCTGCTCGTGCGGCCCCAGGGCCTGTTCGGGCGCGTTGCGGAGCGGGCCTGATGCAGGACAACAGGGCCAGACTGAAGACACTGTTGATCGTCGCTGCGGTGTTCGCCGCCTGGCTCGGCGTCGGCCTCGTCGTCACCAACTCCTACTACCGCCTGGTCCTGACCCTGGTGCCGATCTGGGCCGTGCTAGCCATTTCCTGGAACCTCCTGTCGGGTTACAGCGGGTTGGTGTCCTTTGGGCATGCGGCGTTCTTCGGGCTCGGCGCCTTCACGCTCGGCCTGAGCATCAAGTTTCTCGATCTCACGCCGTGGTTCGGCATCCCGCTCGCCACGCTGGTGGGCGCGGTCGCGGGCGCCGCCATCGGCTATCCGAGTTTCCGCCTGCGCGGCACCTACTTTGCCCTGTCGATGCTCGCCTATCCGCTGGCCTTCATCGCCGTCTTCGAGTGGATGGGCCTGCAGGAGCTGGCCATCCCGATGAAGCGGGATGCACCGCTGTGGTACGCCCAGTTCCCCGATTTCCGCGCCTATCTGGTGATGGCACTGGCCCTGCTTGCCGTCGCCACGGTGATCTCGCTGCGGGTCGAGGGCTCGCGCTTCGGCCTGTCGCTGCTCGCCATCAAGCAGAACGAACTGGCGGCAGAAGCCGCCGGCATCGACACGTTCCGCTGGAAGATGCGCGCCATGGTGCTCAGCGCCGCGCTCGCCGCCACCGCCGGCGCACTTTACACCATGGTTGTGCTCGTCATCACGCCGGCGAGCGTGTTCGGGGTCGTCGTCTCGGCCCAGGCGATGGTGCTGACACTGTTTGGCGGCGCAGGCACGTTCTGGGGCCCGCTGATCGGCTCGGCGATCCTGGTGCCGCTCAGCGAATTCCTGAACGCCGAGCTCGGCCACATCCTGCCGGGCATCCAGGGCATGGTCTATGGCATCGCCATCATCTTCGTGGTGCTGCTGGCACCCGAAGGGATCTACTGGCGGCTGCGTGACGTGCTGGCCCGTCGGGCCGGACGCCGTGCCGCCGAAGCGCCCATCGCAGCCGCTGCCGAGCCAGCACCCGCGCAGGTCGCCGACGTCCTCCGCCCCCCGATCGGGCCGGTCATCCTGGATGTGCGCGGCGTGTCGAAGACCTATGGCGGCCTGAAGGCCGTGCAACAAGTGTCCTTCGACGTACGCGAGGGCGAGATCGTCGGGATTATCGGCCCCAACGGCGCCGGCAAGACAACGCTGTTCAACCTTCTCAACGGCGTAGTGATGCCGGACGAAGGCACGGTGACCTTCGCCGACACCGCCATCACCGGCTGGAAGCCAAGCGCCATCTGCCGCGCCGGCATCGGCCGGACCTTCCAGGTGGCGCGCGCCTTCACCCGCCTCACCGTGCTGCAGAATGTCGCTACCGGCGCCTTCGTCGCCCATGCGGACGACGCGCAGGCCTGGGCGGCAGCCCGCACCATGCTCGACGTGGTCGGCCTGGCCGGCCGGGCCGATGTGCTGGCCGGCGCGCTGACGAGCCGCGAGCTGCGCCTGCTCGAGCTCGCCCGCGCGCTCGCCGGCAAGCCCAGGCTGCTGCTGCTCGACGAACCGCTGGCCGGTCTCGGCAGCACCGAGACGCAGGAGATGATCGCGCTCATACGCTCGTTGCCGGCGCGCGGCGTCACCGTGGTCATCATCGAGCACACGATGCACGCCATGGTGAGCACGGTCGACCGCTTCGTCGTGCTCGACCACGGCGCGCTGCTGACCAGCGGCTCGCCGACCGAGGTCACGCGCGATCCCCGCGTGATCGAGGCCTATCTCGGACGCAAATGGGCGGGGATCAATGCTGCAGCTTGAAGCCCTCGACGTCCACTATGGCGGATTGCAGGCCCTCTCCGGCATCTCGGTCAGCGTCGAGACCGGATCGTTCATTGCCGTGGTCGGCCCCAACGGCGCCGGCAAGACCACCCTGTTCAAGGCCATCTCCGGAACGGTCACGCCGTCGGCGGGCCGCGTGATGTTCGAGGGGCAGGACCTCGCGGCCCTCAAGGCGCATGAGCGCCCGCACCTCGGCATCGCCCATGTGCCGGAGGGCCGCAAGGTCTTCAGCGACATGACCGTGCTGGAAAACCTCGAGATGGGCGCGACCTGCGACGCCGGGCGCGCCCGCTGGAAGGACAATCTGGAGCTGATCTTCGCGATGTTCCCCCGTCTTGCCGAGCGGCGGGAGCAGTTGGCCGGAACCCTGTCGGGCGGCGAGCAGCAAATGGTCGCCATCGGCCGGGGGCTCGCCGCCTCGCCGAAGCTCCTGATGCTGGACGAGCCCTCCACGGGCCTGTCGCCGGGCATGACCGACGTCATCTTCGACAGCATCGCACGGATCCACAAGCAGCACGGTCTCACGGTCCTGCTCGTCGAGCAGCGGGTGGCCGAGGCGCTCGAACATTGCGACCGGGCCTACGTCCTGGAGGCCGGCAAGGTGTCGCTCAGCGGCTCATTCCAGGAGCTGTCGTCGGACGATCGTGTCCGGCGGGCCTATCTGGGGATGTAGGGGGAAGGACAATGACCAAGGGACTGGCAGGACTATCGGTCGCCGCACTGTTGGCGGCCACAGCATGGACGGCACCTGCGTTCGCCCAGAGCGAGGTGAAGATCGGGCTCATCCAGCCGCTCAGCGGACCCTGGGCGCGCTCGGGTGAGATGTCGCGGCGCGGCGCTGAACTCGCGATCGAGGACGTCAACAAGGCCGGCGGCGTCAGGGCCTGCGGTGGCGCCAAGCTGAAGCTCGTCGTCGTCGACGCCGGCGACTCGCCGGAAAAGGCGAAGAACGCCGCCCAGCGCCTTGTGGCGCAGGATCCGGACGTCGCAGGCGGCATCGGCTCCAACATCAGCTCGTTCACGCTGGCCGTGACCGAGGTCACCGAGCGCGCCGGCGTGCCGTGGCTGACGCTCTCCTTCTCGCCGGTTGTCACGGATCGCGGCTTCCAGCACGTGTTCCAGACCTCGATGACCGGCGACAAGCAGGCCGAAGTGGCCCTGCCGACCGTGCTCAAGATGGCGGAAGCCGCCGGCGCAAAGCCGACGAAGCTCGGCATCGTGATGGACAACACCGCCTCCCCGGTGGCCTTCACCAAGGACATGCGGGTGCCGGGCTATCTCGACAAGTTCGGCCTGAAGCTCGTCGTCGACGAGACCTTCACGCCGCCGCTCAGCGACGCCGGCCCGATCATGCAGCGCGTGCGCGCCGCCCGGCCCGACTTTGTCTTCCTGCTGCCGACCGTCGTGTCCGACATCAAGCTGACCCTGGAGAAGGCCAGCGAGATCGGCCTGGGCCGCGGCAAGCTGCAGATGATCGAGAGCGGTGGCCCTCCCGGCTCGCCTGACCTGCTCAAGATCGCCGGCAAGGAGCAGCTGGAAGGACTGATGTTCGTCACCGCGAACTGGCCCAACAAGTCGTCCCTGGAACTCGCCGACCGCTTCAAGAAGGTCACCGGCGAGCCGTGGATGCCACAGGACAGCATCTCGAACTATGGCCATGTCTGGATCCTCAAGGAAGCCATGGAGGCCGCAGGCTCCTGTGACAAGGCCAAGGTCAGCGAGTCGCTCCACAAGATCGACTTGACGACCGGCCCGGCGACGCTGTTCCCAGGAAACCGGATCAAGTTCGACGAGAAGGGTCGACGTGTCGGCGCCGACATCGTGGTGGTGCAGTGGCAGGACGGGGAGCCCCGGCTCATCTATCCCGCCGATGTCGCCGCCGCGCCGGTGAAGTGGGCGAAGCCCTGACGGATCGGCGCACCTTCATGTCGAAACTCGGAACATTCCTGACCGGCGTGAAGGTGCTCGACCTCTCGCAATACATCCCCGGCCCCATGGCGAGCCTTTTTCTGGCCGACATGGGGGCGGAGGTGCTCAAGATCGAACCGCCCGACGGCGACCAGATGCGCCACCTCGGCCCGCGCGATGCATCGGGTGAGCCGGTGTTCTACCGGGCATTGAACGCCGGCAAGGCGGTGCGGCGGATGAACCTGAAGGACGAGGACGCGCGCAGCGAACTCCTCGCCATGGTGAGGGGCGCCGACGTGCTGATCGAGGGCTTCCGCCCCGGCGCCATGGCGCGTCTCGGCCTCGACCATGCGACGCTGCACGCCCTCAACCCGCGTCTCGTCTATTGCTCGATCAGCGGCTACGGCGCCAGCGGCAGCCTCGCCCAGCAGGCGGCGCACGACGCCAACTTCCTTGCGACGAGCGGCATGCTCGACCGCAACGGCACCGACGCCCCACTGTTCTTCGACCCGCCGGTTTCCGACACGTCCGGCGCCCTCTTCGCGGCTCTCGCCATCGTCGGCGCCCTGCATGGCCGCGGCCAGGACGGCGCGGGGTGCCATATCGACCTCGGCCTCGCCGACGTCACCCACCCGCTCCAGCTGATGCAGGTCGCCGGCTGGGGCGCCACCGGCCGGTCTCCCGGGCGTGGTGAGTACTACCTCAATGGCGGCGCCGCCTATTACCGGACTTACGCGACGTCGGACGGCCGGCACGTAGTCCTGGGTGCCATCGAGCCGAAGTTCTGGCGCAATTTCTGCGCCGCCGCCGGCCGGCCGGAGTGGATCGCCCGCCAGCCCGAACCGATGCCGCAGGTCGCCTTAGGGGCCGACATCGCCACCTTGTTTGCCAGCCTGACCCTGGTCGAGGCTACGGCGCGGTTCGAGGCTGTCGACTGCTGCTTTTCGCCGGTGCTCGGCATGGGCGAGGCGCTGGCCCAGCCACAGATCAGCGAGCGCAATCTGGTCCGCCCCGGCACGAGCATCGGCGACCTTCAGGCCCTGTTTCCGGTGCTGATCGACGGCGTCGCGCCGGACAGCCGCCCTGCGATGCAAATGGCCGGCGCCACCACCGCGCCCGGATCCGCAATCCCCAAACAATCGGTGAACTCATGAGGGTAAGATGGCTCTGAACAGAAGGACCGCCGTCATCGGCAGCGCCATCCGCGCACCCGTCGACGGCAGCCGCCAGGCACTCGAGGAGCTGCTGTACGACGTCGTGCAGGAGGCCCTGGCAAACGCTGGGCTGGGGATCGACGACATCGACGGCATCGTCGTGGCGTCCAACGACCAGTTCGACGGCCGCGCGATCTCGGTGATGATGGCCTCGGGCTCGGTCGGCGGCGTCGACCGCGACATCCTCTCGACCCCGTCGGCGGGCGAACACGCCTTCGTCATGGGGGTCCTGCGCGTCGCCTCCGAGCAGTACCGGACACAGCTCATCGTGTCCTGGAGCCCGACCGAGGCGCATTCGTTGGGCGAGGCCCAGCGGCTCGCGGCCGATCCCTATTTCCATCGCCGCCTGCCGCTGGACGACCTGTCGTCCTTCGCCCTGCAGGCGACGGCACTCGGCGCACAGGTCGACGGCGTCGATGCCACGGCGGCGGCGCTTGCCACTGCTGGCGGCGGTGAAGCCGGGCCGGACCCGAAGCGCTGGCCGCTGACCGGCGCAATGGTGTCGGCGCCGGTGACCGGGGCCGTGGCCCTGATCATCGCCGACGAGGCCTTCGTGACGGAGCGTGCCGCCCCCAGACCGGCATGGATCCGCGGAATGGGCTGGGCGACCGAACCGGGGTTCTTGGGCGACCGCGACCTGGCGCGCGCCCCGGCGCTCGACGCCGCGACCGCGCACGCCTATCGCGAGGCTGGCCTCGACCACGCCAGCCCGGCGGTCGGT
>JBEIIL010000118.1:0-11732 GCA_040380755.1 Methylobacteriaceae bacterium | reverse complement strand
CCCAGTCCAGACAATCCCCCGACGCAAGGACACAGCCGTCCGCGTTTCTCTTCCTCTCATCAACAATGTCAAAGAGCGCGACCCTTGTCTTCGCATGAGCGAAGACAGTGATCGACCGATCGTGCCATGGTTGCCCATGAGGCCCGATCGGTTTTTCCGGAGAAACACCTGCAAGGGTTCTCGGGGGTCACTGTGTGACCCGGTCGTTCCATCCAACAGAGCCGGTGGAAGACTGTCGCCGGGGGACCGTGTGTCCCGCCGACGAGTGGCTATATGCCGATTGCGGCCGCTGGCGTCAAGCGCCGATCTGGGTAAAAATCCGGCCACGTCGATTATCCACACCCTCGCACGGGGCGGAAAGCCCTGTGCAGAAAGGGTTTTTCGCGTCGCAGCGGCCGGTCGGAATTTCTCGACCCCGGCCATCGCCAAGGGCTCGCTGCTTCGTGCAACGGGCATAAGACGGTGCGCTCCGGCCGTCGGACGAACGCAGGCCTAGCCTTGTTGGGTCTTTTGGCGTCCCATGAAGGTGGTCGTTTGGTCTGCCGCAGGCGGAACACCGTCGACCGCAGGAGACATCGGGTGCGCGTCGCGCTGTTTGCCGACATCCACGCCAACCGCGAGGCCTTTGCGGCCTGCATGGCCGACGCGGCCCGGCGTGGCCACGACAGGGTCGCGGTGCTGGGCGATATCGTTGGCTATGGCGCCGACCCCGCCTGGGCCGTCGACACCGTGCAGACCCTCGTTGCCGCAGGCGCCATTGCGGTGCGCGGCAACCACGACGCGGCCGTCGCCGGCGATGGCGACCGCATGAGCTCCGACGCCGCCCAGGCCGTCGCATGGACCCGGACGCAGCTCGATGCCCAGCGCCGCGCCTTCCTGGCCGGGCTGCCGTTGACCCGTGTCGAGGAGACCGTTCTGTTCGTGCATGCCAATGGCTGGGCGCCGTCCGACTGGGGTTATGTGCGGACACCGGTGGAGGCCGAGCGCAGCATGCGGGCGGTCGCCCAGCGCATCACGCTCTGCGGCCACACCCACGTGCCGGCACTGTTCCACATGTCACCGCTGCGTCCGGCCGGCCGTTTCGAACCCGTGCCCGACAAGAGCGTGCCATTGGTGGCCAGCCACCGCTGGCTGGGCGTCATCGGCTCCGTCGGCCAGCCGCGTGACGGTGTGCCGGCAGCCTGCTATGCCGTGCTTGACGTCTCCCCCGGGTCATCTCCAAGCCTGACGATTCACCGCGTCCCCTATGCGGCACAGGACGCGGCGCGCAAGATCCGCGCAGCCGGCCTTCCGGCCACCTTGGCCGACAGGCTCCTGCGCGGACGCTGACACGACAGCGAGGGGACCCCGCATGCCCAGGCTCAGGCCCGCCGAGGGCGATGTCATCGACGGTTTCGTGCTGGGCGCCTGCCTGCACAGGGCGACCATGAGCAGCCTCTGGCGCGTCACCCGGCGGGATGGCGCGAGGCCAGGCGATCCGCCATTGCTGATGAAGATCCCGTCTCTGGCCGAGGGCGACGACGTGTCGGCGATTGTCGGCTTCGAGCTCGAGCAGATGATCCTGCCACGGCTCAGCGGTCCGCATGTCCCCCGCCATGTGGCATCGGGCGATTTTGCCACCCTGCCGCATCTCGTCATGGAGGAGGTGACCGGCGAAAGCCTGGCGGCTGTGGTCGGCCGGGCACCGCTGCCGGCCGAGATGGTCGTGGATCTCGGCACGCGCATCGCCCGCGCCCTGCAGGATCTGCACCGCCAGCACGTCCTGCATCTCGATCTGAAGCCTGCCAACATCATGCTGCGCCCGGACGGCACGGTCGTGTTCCTCGACTTTGGCCTGTCGCGCCACGATGAGCTCCCGGACCTTCTGGGCGAGGAATCCGACGTGCCGATGGGCACCGGCGCCTACATCGCCCCCGAACAGGTGCGCGGCGACCGCAGCGAGCCGCGCAGCGATCTGTTTGCGCTGGGCGTGATTCTCTACGAGCTGCTCACGGGCGTGCTGCCGTTCGGGTTTCCCCAGCGCAAGGCCGGGATGATGACACGGCTGTGGCGCGATCCGGTTCCGCCGCGGGCCTTGCAGCCGGACTGCCCGCCCATGCTGCAGGAGCTGATGCTGCAGTGCCTGGAGGTTGATCCGGCCAACCGGCCGTCCAGCGCGGCCCAGCTCGCCTTCGCCCTCAGCCATCCCGACCAGGTGCCGCTGGGGCCCCGCGCGACAAAGCTGAAGCGGGACAGCACCTGGACGGTGGCCCGGCGCTGGCTGTCGGCCGGCAGCGGCCAGCGCACCGGCACCGCCCCGCGGATCGCCAGGACCCTTGCCGAGGCGCCGATCGTGCTGGCCGCCGTCGACCTCGCCGGCGGACAGGATGCCCTGTCCGATGCCATCAGGATCCATGCCGGGCGCGTTCTGGCAGCCGAGCCGGGCGCGCGGCTGGCCTGCGTCACCGTGCTGCGCACCGCCTTGCTGTCGCTCGAGACCGATGTGTTGGCCGATGACAGCTCGGCCTATCTGCAGCGGCTCGTCGAGCTGCGGGCCTGGGCCGGGCCCATCGCCGCCGGCGACACCGCCCGGGTCAGCTTCCATGTCATCGAGGCGGTCGACCCGGCTGCCGCGCTGGTCGGCTATGTCCGCCACAACCACATCGACCATGTCGTCATCGGCGCCCGCGCATCCTCGGCGCTGCGGCGCTACCTCGGCAGCGTCTCGGCCCAGGTGGTGGCCGAGGCGCCCTGCACCGTCACCGTCGTGCGCGTTGCCGGCGGCTCCGCTCAGCCCGAGCCCGACTGACGCAGGTCCGGTCAGGCCGGCGGCGCGCCGATGGTGTCGGCCTCGGCGCCGAGCACATCCTTCACCCAGCGAAACGCCGCATTGGCGGCCGGAACGCCGCCATAGATCGCCGTCTGCAGCAGCAGCGCGCGCAGCTCCTCCAGCGTCAGGCCGTTCTTCAGCGCCGGGCGCAGGTGCAGTTTGAACTCCTCCTCGCGGTGGAGCGCGACCATCATCGACAGCACGATGATCGACCGTGCCTTGAACGGCAGCGTCGCGTCGCCCCAGATCTCGCCCCAGGCGGTGCGCGAGATGAACTCCTGCCACGGGCGCACGAACGGCCCGCCCTGCTCGAGGGACCGTTGCACATGCTCGACACCCAGCACCGCCTTGCGGTTCGACAGGCCGCGGGCGAGCGGGTCGACGGCAGCGCCAGCCGGCCAGTGACGGTCCAGGAACGCGCCCAGAATGGCGTTCACCGCTTCGGGCTGCTCGGCGGCCGGGATGTGCGCCGCGTCGTCGACAACTTCGCACCCTGCGCCCGGAATGGCCTTGGCCAGCGCCTCGCCGACGGCAGGCGAAGTCACCGCGTCCGCGGCTCCGGCCACGACGAGCGTCGGCGCGCGGATGGCCCCGAGCCCTGGCCGCAGATCGAGCGCGCCGATGGCGCGGCAGCAGGCGGCATAGCCCGCCGGATCGATCGCCAGGAAGCGGGCCCGCAGGAACGCCAGCCGGGCCGGATCCGTCTGCGCCATGGCGGGCGTGAACCAGCGCGCCATCACGGCCTCGACGATGGCCCCCATGCCCTGCGCCAGCACCGTCTGCGCCCGGGTCTCCCATGACTCGGCGGGCGGCAGGTGCGGGGCGGTCGCCATCAGCACCAGGCCCGCCACCCGGTCGGCATGGCGCATCGCCAGCGCCTGGGCGGTCATCCCGCCGAGCGACAGGCCCACCACCACCGCGCGGGGGATGGCCAGCGCGTCCATCAGTCCTGCGACATCATCGGCCAGGAGGTCGATATCGACCGGCCCGTCGGACAGCGGGGAGCGCCCGTGGCCGCGTGTGTCATAGCGGACAAAGCGGTAGCGGCCCGCCAGCGCCCGCACCTGGGCGTCCCACATTTCGAGTGTCGTGCCGAGCGAGTTGGAGAACACCACTGGCGGCGCATCCGCAGGTCCGGTGACGTCGCAGAACAGGGTCGTGCCGTTGACGGACAGGAGCGGCATGGCGGATCTCCGGATCAGGACAGGCTTGAGCGCGAGCGTCCGGCCGAAACCAGCGCCCGGTCGACGAATGTGGCGGCGGCCGCAACGGCGGGCGTCGGATCGAAGGCCGCAGCCAGCACCGCGCGGTCGACACCGGCCGGCAGGTCGGGACGGTCGGCAAGCGCGTCCAGCAGCGTGCCGCCGCGATCGCGCACCATCCCCGCAGCAGCCTCGACCAAGGCATGCGCGGCAGCGCGGCCGCAGCGCGGGGCCAGGATGGCCGCGGCCTGGTCGGCGAACAGCAGGCCGCCGGTCATGTCCAGCACCACCTGCATCCGGGCTGGATGCACGACGAGGCCCTCTGCGAGGCAGCGCGCTTCGGCGAGCGCCCCAGCAACGAGGCCGCACAGGGTCGGGATCGCGTGCCATTCGGCATGCCAGGCCCCTGCCGACCGCTCCTGCGCGGCGACCATCGCGGCGGTGAGTGCCGAGGCCGGTCCGAGCGCCGCTTGGGCGGCCGCCAGGATCACCGTCGACGAGACGGGATTGCGCTTGTGCGGCATCGCCGACGACCCGCCGCGTCCCGGCACATGCGGCTCCGACACCTCGCCGACCTCGGTCGAGCACAGGAAGGCCACGTCGCCCGCCATCTTGCCGAGCGCGCCGGCGAGCCGGGCCAGCCAGGCGCCGGCCTCGGCCATGCCGGCCCGGCGCGTGTGCCAGGCGAGCGGCGGTGCGGCGAGGCCGAGCGTGCCGGCATAGGCCTCCAGCACGGCCGGACCGGCGCTGCCGAGCCCGGCGAGCGTGCCGACCGGGCCGCCCAGCGATGCCACCAGCGCCCGCTCGCGCAGGCCCGGCAGGGCGTCGGCAAGATCCGCCAGCCCGACCAGCCAGACCGCCGCCTTGAAGCCGAACGTCACCGGCGCCGCGTGCTGGCCGTAGGTCCGCCCCGCGCAGGGCGTGTCGCGATGAGCGGCAGCAAGCCGCGCCAGCCCGTCCATGACGGCCGCGAGATCATCAGCAATCAGGTCCAGCGCCGCGCGCAGCTGTAGCACCAGTGCGGTGTCGGCAATGTCCTGCGTGGTCGCGCCCCGGTGGAACGCGCTTTCCAGCGCCGGCGGCAAGCGCCCCTGCATGGCCTTCACGAAGGGGACCACCGCAACGCCCGCCAGCGCCGTACCCTGCCCCAGCTGCGCGATGTCGAGCGATCCGGGATCGATCGAGCGGATCGCCTCGGCCAGTCCGGCGGGCGCAAGCCCGTGCTCCGCCTCGGCCTGCGCCAGCGCCGCCTCGACCTGCAGCATCGCGGCGACGTAGGCGCGATCCTCGAACACGTCCCGCATGGCAGCCGTGGTGAACAGCGGCCCCGTCAGGCCGGAATCGAGGGGCGAAAACGCCATGGTCCACCGCTTCGTCTGCATCCGGGCGAGGCCCGGCGGTTGGTTTGCGGTCAGGCGGCGAAGAACACGGTCTCGCCGTCACCCTGCAGGCGGATGTCGAACCGGTAGGCCGCCTTGGCTCCCGGCTCCCGCCCCGCGACCAGCGTCGCACGCGCGGCCGGATCCGTCACCAGCGCCAGCACCGGGTCGCCGGCATTGGCCTCTGCCTCGTCGGCGAAATAGATCCGGGTCCACAGATGCGCCAGCATGCCGCGCGCAAACACCGTCACGGCGATGTGCGGCGCCTGCACCGTCCCGTTCGGACCAGGGACCCGTCCGGGCTTGACCGTGATGAAGCTGTAGCGCCCCTCCGCATCGCTCGCCGCCCGGCCGAACCCGGTGAAGCCGCTGTTTGAAGGCCGCCCCAAATCGGCCGGATGAGCATAGCGTCCGTCCGGGTCGGCCTGCCAGATCTCCACCATCGCGTCGGACACCGGCGCGCCGTCGCCGTCCAGCACGCGCCCGTCTATGCGGATGCTGGCCCCGGCCAGCGACGGAACGGTCAGGTCGGCGCTGAAGATTACGCGTGTCGGGTAGTCGTCCGGCGTCAGGCAATAGGCGAAATAGGGCCCGACCGTCTGGGATGGCGTGATGCCGGCCGGCGTCTGCGCGTCGCGCTCAGTCATCGTGCGGCTCCTCGGTCGGCGTGGCGTCGCGCCCGCGCAGGACGATGTCGAAGACGAAGCCGAGCGCCCAGTCGGGCTCGGTGGTGTCGAGGTCGAAGCGCGACACCATCCGGCTGCGTGCCTGCGGATCCGTGACCGAGTTGAAGATCGGATCGAACGGAAACAGCGGATCGCCGGGGAAATACATCTGCGTCACCAGCCGGCTAAGGAAGGACCGGCCGAACAGCGAGAAATGGATATGGGCGGGGCGCCATGCATTGGGGTGGTTGCCCCACGGATAGGCGCCGGGCTTGATCGTGACGAAGCGGAATCGCCCTTGTGCGTCGGTGACGGCCCGGCCCGCACCGGTGAAGTTGGGGTCGAGCGGCGCCGGGTGCTGATCGCGCACATGCACGTAACGGCCGGCGGAATTGGCCTGCCAGATCTCGACGAGCGTCTCGGGCACCGGCCGCCCCGCCTCATCGATGACGCGCCCAGACACGATGATGCGCTCGCCAAGCGGCGCCGCGGCATGCTGCAGGGTCAGATCCGCATCGGCGGCCGTGACGCTGTCATGGCCGTAGACCGGGCCGGTGAGCTCGGTCAGCGTGTGCGGCAGCAGCACCAGCGGACGCTGCGGATGCCGCTTGGCCGTGCTGCGATAGCCTTCGAAGCTGTTCGAGGGATGCGTCGCGGCGCTCCCGACCGGATAGACGAGGCCCATGGGCCGTTACCCCTCTGTGTCGGCGCCACAGGCGCCGATCGGGCGCCGTCAGGCGCGTACCATCGCCAGTGCCAGTCCCTGCCCGACGCCGACGCACAAGGTCGCCAGGCCAAGCCTGCCGCCAGTGGCCTGCAGATGCGTCGCAAGGGTCAGGGCCAGCCGGGCGCCCGACATGCCGAGCGGATGGCCGAGCGCGATGGCGCCGCCATTCGGATTGACATGGTCGGCATCGTCCGGAAGGCCGAGCCCGCGCAGCACGGCCAGCGCCTGGCTGGCAAACGCCTCGTTGAGCTCGATTGCGTCGAAATCGCCGACGGCCAGCCCAAGCCGTTCGGTGAGCCGCCGGGTCGCCGGTACAGGGCCAATCCCCATCACCCTTGGCGCCACGCCGGCACTGGCCATGCCGAGGATCCGGGCCCGCGGCACCAGCCCGTGGCGCCTCACCGCATCCGCAGACGCGATGATCATCGCGCAGGCGCCGTCATTGACGCCCGACGCATTGCCGGCCGTCACAGTGCCGTCGGAGCGCACGATCGGCTTCAGCCCCGCCAGCTGGTCGGCGGTCGTGTCGGGGCGCGGATGCTCGTCGCGCTCCACGATGATCGGACCTGAGCGACCGCCCGGAGCCGAAACGGCAATGATCTCACGGGCGAACACGCCATCCGCCTGCGCCCGGCCGGCGCGCAGTTGGCTGCGCAGCGCAAACGCGTCCTGGTCGACGCGGCTCACCTGGTGGTCGGTCGCAACATTCTCGCCGGTTTCCGGCATCGAGTCCGTGCCGTAGCGCGCCTTCATCGCCGGGTTGACGAAGCGCCAGCCGATCGTCGTGTCATGGGTGTCGGTGGTGCGCTGGAACGCCGCCTCGGCTTTCGCGGTGACGAACGGCGCCCGCGTCATGCTCTCGACGCCGCCGGCAATCGCCAGGTCGATCTCGCCGGCCATGACCGCTCGCGCGGCCGAACCGACTGCGTCGAGCCCCGAGGCGCACAGCCTGTTGAGCGTCGTTCCCGGCACAGTCTCGGGCAGTCCCGACAGCAGCGCCGCCATGCGCGCGACGTTGCGGTTGTCCTCGCCGGCCTGGTTGGCGCAGCCGAGGAAAACCTCGTCGACGGCACCCCAGTCAACCGCAGGCGCCCGCGCCATCAGCGCCCGGATCGGCGCGGCGGCAAGGTCGTCCGCCCGCACCCGGGCGAGCGCGCCGCCGAAACGGCCGATCGGCGTGCGGATGCCATCGCAAAGGAAAACCTCGCGGGTCATGCGGCATCTCCATGGGCACGGCGGGTGCGCTCCTGCAGGGCCCGCAGGACGGCAAGTTCATCCGCATCCGGTGCCGGCGTTTCGGAGACCGTCGCTGTATAGCGGACCGGCCAGCCGGTGCTGTCCTGGATGCGGGTTCGCGACACGCCGGGATGGATCGCCGTCACCACCATCTCGCAGGTCTCCGGGTCGGGCTCGAGCACGCACAGGTCGGTGATCAGTCGGGTCGGGCCGCGTGTGGCAAGGCCCATGGCGCGGCGCTCGCGACCGGTGCGGCCATGGCCCATCGAGGTGACGAACGGGAGTTCGGCCACGAAGGCGCGCGGCGACTGCTGCATGATGATGAAGATCTCGCGGCAGTTGGTGGCGATCTCGGGCGCACCGCCACCGCCGGGAAGTCGCACCGTCGGATGGTGGTAGTCGCCCACGACGGTCGTGTTCAGATTGGCAAACCGGTCGATCTGCGCGCCCCCAAGGAACCCGACGGTGATCCGCCCGCCCTGCAGCCAGTAGCGGAACATCTCCGGCACCGACACGGTGGTCAAAGCCGTCTCGCACAGCTCGCCATCGCCGATCGACAGCGGCAGCACGTTCGGCCGCGTCGCGATGGTGCCGCTCTCGTAGATCAGCGTGATGCCGGGGGCGTGCGTCAGACGCGCCACGTTGCAGGCGGCCGACGGTGCGCCGATGCCGACAAAACAGACATCGTCGTTTGTCAGCGCCCGCGCGGCGGCGATGGTCATCATCTCGGTCGGCGTGTAGGTGGCACCCATGGTCAGGCCGCCCGCCTTGCATGGCGGGCGAAGGCCTCGGGGCCCGACTCCAGCACATGCGTTGTCATCCACGCGAGGAACGTGTCGCGCTCGCGCGAGATCGCGTCCCAGCCAATGTAGAACGCGTTGTCTCGGCCATAATAGCCATGCGCGTAGGACGGATGCGCCCCGCCCGGCACGGCGACGACGCAGGTCACGGTCCAGGACGGCAGCACCACCGCGTTGCGCTGCAGCGGCCCGAGATCGTCGACGATCTCCTCGACGGTGACGATCGACCGCCTGGCGGCCAGGACCGCCTCCTTCTGCACGCCGACAATGCCCTCCAGCAGCACATTGCCCTCACGATCCGCCCGCAGCGCATGGATCACAGCCACGTCGGGGCGCAGCGCCGGCACGGTTGCCAGCACCTCTCCCGTATAGGGGCAGGTGACAGAGCGGATCTGCGGGTTGACCTTCGGCAGGTCAACCCCGAGATAGCCGCGCAGCATCGCGAACGGCAGGTTGGCGGCTCCTGCCTCATAGGCGTTGGCCATGGCGGCGTGCGAATGCTCCTCGATGGTAAGCGGATGCGGCCAGCCCTTCTCCACCGCGTCCCTGAACCGGTGCAGGGAGCCGACGCCGGGATTGCCGCCCCAGGAAAACACCAGCTTCTCGGCGCAGCCCATGCCGATCATCTGGTCGTAGATGATGTCTGGCGTCATCCGCACGAGCGTCAGGCGGCGGCGGCCCTGGCGGATCACCTCATGCCCGGCGGCATGCGGGATCAGGTGGGTGAACCCCTCCATCGCGACCGTGTCGCCGTCGCGCACGCAGGCTTCGACCGCCTCGCCGAGGGTCGTGATCCGGGCCATCCTGCGAGCCTCCTATGCTCCTCGGAGCGCTTGACGCGTTCGCATTGCGAACATATTGTCGTATTGCGAACAGATTAGGCGGCGACCAGGGGGCCGTCAAGCGACGGAGAACGCATGTCAGCCCAGGAGATGATCGGCGAGGACGATCCGTCCTATGTGGGCGCCCTGGCGCGGGGCCTGGCGGTGATCCGCGCCTTTGACAGGGGTCACGAGGCGCTGACCCTCGCCGAGGTGGCCAAGGCGACGGTGCTGCCGCGCGCCACCGTCCGTCGCTCGCTGCTGACCCTGCAGGCGCTGGGCTATGTCGCCAGCGACGGCAAGCAGTTCCGCCTGACGCCCCGCATCCTCGCGCTCGGCTATGCCTATCTGGCGTCGACGCCGCTGCCGCGCGTCCTGCAACCGGCGCTGGAGCGGGTCAGCGAGCTCACCCGGGAAAGCTGCTCGGCCTCGACGCTGGACGGGCCAGAGATCGTCTATGTGGCGCGCGCGGCGACCCGACGCATCATGTCGGTCGGTCTCGCCGTCGGCAGCCGCCTGCCCGCCTTCGCCACCGCGATGGGGCGCGTTCTGCTCGCGGCCCTGCCGGGTCCGGAAGCCAGGGCGCTGATCGAGGCGGCCCCCTGTCCGCGGCTGACGCCGCACACGGTGACCGGCCTCGGCGATCTGGAGCGCGTCCTCGCCGTCGTGGCGCTGCAGGGCTATGCGCTGGTCGACCAGGAACTCGAGATCGGCCTGTGTGCCATCGCGGTGCCGATCCGCAACTCGGCAGGAGCCGTCGTCGCGGCGATGAACGTCAGCGCCCAGGCCACCCGCATGGGCGCGCCGGAACTGGTGGCCGAGGTGCTGCCCCATTTGCGCGAGGCGGCCGAGAGCGTCCGCAGCTCGCTGGTGGCCTGACAGGCCGACCTGCCGGCACCACGCCCGGCATGAAACTTCTCTCGACAATATCGGGAACGGCCGGTTCAATGCCGGCATCTCGGGCGGCGCGGGCCGCCCTGCCGATCAAGGGGAGACGAGCATGAAAGCGGGTTGGACAACGGCGGCCGCCGTGGTGGTCATGATGGCTGCAGTACCGGCTTGGGCGCAGGAGACGAAGGTCGCGATCGGCATCTCGGGCTGGACCGGCTTCGCCCCGCTGACGCTCGCCAAGGAGGCCGGGATCTTCAAGAAGAACGGCCTCGACGTCACCATCAAGAAGATCCCGCAGGCAAGCCGCCACCTGGCCATCGCATCGGGCGACATCCAGTGCGCCGCCACGACGGTCGAGACCTATGTGGTGTGGAACGCCAATGGCGTGCCGATCAAGCAGCTTTTCCAGCTCGACAAGTCCTTTGGCGCCGACGGCATGGTGACGCGCAGCGCCACCGGCTCCATCGCCGACCTCAAGGGCAAGTCGATCGCCGCTTCGGCTCCGGGGACCTCACCCTATTTCGTCCTGGCCTGGATGCTGAAAAAGAACGGCCTGTCCCCCAAGGACGTGACCATCGTCAACATGGAGCCCGGCCCCGCCGCGCAGGCGTTCATCGCCGGCCAGAACGATGCCGCCATGACGTATGAGCCCTACCTCTCCAGCGTCCGCGCCGCGCCGCAGTCGGGCAAGATCATCGCCACCACGCTCGATTATCCGATCGTGATGGACACGTTCGGCTGCACCCCGGCCTTCATTGCCGCCAACGAGAAGGCCGTGAAGGCGCTGGCCGACAGCTATTTCGAGGCGCTGGAGCTGATCGCCAAGGAGCCGGCCAAGGCCAACGAGATCATGGGCGCGGACGTCAAGCAGAGCGGCGAGCAGTTCGCCGCCTCTTCCAAGTTCCTGCGCTGGCAGGATCGCGCTGCCAACAAGGTCTTCTTCGCCGGCGAATACAAGACCTTCGTCAAGGACGCGGCCGCCCTGCTGCTCGAGGCCGGGATCATCAAGCAGATCCCCGATCTCGACTCGCTCGCCGACACCCGCTTCATCCAGTAAGGCCGCGGCGCCGGGACGGATCGCCCCCTCCCGGCACGCCACCCCGGCAGGTCCGCGTCGCAGGGCGCGCAATAGCTCAAGGCGCCAAGCGCCCCCACCACCCCAATCCCAACCGCCAGCGGGGCGTCCTCGGCGTGTCGGTCTT
>JBEIIL010000117.1:0-11751 GCA_040380755.1 Methylobacteriaceae bacterium | reverse complement strand
GGGCCGCGGCGCAGACCCGCGCCATCCTGCTTGCGGTCCCAGCCCAGGCCCTGCGTGGCGTTGCCGACGCGCTGGCGCTGGTGCTGCCGGCAGGCATCCCGGTGATCGTCTGCGCCAAGGGCATCGAGCGGGGCACCGGCCTGTTCATGACCGAGATCGTTTCCGACACGCTGCGCGGCGCCATGCCGGGCGTGCTGTCGGGGCCGAGTTTCGCCGAGGACGTTGCCCGGGGCCTGCCGACCGCCGTCGTGCTGGCGGCGCCGCTCGAGCCTGTGGCGGAAGCACTGGCGGCGGCGCTGAGCTCGCCGAGCTTCCGGCTCTACCACTCGACGGATATGCGCGGCGTCGAGATCGGCGGGGCCGCCAAGAACGTGCTGGCGATCGCGGCGGGCATCGTCGAGGGCCGCCGGCTCGGGGAGAGCGCCAAGGCGGCTTTGACGGCGCGGGGCTTCGCCGAGCTCGGTCGTTTTGCCGTGTCGTATGGCGCGAGGCCGGAAACGCTGGCGGGATTGTCGGGGCTGGGCGACCTGATCCTGACCTGCGGTTCGGCGAAATCGCGCAATTTCGCCGTTGGGCTCGATCTCGGACGCGGTTTGTCGCCGGCCAAGGCCGGCGGCGGCCGCCTTGCCGAGGGGGCGCATACCGCCCGCGTCCTGGTCGAGATGGCGACCGCTCGGGGCGTCGGCATGCCGATCGCAGCCGCCGTCGACGCGGTGCTGGGCGGACGGTTGACGGTCGACGAGGCTGTCTCGGCGCTGATGTCGCGGCCGCTGCGGGCCGAGACGTGACCGTGCAGGTCGCTTGCGGCGACGCCGGCGTTCCGTAATCTCGCGCCGAATCCCCCGACGGAGTGCCCGATGGCCCACTGGCTCTACAAGTCCGAACCCGACGTCTGGTCGTGGACCCGGCAGGTCGAGGCCGGCGCCACCGGCACCTGCTGGAACGGCGTGCGCAACCACCTCGCCAAGCTCAACCTCATGAA
The DNA here is from genome assembly GCA_040380755.1 of Methylobacteriaceae bacterium. Lineage (GTDB taxonomy): Bacteria > Pseudomonadota > Alphaproteobacteria > Rhizobiales > Beijerinckiaceae > Alsobacter. Next base: position 10,769 of record JBEIIL010000117.1, on the reverse strand, counting down.
GATGCGGCTGGGTGACCGGGGATTCTTCTACCATTCCAACGAGGGCAAGGAGATCGTCGGCCTCGTCGAGGTGATTCGCGAGGCCTATCCGGACCATACCGCCGAGGCCGGTAGCCCATGGGTGATGGTCGACATCAAGGCCGTGAAGGCCCTGCCGAAGCCGGTGACCCTGGCTGCAGTCAAGGCGGAGCATCGGCTTGGCGGCATGGCGTTGGTGACGTCGATGCGGTTGTCCGTGCAGCCGGTGACGGATGAGGAATGGGCGATTGTCTGCGCCATGGGCGGGCTGAACGCGGCGGATTGACGCGCCGTCTGCCGGCTGTGACGGTTGCGTCCTGGCGTCCGGCGAGCTGTGCATGAACTCCATCACGCCTGTCCTGCCGATCCTCGCCGCCGCCGTCGCCGGTTGGGTCTTTGGCGCCGTCTGGTACGGGGTTCTCGGCCCGCAATGGATGGAGGCGCTCGGCAAGCGCCGCGAGGACATGGTGGGTCCTTCCGGTCGCCCCTCGCCGACGCCGTTCATTCTCTCGTTCCTCGCCGAGATCCTCATGGCGTGGGTGCTGTACGGCCTCATGCCCCACTTCGGCGGGCCCGGCCTGCTGCCGGGCATCGCCGCTGCCGTCACGATCTGGTTCGGGTTCGTCGTCACCACCCAGCTCGTCAACAACGCCTATGCGCTGGGGTCGCTGCGGCTCACCGTGATCGACGCCGGCCATTGGCTCGGCGTCCTGCTGGTGCAGGGCGTGGTGCTGGGCCTGCTGGGCTGACGCCCCTTCGCCCTTCGTCCCGCGACCAAAGTGCGAGCCGCCGTCGCCTTGCCGCTCGGGGCCGGGCTTGCGCATAATGCCCCAGAAACCGGACCGGCCCCCCGCGGCTCCGCGATACCGGTGATGGCAGAAGGATCGCGCGCAGGCGCGGTTGCGTAGTGTGGGGAGGATGTCGATGTCCGAGAAGGTCTATTCCGTTGGCACCGACTGGGCCAAGCGGGCCTGGGTCGACGACGCCAAGTACCAGGCCATGTATGCGGCCTCTGTCAGCGAACCCGATGCGTTCTGGGCCGAGCATGGCCGGCGGATCGACTGGATCCAGCCCTTCACGGTCGTGAAGAACACCAGCTACGCACCCGGCGCGGTGTCGATCAAATGGTTCGAGGACGGCGTCACCAATGTGGCGCTGAACTGCGTCGACCGGCATCTGGCGACGCGTGCCGACCAGGTGGCGATCATCTGGGAGGGGGACGACCCCAACGAATCCAGGCACATCACCTACCGGGAGCTGCATGCCGAGGTGTGCCGCTTTGCCAATGTACTCAAGGCCTACGGGGTCGAGAAGGGCGACCGCGTCACCCTTTACCTGCCGATGATCCCCGAGGCCGCCTATGCGATGCTGGCCTGTGCGCGGGTCGGCGCGGTCCACTCCATCGTGTTCGGCGGGTTCTCGCCGGATTCGCTGTCGAGCCGGATCGAGGATGCCAGCTCGGCCGTTGTGATCACCGCCGACGAGGGCCTGCGCGGCGGCCGCAAGGTGCCGCTGAAGGCCAATGTCGATGCTGCTGTCGAGAAGCTCGACGTGGTCAAGACCGTGCTGGTGGTGCGCCGCACCGGCGGCGCAGTGGCCATGAAGGACGGTCGTGACGTGTGGTACGACGCGGCCGCCGCCGCGGTGCCGGCCGTCTGCCCGGTCGAGCCGATGAATGCCGAGGATCCGCTGTTCCTGCTCTACACCTCGGGGTCCACCGGCAAGCCGAAGGGCGTCGTGCACACGACCGGCGGTTATCTGGTCTACGCGTCGATGACGCACCAGTACGTGTTCGACTACCATGACGGCGACGTCTACTGGTGCACGGCGGATGTCGGCTGGGTGACGGGCCACTCCTACATCGTGTATGGCCCGCTCGCGAACGGCGCCACGACGCTGATGTTCGAGGGCATCCCCACCTATCCGTCGATCTCGCGCTTCTGGGACGTCGTCGACAAGCACAAGGTCAACATCTTCTACACCGCGCCGACGGCGATCCGGTCGCTGATGGGTGCCGGCGAGGAGCCGGTGAAGCGCACGTCGCGCTCGTCGCTGCGGCTGCTCGGATCTGTGGGCGAGCCGATCAATCCCGAGGCATGGGAGTGGTATTACCGCGTCGTCGGCGACAATCGCTGCCCGATCGTCGATACCTGGTGGCAGACGGAGACCGGCGGCATTCTGATCACGCCGCTGCCCGGTGCCACCGCGCTCAAGCCGGGTTCGGCGACGCGGCCGTTCTTCGGCGTGAAGCCCGAGGTCGTCGACGCCGAGGGCCGGGTGCTCGCGGGCGCCTGTGAGGGCAATCTCGTCATCGCCGACAGCTGGCCTGGGCAGATGCGAACGGTCTATGGCGATCACCAGCGCTTCATGGAGACCTATTTCGCCGCCTATCCGAACAAGTATTTCACCGGCGACGGCTGCCGGCGCGATGCCGACGGCTATTACTGGATCACCGGCCGCGTCGACGACGTGATCAACGTCTCCGGCCACCGGATGGGGACTGCCGAGGTGGAGAGCGCACTGGTGGCGCATCCGCAGGTGTCGGAGGCCGCGGTCGTCGGCTATCCGCACGACATCAAGGGCCAGGGCATCTATGCCTATGTCACCCTGATGAACGGGATTGAGCCGACCGAGGCGCTGCGCAAGGAGCTGGTCGGCTGGGTCCGCAAGGAGATCGGCCCGATCGCCTCGCCCGACCTGATCCAGTTCGCGCCGGGACTGCCCAAGACCCGCTCGGGCAAGATCATGCGCCGCATCCTGCGCAAGATCGCCGAGGACGAGTTCGGCAGCCTTGGCGACACGTCGACGCTCGCCGATCCCACGGTTGTGACGGACCTGATCGACAACCGTCAGAACCGGCGCGACGGAGCGGCCGGAGGCGTCCGCCAGGCCCGATCCGGGTGGCCTGGCGGCGCATGGTGAAGAGAGGGTTTTCGTCGATCCTCGATTGCTGCGGATCGGCGAAACCCGGCGGCCACCACGCCATGATCTGAACACCCGATCATCCGGAATTGCATCAAATTTGACGGAAATCTCTCAGCCGGCATGGGGAGACTGGCGGCCAATGATCGTCCCGAACGCAAGGGATGCTCATGTCGAACGCAACGTCTCTCCGGTCGGTTCTCACGGCCCTCGCCTTTCTCCTCGCAGCCCCCGCCTCGCAGGCGGTCGAGCGCCAGGCGGCCCTGCCGCCCGCGGCGTCCGGCCTTGTGACGGGCGGGGTTGCCCGGCCCATTACAGCATGGGCCGACTTCTGTCGGCGCCACGCGGTCGAGTGCCGGGTCGACGGCGGCGAGCCCGAGGCCGTCGCCATGACGCCGCAGCTCTGGCGCCTCGTCACCGACGTCAACCTGAAGGTCAACCGCGCGGTCAAGCCGTTGACCGATGCCGAGCACTGGGGCGTGGTCGACAAGTGGAACTTCCCGGATGACGGCTATGGCGACTGCGAGGACTATCAGGTGCTGAAGCGCAAGCGTCTTGCCGACGCCGGCGTCCCGCGCCGCGCCATGCGGATGACCGTGGTTCTGGACGAGAACAACGAGGGCCATGCGGTGCTGATGGTGCGCACCGACCGCGGCGACTATATCCTCGACAACAAGCGTGACGAGGTGCTGGCCTGGCACCAGACCGGCTACGTCTTCGTCAAGCGCGAGAGCCAGGACGACGTTGCCTGGGTCAGCCTGAACAATTCGTCGGGCCCGATCGCCACCGCGGCGCGGCGCTGACACGACAGGCTGCGCCGCAGGCGATTGTGGACCGCCGTCCGTCTCGGGCGTAAGCGGCGCCGGATCTGTCCCACCGTCCGGACCCGAGCATCAGCGACCATCACGCCACCGCCGAAGCCGTCCTGGTGCTGGCCCGGCTGGCCGGCATGGAGCGTGACGGCCCCGACCTGACGGAGCTGATCGGCGAGGCCCGCCGACTGCTGGCCGCGGGAGACGAGGTGGCCGCCTGGGACCGAATCGAGATCGCCCTGGCGCGGGTCGAGGCCCAATGGCTGCCGGCAGCACGGGGTTGAGACCCGGTCCATGACCCTGCCAGCCGATACAACGGTGCTCATTGTCGACCCGAGCCTTGCCGTCGCGCGGATCGTCCGCACGCTGCTCGTCGGGCGAGGGCTGATCGAGAGCGATACGATCAACAGCGGTCCGGAGGCCGTCCGCATGCTGATGCGGCGGCGCTACGGCCTCGTCATCTGCGAGCGGCTGATGAAGCCGGTCAATGGTCTCGACCTGAAGGCGCTGATGAACGGTCGCGAGGACTGGGCGACGATCCCGTTCGTGCTGATGACCCAGGACGATCCGGCCGACCTTGTCGGGCGGATGGCGCAGCTCGGGATTGCCGGCATGGTCCGCAAGCCGTTCTCGGCCGAGCTGCTGTTCGCGGCGATCGACAGGGCCCGAGGCTGATCCGGATCAGTTCTGACGGGCGATGATCCTGTCCTTGATCCCCGCATAGACGCCCTCCGGCACGATGCTGCGGCGGACGAGGTCATCCTTGCCGCGATAGGGCCGGCCCTTGATGATCGCATCGGACCGGGCTGCGCCGATCCCCGGCAGGGCCTCAAGGTCAGCCTTGCTGGCGGAATTGATATCGAGCAGCGCTGCGGCCGGTGCGGCAGCCACGGGCGGCGTGGTCGCCGGGCGGGCGGCAGGGGCGGCCGTCTGGGCCAGCGCAGGCGCGGCTAACGCGATGGCAAGCGCGGCAATGACGAGGGATCGCATGGCGGTTTCTCTCCCGGGCCGGCCGAATCGACCGTGCGGCAACTGTCGCCCCTGATCCGGGGGTCCGGCAAGCGGCAGCGCCACCGCGGGGCGATCAGTCCTTGGCACGCTCCACATAGGAGCCGTCCTCGGTCATGACCACGACACGCGTGCCGGCGCCGATATGCGGCGGCACCATGGTGCGGGCGCCGTTGGAGAGGATCGCCGGCTTGTAGGACGAGGACGCGGTCTGGCCCTTCATGGTGGGCTCGGTCTCGGTGATCTCGAACACGACACGGGCGGGCAGCGCGATCGCCACCGCGACATTGTCATGCATCGACACCACGCATTTCATGTTTTCAAGCAGCCACACGGCCTGGTCGCCGACGACGTCCTCCATCACGACGACCTGGTCGAAGGTCTCGGCATGCATGAAATGGAAGCCTTCGCCGTCGCGGTAGAGGTAGTTGTAGTCGCGATCCTCGACATAAGCCCGCTCGACCTGCTCGGTGGTGCGGTAGCGCTCGGAGATCTTCACGCCGTCGGAGATCCGCCGCATGTCGAGCTGGGTCACCGGCGTGCCCTTGCCGGGATGGATGTTCTCGGCGCTGAGGATGACGTAGAGCTTGCCTTCCTTGTCGACAATGTTGCCCTTGCGGAGCGAGCTGGCGATGACCTTCACGGATGGACCTCATGCGGCGGAGGAAGGCGCAGCAGCGCAACCGCGCGCCTGCCAGAAACCTGTTCGTGCGCTCTCTGTCAAATTTTGCGGCCGGAGGATAGTGGGCTTGCGGCGGAGGGCTCCGGAGTGACCACAGCGTCGCCCTGGTGGATGCCGCATGTCCATGCCGACCGGCGGCCGTTCCTTCTGGGGCGCAACCGGGTCATGGCAGCGCTGCGCAGCTGGTTCGCGGCCTCGGACTTTGTCGAGATCGACGCGGCGGCGCTGCAGGTCTCGCCGGGCAACGAGACCCACCTGCATGGATTTTTGACAGTGCTGCGCCGCGCCGACGGCACCGGCGCATCCCGCTATCTCCACACCTCGCCCGAATTTGCCTGCAAGAAGCTGCTGGCGGCAGGTGAGACCAAGATCGTGGCGTTCGCGCCGGTGTTTCGCAACCGCGAGGCCGGGCCGCTGCACCATCCCTGCTTCACCATGCTGGAGTGGTACCGCGCTGGCGCTCCCTACACGGCGCTGATGGACGACTGCGCGACGCTGCTCGGGCTGGCGGCGGAGGCCGGCGGCGCCCGGCTTTTTGCCTTTCGGGGTCGCGAGGCGGATCCGTTCGCGGCGCCGGAGCGACTGACCGTTGCGGAGGCGTTCGACCGGCACGCTGGCATCGACCTCATGGGATCGGTCACGGTGGACGGTGGCGACCGCGACAGGATTGCGGCCGATGCGGCTGCGGCGGGCATCCGGGTTGCCGCCGACGACAGCTGGACCGATGTCTACAGCAAGGTCCTGGTCGAACGGATCGAGCCCCGGCTGGGGATCGGCCGGGCGACCGTGCTGTACGACTATCCCGCCAGCGAGGCGGCGCTGGCGCGGCGCAAGCCGGGCGATCCCCGGCTCGCCGAGCGGTTCGAGCTCTATGCGTGCGGTGTCGAACTCGCCAATGCGTTCGGGGAACTGACCGATCCGGTCGAGCAGAGGCTGCGGTTTCTCGCCGACATGGACGACAAGGAGCGCCTCTATGGCGAGCGCTACCCGCTGGATGAGGATTTCCTCGCCGCGTTGGCGCAGATGCCGGACGCCAGCGGCTGCGCGCTGGGCCTGGACCGGCTGGCGATGCTGGCAACCGGCGCGAGCCGCATCGACCAGGTCGTCTGGACGCCGGTAGCGCCGGCATGACAGAGATGCGCGCCGCACCGGAGGACATGATGACGGTCCACGCCAACGCCGCTCCCGCCCGGTTGTCCGCTGCGTCGCGGACCCTGCGCAGCGTCGCCGCCCTGGCCGAGGCCGGGCTGGCTGCCCCGTCCGAGGCGCTCGACGCGGTAGCCCGGCGCTATGCGGTCGCGGTGACGCCGGCCCTGCAGGCGCTGATCGACCCGCGCGACCCGTCCGACCCGATCGCACGGCAGTTCATCCCGGATGTGCGCGAGCTCGAGACGGCGCCCGGCGAGCGTGCCGACCCGATCGGCGACGATGCCCACAGTCCGCTTCCCGGCCTTGTCCACCGCTATCCCGACCGGGTGCTGCTGAAGCTGACCACCACCTGCGCGGTGTATTGCCGGTTCTGCTTCCGCCGGGAGACCGTCGGTCCCGCAGGTGCGGGCGTGCTGCCGGACGCAGCGGTGGAGGCAGCGCTCGCCTATGTCAAGGCTCGACCGGAGATCTGGGAGGTGATCGTCACCGGCGGCGACCCGCTGGTGCTGCCGGCGCGCCGCCTGGCGGCGCTCAGCGCCGCGGTGGCGGCCACCGGCCCGGTGCGGATCCTGCGCTGGCATACACGCCTGCCCGTCGCGGCGCCGGAGCGGGTGACCGAAGAGCTGGCACAGGCGCTCTGCGCACCGGGTCTCACGACCTATCTGGCTGTCCACGCCAACCACCCGCGCGAGCTGACGCCGGCCGCGCGGGCCGCCTGCGACCGTCTGTCGGCGACCGGGATCGTGCTCGTCAGCCAGTCGGTGCTGCTGCGGGGCGTGAACGACAACGTCGAGACGCTGGCGGCGCTGATGCGCGCCTTCGTCGAGTGCCGGGTGAAGCCCTATTACCTGCATCATGGCGACCTCGCGCCCGGCACGGCGCATCTGCGAACCACGCTGGAGGAGGGCCGGGCCCTCATGGCGGCGCTGCGCGGGCGGGTCTCGGGCCTGTGCCAGCCGACCTATGTGCTCGATATTCCGGACGGGCACGGCAAGGTCCCCGTGGGCCCGGTCTCACTCGAGGACGGGGCGGTGACGGACCGGACCGGCCGGCGCCACGCCTATCCGCCGGCGCGGTGAGTCCCGCCAAGATTCGGTTGAAGAAATCGTAGGACACAGGTGCAGTTTACCACTATTGTCGAAGGACAGCGATGCTGACGGAATGCCGCTTGATTGCAAGCTATCCTCAATTCGCTCGCGGTATGCGTGTCTAATCAGCGTGTCGCGCCTGCGGGTCGGCGCGTCCTTCGGCAACGACCGATCGGGGAGTGTGCGTCATGCGTCGGATTGCAGCGGTTTTCACGTTTCTCGTCCTGTGCCTTGGCCTGCCACAGGCCGCCGGCGCCGTCGTACGCATCAACATCGATCTCGGCTCGCAGACGATGCGGGTCAGCAACGGATCGGGCGAGAGCTACACCTGGCCGGTGTCGACGGCGCGGTCCGGCTTCGTCACGCCGCGCGGCGTCTACAAGCCGCAGCGGCTCGTGCCCATGCACTACTCGCGCAAATACAACATGTCGCCGATGCCGCACTCGATCTTCTTCCGCGGCGGCTATGCGATCCACGGCACAAGCGAGGCTCGGGCGCTTGGTCGCCCCGCCTCCCACGGCTGCGTGCGGCTGTCGAAGGCCAATGCGGCGGCGCTGTTCGCCATGGTCAAGCGCGAGGGCGCGGTGATCGCCATCAACGGTACGGCGCCCAGCAGCACCATGGTGGCGTCGAAGAAGGCCAAGCCGCAGGCTGTGGCGGCGCGCGGGGGCACCCACAAGGCGCAGTATGCCGGCAAGCCGCGCTGGCAGCCGCTGGGCTATGCCCCGCTGCCGGCGGGTCCGGCGCCCATGAAGGTGTGGCTGCGCGATCCCACCGGCGGCTATCGACTCCATTACCGGTAAGGGCCGGACGTAGCCTGGACAGCCTCCGTTTGGGCTATCGGGCGGCGTATTGGGTCCGCTGCCGCCGCAAGGCGGTTCGTGGCAGCTATTCCGGCTGCATGCAGGTCGTAGTTTTCGTTGCACGGCGTTGCAGCTAGACTGTCGCGAGTCGACGGGAGCCGGTATGCGACGCCCGACTGTGCGGAACAAGGATGACGAGGACGAACACGCGCACCGGATGACGGTGAACCTCGTGGCCGCGATCGTGTGCCTTGTGCTGTTCGGGGCCGGCCTGTTCGTTGCCGAGGGACTGAGTCGTTCCAACAAGGCGCAGGCCTGTCTCGAAGCAGGACGACGGACTTGTCCGTCGCTGCCGTCGCGCTGAGGTGAGTGCCCAAAATCAGGGCAGAATCGGCTCGACGGCGCACGGCTTCTGTGGCACACTTTCTGCCTGATCCGCGCCACTCCGGTTGAGCAGAGCGCCCGTGTCCCGCCGCATTCTTATCGTCCTCCACCAGGAACATTCGACCCCCGGTCGGGTCGGAAGGCTGCTGACCGAACGGGGCTATGCGCTCGACGTCAGGCGGACGCCGCTCGGCCAGTCGCTGCCGCGAACCATGGCGGAGCATGACGGCGCCGTTGTCTTCGGCGGCCCGATGAGCGCCAACGATGACGAGGATTGGGTGCGGCGCCAGACCGACTGGATCGGCACGGTGCTGAAGGAGGAAAAGCCCTATCTGGGGTTGTGCCTCGGCGCCCAGATGCTCGTGCGCCAGCTCGGCGGCAAGGTCGACAAGCACCCCGAAGGTCATGCCGAGATCGGCTATTACCCGTTGCGCCCGACCGACGCGGGGCATGACTTTGCCCGCGAACTCGGAACCCCATGGCCGGGGCTTGTCTACCAGTGGCACCGGGAAGGGTTCGATCTGCCGTCCGGCGTGCAGGCGCTGGCCGAGGGTGACATCTTCCCCCACCAGGCCTTCCGCGCCGGCAAAAACGCGTTCGGGTTGCAGTTCCACCCGGAGGTCACCTACGCGATGATGTGCCGGTGGACCACAAAGGCGCATGAGCGGTTGGCGATGCCGGGCGCCTGCCCGCGCGACCACCACCTCGAGGGCTGGTTCCTGCACGATGGCGCGGTGCGCCGCTGGCTCGACGCGTTCCTTGACCGCTGGCTCGCACCTGCCGGCGCGAGCCGTCCGGCTGCCGTGGCCCAGCGCCCGGGACGGCGCCGCAAGACCGCCGTCGTGCCGCACCAGGCGCACTGGACGCTGCCGGCCTGAGTGACCAGACTGGCCGTGAGCCAACAGGGAGACGGCAGATGGCACGGGTTCTCACGCAGGGCGTCGCGGCCGCGCTGGCCGGTTTTCTGATGACGGCCGCCCCGGCACGGGCCGATGCGATCGATGGCAACTGGTGCGACACGAAGGGTAAAACGATGTCGATCAGCGGATCGACGATCGTAACGCCCGGCGGCACGCGGATGGATGGCCAGTACTCCAGGCACAATTTTGCCTACACGGTTCCGGAGCGGGAAAACGGCGCCGGGACCCCGGTGTCGATGTCGCTGGTCACCGAGAACACGATCCGGCTGCAGGCGGGCACCTCCGGTGCGCCCGAAACCTGGCACCGCTGCGAGCAGACCAGCTAGGCCAACGCCTGCGGCTCCGGCTGCTTCACGGCATGCGTCGTGCTAGCATCCCGATCTGCGCAAGGAGGCTGCCATGACGATGAAAGCAATCCTGGTTCCGGTCGAGGATCACGAGGGCGCGCAATCGGTGCTGGCGAGCGCACTGGTGTTCGCAGGGCGTTTTGGCAGCTATCTGGAGGCGGTCTCGACGCTCCCCGTCATCGACAACTACATTGTTGGCGAGATGGTGCCGCTGTGGCCGCCGAACCAGCGCAGCGCCGGTGACACGTCGCGCGAGGCGCAGGAGGCGTTCCGCCGCGCGATGGAGGCGGCGGGGCTGCCGCAGCGTGAACGCGCCACGCCCGGCCAGGCCAGCTGGGGGCTGCGCGAGCAGCCGCTGATGGGTGACAGCGCGGTTGCGGCCTACGCCAGGGTCTTCGACGTGACGGTCGTGGGGCGACCCTCCGGCAGCGCGGCCGGGCCGCGCCTGTCATTGCTCGAGGCGGTCGTGTTCGAAAGCGGTCGGCCGATCCTGATCGCGCCGCCCGTTGCCCCGTCGGCGATGGGCGACAGCATCATGATCGCCTGGAACTGCAGCACCGAGACCGCCCGTGCCACCGCTCTGGCGATGCCGCTGCTGACCCAGGCCAAGAGGGTGCGCGTGCTGACGGCGGAGGG
>JBEIIL010000116.1:0-12114 GCA_040380755.1 Methylobacteriaceae bacterium | reverse complement strand
GTGCTCGAGCGCCAGCGTCTTGGTCAGCGCGATCATGCCGGCCTTGGCCGCTGCGTAGGGCCCGTAGTGGGGCCGGACGAACTGGGCCAGCCCCGACGCCACGTTGACAAGGCTCGGCGACACGCCCTTGTGAAGCAGCGGCAGGGTGGCGTTGCAGGCCAGGAACGCCGTGCCCAGATTGCCCGCCACCACCGTGGCGAACGCATCCGGATCCACGTCCCGCAGCGGCTTCATGCCGAGCATAAAGCCGGCCAGGTTGACGAAGCCGTCGAGCCCGTCCCAGCGCGCATCGATCGTCTGGAATGCCGCCGCCACGGAGGCGGCGTCACTGCCGTCGAGCGGAACGGCCTCCACCCCCGGCGGCGGCGGATGCCGGTCGATCGAGACCGGCAGGTCGAGCACGGTCACCGCGTCGCCTTGCGCCAGCAGGGCCGCGACGAGGCTGCGGCCGATCCCGCCGCAGCCTCCCAGAACAGCGACCCTCATCGCCATGCGGTCCTCCCCGCGCCCGTCACTGCGGGCACGCCTCGGCCGCATGCTGGTCGTACAGCGTCCACTGCAGGTCCTTGATCTCGATGACGAAACCGGGCAGCTGCGCATCGCGGGCGGCGTTGAAGCAGGTGTTGTCGCCGGTCACGCCGGTGAAGCGGATGCCCTTCAGCGCGTCGCGCACGGCGGTGCGCTCCTGCGCGAGCTTGGCCGGGTCGCCGGTCACGCCAGCCTTCTCCATCGCCTGCTTGAGCAGGTAGACGATGTCGTAGGCCTGCGCATCCGTGTGGTGCGGGACCTTCTTCGTCGGCATGCCGCGCTTGGCGTTTTCCTCGGCGAACTTCGCCGTGAAGGCCTTGCTGGCTTCATTGCGGTCGGCCCAGAATCCGGCAACGATGATCAGCCCGTCGGCGTCCTTGCCGAACAGGTCGAGCGCATTGGGGTCGGCGAAGATCTGCGACCCGATCACGCGGCCGGTGAAGCCCTGGCGCCGCAGCTCCTTGATGGCCTTGCCGGCGCTGTCGACGGTGGCGGCCAGCGCTACCACGTCGGGCTTGCGCTCCATGATCTGCGCCACCTGCGGCGAGAGGTCGAAGCTCTTGTACTGGAAGGCGATGGGCTCGCCGTGGGTGATCCCGGCGGCCTTGAAGATGGCCGGATAGAATTGCGTGCCCGAGGTCGCCGAGACGCGCTCGTCGGAGACGTAGAGGATCTCCGCCTTGTCGATCTTGATCCCCTTGGTCTTCAGCGAGGTCAGGAGCCGGGTGAACTGCTTGCCCTCGTCCTGGGTCAGGCGCCAGGCGTAGGAGAAGTTGCCGGTGAGGTTGGGCGCCGAGGCGGCGTTGGGCATCTGCACGATGCCAAGGCGCTCGCCGGTCGGAAAGGCAACCGCCGCCTCACCCGACGAGAGCGGCCCGATGATGGCGAGCGCGCCGTCGTCCTGGACGTATTTCTGGGTGGCAGTGGCCGCCTGCTTGGGATCCGACCCGGTGTCGAACTTGAGCAGCCGGATCTTCTTGCCGGCGATGCCGCCCTTGGCGTTGATCTCGGCCACGGCAATGTCGACGCCCGTCTCGGTGGTCTCTCCGGCCACCTTGAGCGGGCCGGACTTCACCATGGTGAGGCCGATGGTGATCTCCTGGGCCGCCGCCGGGATGGCGGCGAGCAGGAGGCCCATGGCCGCTGCGGTCAGCGTGCGGCCTATGCGGTCGATGCGGTCGATGCTCATGTCGTTCCCCTCCGTTGATGTCAGGCTTCGGCGTGCCCCAGATAGGCCGAGGCGAGCCTCTCGTTTTCGCGCAGCATCGCCGCTTCGCCCTGCAGGACGACCCGGCCGAGCTCCATCACGAGCCCCCGGCCGGCGATTTCCAGCGCCATATGGGTGTTCTGCTCGACCAGCAGGATGGCGATCCCCTGGTCGCGCAACTCGGCGATCAGGCCGAACAGGCGCTCGACGAGCAGCGGCGAGAGCCCCAGCGACGGCTCGTCGAGCATCATCAGCCGCGGCCGCGCCAGCATGGCGCGGCTGATCGCCAGCATCTGCTGCTCGCCGCCCGACAGCACCGAGGCCGGCATGCCCCGACGCTGCGCCAGGTTGGGGAAGCGGTCGTAGATGCCGTCGATATCGCGCGTCACGGCCGCGTCGTCGCGGCAGTAGGCGCCCATCAGCAGGTTCTCGTGCACCGTGAGCGTGATGGCGATCTGCCGCCCCTCCGGCACCAGCGCGAGGCCGCGGCGCAGGCGCTGCGGTGGCGTCATTCCGGTCACGTCGATCCCGTCGAACTGCACCCGTCCGTCGGCGCTCGGGACGAGGCCCAGCAGCGCCCGCAGCAGCGACGACTTGCCGGCGCCGTTGCTGCCCAGCACGGTGACGATCTCGTCGGCCGCCACTGCAAGTGACAGGCCCTTCACCGCCACCGTGCGGCCGTAGCGGACTTCCAGTCCCTCGACCTCAAGCAGCATGCCCGGCCTCGCGCCCCGCCACGCGCCGCGTACCCAGATAGGCCTCCCGGACATCCGGATTGTCCTGCACCCCGGCCGTCGGCCCATCATAGATGAGGCGGCCAAAATTCAGCACCACCGTCCGGGTGCACAGGTCGTGCACGAACGCCATGTCGTGCTCCACCACCAGCAGCGTCAGGCCGTCCGAGGCGATCCCCTTGAGAAAGGCCGACAACTCGGCCGTCTCGCGCGGGTTAAGGCCGGCGGCCGGCTCGTCCAGCATCAGCACCCGCGGCCGGCTCATCAGGGCGCGCACCACCTCGATCTTCTTGCGGATCCCGTAGGGCAGGCCCGACACCTCGGCATCGGGGTCCACGTCGATGCCCGCCTCGGCCAGCCGCGCCTCGGCCATGCGGCGCCAGCGATTGCCGGGCATCCACCCGATCGGCATGGCCAGGCCGAGGAGCGAGGAGGCCTGCACATGTTGGCCCAGCATGACGTTCTCGACCACCGACAGATGCGGCATCAGCCGGATATTCTGGAACGATCGGCTGAGCCCGGCTCGCACGCGCGAGCGCACAGGCAGCGCGTCGATCCGCTCACCCGCCAGCGTGATGCTGCCGTCGTCGAGCGGGTAGACGCCGGAGATCAGGTTGAACAGCGTCGTCTTCCCGGCCCCGTTCGGCCCGATCAGGGCGACGCGGCTGCCGGCCTCGACGGCAAAGCCGACATCGCCGATGACGGTCAGACCGCCGAAGCGCTTTTGCAGGCGATCGAGGACCAGCAGGTCGTTACCCGGCATGGCGCGCGCCCCGTATGGGACCACCGAAGGGACGCCGCAGCCGCGCCGCGATCCGGGCGACCAGGGCGCGCGTGACAATGCCTTCCGGGCGCAACGCCATCATCGCCACTATGGCGACGCCGAACACGATGAAGCGCCAGGATCCTCCCACCCGCAGCAGCTCTGGGAGCAGCGTGAAGAACAGCGTCCCGGCGAGCGGGCCCCAGGCCGTCTGCGTGCCGCCGATGAGAACGAACAGCAGGACATAGATCGACAGCAGCGAGTTGAAGTACTGCGCCTCGACAAAGCTGAAATGATGAGCGTAGAGCGCGCCGGACAGGCCAGCCAGCGCCCCGCCGATGGTGAAGCACGCGACCTGGGTGGCGCGGACGTTGATGCCCATGATGGCCGCCACCGGCTCGTCGTCGTGGATCGACCGCAAGGTGAGCCCGAAGCGGGTTGCCATCAGCGCGAACATGAACAGCGTCACCAGAACCGCCGCGACGATCAGCGGCGCGACGTCGAGGTGGTCGGGCACGACGATGCCGGTCGCCCCGCCGAAGATCGTCGACTTCAGGAAGTATCCCGCCACCACCTCGCCGAACGCGTAGGTGGCCAGCACCATGTAGACGCCTCTTGTGCGCAGCACCGGAAACGAGATCAGGAAACCGACCAGCCCGCCCAGCGCCATCGCGGCAGGCACAGTCACCCAGACAGGCTGGAACAGGCTGGCGGACAGATAGGCCGCCCCGTAGGCGCCGATGGCCTGGAACCCGGCGCCGCCGAGGTTGAGCTGCCCCGCCGTGGCGCAGATGAAGATGGCGTAGGCGAAGATCAGGTTGATGCACAGGATCGCGACGATCCCGGAGGCGTAGCCGCTCATGCCCGCCCTCCCCGCATCACATCTTCCCCTTGCCGACGCTCGGCCGCCCGAACAGCCCCTGCGGCCGCACGATGATGATCACCAGCAGCAGGCCCCACACGCTCATCTGCACCGAATCGCCGCCGAAGAAGTGGATCGACAGCGTCTCGGTGAGGCCGACCACAAGCCCCCCGGCAATGGCGCCCCAGATTGACCCGAGCCCCCCGAGCACCATGGCGGCAATCGCCTTCGAGCCGACATTCTCGCCCATGAAGGGCGACACCTCGCCATAATTTACGGTGAACAGCGCGCCGGCGAGCCCGGCCAGCAGCCCGCTCAGCACGAACACCACGGGCACGACGCGCCCGACATCGACGCCGAGCAGCGATGCCGTGTCCGGGTTCTCGGCGATGGTCCGCAGCGCCCGGCCCATGCGCGTCCGCCGCAGCACCGCCGTCAGCACCGCCACGATGGCCAGTGCCATCAGGAGGCTCACGAGCTGCGGCAGGCCGATGACGATGCCGAACAGTTGCAGGTCCGCCTTGAACGGCACCGGAAAGCGCTGCGCCTCCGAGCCGAATGCGACCAGCACGAGATGCTCGAAGATCAGCAGGAAGCCCAGCGAGGAGACGAGCGGAATGGCGTGCTCGGTGGCGTCACCATGCCGGGTCCGCTGGTAGCGGTAGGTGAAGCGTTCCACCACCAGCGATGCCAGGATGCTGCAGGCGATGCCGACGACGAGCGCCACCAGCCAGCCGAGCTTTCCCGCAAAGGCGAACAATCCGGCGGCGTTCAGTCCCCACGCCATCATGCCGGCGAGCATGAACATGGTCGGGATGGTGAAGTTGAGGAAGTTCAGCACGCCGATGGTGAGCGTGAACGCCACCGCGACCGTCAGGTAGATGGCGCCCAGCATCAGCCCGGAGGCGATCTGCTGGGCGATGACCTTGCCCCCCAGCGCGGTACCGACCACGGCCAGCCCGCAGAAGGCGAGGGTCCACAGCGCCGGCTTCGCCAGCGCGGTCCACGGCCTGGGCAGAACGGCATCGCTCATGACGGGACGCCCTGCGGGATGTGCGTCGCGTGCTGGCCCCTGTAGCAGGCGGCGACTTCCTCGCGGGTCGCCCACCAGATGCCGTCGAGACTGCGCGCATAGGCCAGAAACCGGCGTAGCAGATTGATGCGGTGCGGGACGCCGACGACATGCGGGTGCAGCCCGACATTCATCATCATGCCGGTGTGCTCGCCCTCGGCGTAGAGCACGTCGAGCTGCTCCTTCATCGCGTCGAGCGCGGCGTCGTTGGTGAGGCCGCGCCGCGCCAGCAGGGTGAAGTCGTTCATCTCGATCGAATAGGGCACGGCGACGATCGGGCCGGCCGGCGTCTCGATCATGTAGGGCTGGTCGTCGTTCATCAGGTCGCACCAGAACTCCAGCCCGTGCTCGGCCAGGATCGCTGGCGTGTTGGTGGTGCCGCGCAGCGAGGAGGACAGCCAGCCCTTGGCCCGGCGTCCTGCGGTCTCCTCGTAGACCCTCAGCGTCTCGGCAATGACGCGGCGCTCCTCGTCTGGCCGGTGCTCGAGGTGGCAGAGCAGTTCGCCCTGTTCGAAATTGTGCGGAATGAGCTCGAAGCCGCGCTCCAGCGCCGCGTCGATCACCGGGCGGCGCTCGATCGCCATCTTGGCGTTCATGGTGCAGCTGGCGCGCACGCCTGCCTCCGTGAAGGCGTCGAACACCCGCCACACGCCGACGCGCTGCCCGTATTCGCGCCACGACCAATTGGGGAAATCCGGGATGTTGCCGGGCAGCATGTCGGGCAGAATCGGTGGCCCGCCCGCGTAGTACGGGGCGCTGGTCGGCTTCGTCAGGTCCCAGTACTCGAGGTTCACGGTGACGATCATTGCAAGCCGTTTGCCATCTGGCCAGCGCAGGTGGCCACGCGTCGGAAACGGTGCAAACGGATAACGCAAACGTGCCGACCCCTCTGGTGTCTGGCCCCCTGCGACCCGTCGCCCCGCCTCCAGGTGTCTTGTGGCAGGAGGCCAAGCGGGTCATGGTTGTCCAGACAACTCAATCTTGGCGGGCGGGGGACGCCTGTCAAGGAACCGATCCGTAAATCGACGTATGTGGCGGGGTCTGCGAATGGCTGAAGGCGTCGTGATCGTCGGCGCGGGACCGGTGGGCCTGGTGGCCGGCTGCCTGCTGGTCGACGCTGGAATTCCGGTGACGCTGGTCGAGGTGGCCGCCGACCTGCCCCGCGACCTGCGCGCCTCGACATTCCACCCGCCGACGCTCGACATGCTCGAGCGCTTCGGCGTCGTCGACAGCCTGGTGGCGCAGGGCCTGATCTGCCCGGCCTGGCAGTTCCGCGACCGGCGCGACGGCGTCGTCGCGACCTTCGATCTCGGCCTGCTGGCGGGCGAGACCCGCCACCCCTACCGCCTGCAGTGCGAGCAGTGGCGCCTCGGCGAGATGCTGCTGGCAAGGTTGCAAGGCAATGATCTCGCCACCATTCTCTTCTCCACCAAAGCCGTCGACATCCGTCAGGACGACCGGGGCGTCGAGGTAGACATCTCCAATGCCGACGGCACGACGCAGACACTGCGCGCCGCCTACGCCATCGGTGCCGACGGCATCGGCAGCCTCGTCCGCAAGGCGATCGGTGCCGGTTTCGACGGCCAGACCATCCCGGAGATCTTTCTCACCCTGTCGACCACCTACGACTTCACCGAGGCGATGCCCGACATCGCCAACATCGCCTATCTGTCCGACCCGACCGAGTGGTTCGTCCTGATCCGCACCGCCAGCCTGTGGCGGGCGTTGTTCCCGGTCGATCCGTCGCTGTCGGACGCGGAGGTGACCTCGCCCGAGCGCTCCGAGGGTCTCCTGCAAGGCGCCGCCGCCCGCCCCGTCGCCTACGAGGTCCGCCACCGCACCGCCTATCGCGTCCATGAGCGCGTGGCGTCGCATTATCGCGGCGGCCGGCTGCTGATTGCGGGCGACGCCGCCCACGTCAACAATCCGCTCGGCGGCATGGGCCTGAATGGCGGCGTGCACGACGCCTATAACCTCGCGGAGAAGCTCACCGCGGTGATCAAGGACGGCGCCCCGGCTTCGCTGCTGGGCCGCTACGAGCGCCAGCGCCGCAAGGTGGCGCTCGACGTGGTCCAGCAGACCACGCTCCGCAACCGGGCGATCCTCAACACGCGCGAGCCGGCGGCGCGCCAGGCCTATTACGACGACCTGCGCGCCACCGTCGCCGACCCGGCGCGCCACAAGGCCTATGTGATGCGCACCTCGATGATCCAGTCGCTGCGCGACGTCGCGTCGATCGACTGACGGGAGCATCACCCCGCCAAAGGGATACCGGCTGGCGGACAACGATGATGCTCAAGCAATGAGCGAGAGCGGACAGCCTGATGCACCCAGATCGGCTTCCGCTCTATGCCAACGCCGCCCCATCGCAGCCGCACAGCACCGGCACGAAGCCGCCGCCTCGCCGCCGGATCCGCATCCCGGCGCCGCGCAGATGCGCTGGCACCAGCACCACGTCCTCGGCGGCGGCGCGCTCAAGCAGGCCGGTGCGCGTGCGGACCGCCTCGCCGGCATCGCAGCAGAAGGCGCTCGACCACTTCGGCCGCAGCACCTGCACGGGGCTGTGGATCGCATCGCCGCAGAACAGCAGCGACGGCCCCGCACCGGTGGTGACTTCTAGCCCCGTCTGACCCGGCGTATGGCCGGGCAGCGGCACCAGCGTGGCACCGTCGGCGATGGCCTCGCCCAGCTGCCGCGGGTCGCACAGCCCGGCCTCGACGATGGGCAGGACGCTGTCCCGGAACGATCCGTGGCTGAACTGCGGATCCGCCGCTGCCTCGCGCGCCGCGAAATCCAGCTCCGCCTGCGCCACCACATAGCGCGCCCGCGGGAAGGTCGGCATCCAGCGGCCGTCTTCGCGCCGTGTGTTCCAGCCGACATGGTCGACATGCAGATGGGTGCACAGCACGAGGTCGATGTCCTCCGGCCGGCAGCCGGCTGCGGCGAGGTTTGCCAGATAGGCCGTTCCGTCCCGTTCGTTCCAGTCCGGCCGCCGCGGCCGTGGCTTGTGCTCGCCCACGCAGGTGTCGACGAGGATGGTCCGCCCCGCCACCCGCAGCAGATGGCTCTGCATGGCAAGGTGCAACTCCCCGCGCTCCGCGTCCCCGTGCCCGGGCCCCAGCACCGCCGCCAGCTCGGCAATCGCCGCCGCGTCGCACCCCGGCAGCAGCGCCTCACAGGCGAAGGCCTGGGGATCGATATCGATGACACGGTGGACGGTGACGCCGCCAACGGCGAGATCCGGATCCTTCATCGTTCAGTCTCCGGCAGCGCCCGCGCGGGTGCGGCGGGCCGGATGGGGGTGGAATTCGGCGTCGCGGCTGCGAAGCCCCGCTGGCGCAGCATAGGCAAGGTGCTTGGGTTCGGGGAGGGGGCGTGTTGCAGGGCGCGCGACTACGCGGCAGCCTCCCCGCACCGATCGCTGTTGCCGGACGACCACGCCCTGTTCAGATGCAGGTGTTCCCTGTTCCTCACTTGAATATTCCCTGCGGGAGACGAAACTGGATGCGGGAGTTCTGCTCTGGTTTCCGCGAAGCAGAGCCGGGACTTGCGTGGCCTTCACCGCTTTTTTCGTATCGAGATACCGCTCGAAGCGACCAAGGCATGGCAGTTCTTGGGCCGGTAGTAGTTAGAACAGTCGTGCTTTGAGGCCTCTCTAAGCGGAAGTTCGAGCGGAACCCCGCTCGCTCGAGATTCAGGAGGCGGGCATACAACGTAAAACGTTGCCTTGCTCCGCCTCTGTGACGATTAGCACGTTAGGTTGCCCCGGATCGAAACAGCAGTTCGTCGGCCGCAGCCCCGGGGTCTTCAGCGCGCCGGCGATCCGCCCGTCGCTCTCGATCGATAGGATGCGCCCCTGTCCGAAAACGGCGACACGGAGCAATCCGTCGGGGCCAACCGCCATGCCGTCAGGGCCGATCGGTCCGCCGGCCTCGACCCAGGGACGCGGTTCGCGCCAGACTTGGCCAGTGGCGTCCCAATCGCCGATCCAGAGACGCTGCCGGTAGGTCTCGGCGACCACGAGCCGGCCATCGGGCAGAAGCGTGAGGCCGTTGGCGAAGTAGAGCCCGCTCGCGATCACGGTCAGTTCACGGGCCGGCGTCAGGCAGCACACATAGCCCGACGGTTCCGTGCGGCCATCGTTTGGGCAGGTGAAGATCAGGTTTCCGCGGGCGTCGAAGATCAAATCATTCGGCTTGCCGAGAGGCCGGTCATCCAGCATCGAGACGATCGTTCCCGTGCGTTCCGTCTTCGGATCGAGCGTGCGGATCGCGCAATCGCCCTGGTCGCAAAACCACAGCAGCCCGTCGGGACCAAGCGTTGCGCCGTTTGGCCGCCCGCCGGTCGCTACATGGCCGGTCTGCCCATCCCGAAACCACCCAAAACCTGCGCCTTCGACCTCGACCCACCAGAGTGTCCCGTCCGGCGTGAATACCGGGCCTTCCGGGAACCGTTGCCCGCTCGCGATAATCTTCCATTCGGTCATCAGCGCACCTTGATGCGATTGGCATGCATCAGGCCCTTCATGTAGCCGACGGTGAAGATCATGCCGTTCGCCTCATAGCCGACATTGGTGCCGTGGACGGGACCGTCATGGCGTGGGTCGCCGTCCATGGCGGGCGCGTGGTCAGGACGGATCGGCACGTCGAGGCCGATCTCGCGATAGGCTGCGAAGCACGCAGCCATGTCGGTGTCGCCGTCGTCTGGGAACGTCTCGGCGAAGTTGTGGGCATCGCCGCGCACGTCGCGGATATGAACGAAGGCTATGTGGCCGCTGGCCGCAAAGCGGCGAATCAGGGCGGGCACATCCTCGCCCATCGTGCGGAAGCTGCCCTGGCAGAATGTCAGTCCGACTGCGGGGCTCGAGGCCATGGCGATCGCGTGCTCCATAGCCTTCGCGCTGGTCAGCACCCGGCCGATTCCGCGCAGGGACGGCACCGGCGGATCGTCGGGATGCAAACCCATGCGCACACCGGCCTTCTCGGCAATGGGAGCGACCGCGCGGATGAAGGAGCGGAAGTTCTCCCAGATCGCCTCTTGCGACACGATCCCGTATTCGGTGGGGCCAAGCGCCTCAGCCTCCGTGGCGTCGAAGGCGGTGATCAGCGCGCCGCCCCGCGTCGGCACGGCGGTCCGCGTCCGGTGCCAGCCTATGCCGGCCATGAAGTTCAAGCAAAGGAGCCGGATCCCGGCCTCGCCCATGTTGGCAAGCATCTGCCCATAGCGGTCGATATCCTCGTCGCGGCCGGGCAAGCCGAGCTTGATCCGGGTCATGTCGAACTGGTCGCCTTCCAACCCAACGATCTCGAAGCCGCCGGCGCGATACTCCTCCACGGCGCCCTTGAGGCTTGCGGCGTCGAAGGGCGGCAAGCGGCCGGTCAGTTCGGGCGCCAGCTTGGCGATCGCCGCCGACACGCCCATCTGGCGCGCGACTGTCCAGCGGCGGTCCGGCTTCGGTGGCAACAGCATGCACAGGCGCATGTGTGGTCAAGCTCCTTCAGGCGATGGAAAGGCCGCCATCCACCCGGATGGTCTGGCCGGTGATGTAGGCGCCCGCATCCGAGACCAGGAAACGGACCGCTGCGGCGCATTCGGCGGCGGCGCCGAACCGACCCGCTGGAATACGCTCAAGCCAGCTTGCCCGAACAGCGGCGTCCGCCAGAACAGCGCCGCTTCGCGCCGTTTCGATCACGCCGGGCGACACGACGTTGCAGGTCACGCCGCTGCGGGCGACGTCCCGCGCCAGGTTACGGGCGAAGTTCTCCTGCGCCGCCTTCAGCGCCGCATAGACAGGCAGTTCGGGGTTCGGCCTCACCTCCTGCACGCTGCCGATCATGACGATGCGGCCCCAGCCGCGTTCGACCATGCCGGGCGCGAAGGCCTGTATAAGCGCGATGGTTGCGACAAAATTCACGTCAACCTGCCTTTGCAGTTCGTCCGGGGCGGCATCACGCCAGCCAGCCCGATGCTGGATGGCGGCGTTGAGCACCAGCACATCGACGCCTCCCAGCCGTCCAACGGCTTCGATCAGCGCACGCCTGTTCTCGACGGTGCCGATATCGGCGTCGATTCCGATGCTGCCGCCGCCGAGCGACGCGGCTGCAGCGCCCGCGCCGGACAAGCCGTTCACGACAACGCCCAGCCCGTCGGCCAGGAACGCCTCGCAGATGGCGCGCCCGATCCCGGCATCGCCTCCCGTCACCAGCGCTGTCCGCCGCGTTCCGCTCGCCATCTGATGGTCCATGACCGGATCATGCGCCTCCTGTCGCTTGCGCTCCAGCGCTCTCTCATCTCTTGACATATCTGATATGTTATGTCTTTGCTGTTGTCCAGAGATTACAACAGCCGCGCAGACGACGATCAGGGAGGATTGCGATGAAATCTCAGGACACGGGATTGGTTCGACGCGACGTGCTGGCGCTCGGCGTGACGGCGACGGCGTTCGCCGCAGTCGGACCACGCGAAGCGCGGGCGCAGGGCGCGCCCCGCGGCGGTTCGCTGGCGGTGGGATTCTCGGTTGAGCCGGCCGGCCTCGACCCCGCCTTCGGCGACGCCCCATCCGTCGACCGTTCGATCTACAATATGTTTTATGATAACCTGTTCTTCTTGGGACAGGACGGTTCGCTGCAGCCGGCGCTGGCGACATCGTGGGAGGTCTCGGCCGACGGTCTGGCTGTTACCTGCAAGCTGCGCCCCGGCGTGCGCTTCCACGACGGAGCTGCCTGTGACGCTGCTGCGGTCAAGGCCAGCATCGAGCGCGTTGTCGATCCGGCGCTGAACGCGCCCTCCGCCCGCAACCTCGGCGACCTCGCAGGCGTCGATGTCGTCGATCCAGCAACTGTCCGCATCCGGTTGAAGCAGCCTTCCGGCGCGATCATGACGGCGCTGGCGACCGAGCCCGGTATGATCGTGCGCGTGATTCCCGGCCAGGACATCCGGCGCAATCCG
>JBEIIL010000115.1:0-12358 GCA_040380755.1 Methylobacteriaceae bacterium | reverse complement strand
CGCTGCGGTCCCGCAATGGTCAGGAGCGGCACGTCGTGGGCGGCGAGATCGGCCGCCAGCGTCTCCAGCGCGCCATGCAGCCACCAGCGTGACGCCGCCCCACTCGCGCGGGGTTCGGCTTTGACATCAAATACATAAACGGCAATGACCGCCGCGTTCCCGGCGGATGCAGCGGTCAATGCGGGATTGTCAGCGAGCCGGAGGTCTTCTCTAAACCAGACGACGGCAGGGTGAGGCATGCAAAGAGCTCCAGGTCATGCAGGATACGCCGCCAGCCCGGTGACGGATCAGAGAACATGAAGCCGATCGCATGTTGACGCCCGCGGACCTGGTCTCTAAAAGCCGCGGGACCCGAGCGGCTTCTGGCTGTTTGCGGCGAAGTCATTCCGGCGTGGCGCAGCGGTAGCGCAGCGGACTGTTAATCCGTTGGTCGTAGGTTCGAATCCTACCGCCGGAGCCAATTCTTGTTTTTGATGCACGCGCCGACACGCCTCCGGGCGTGTTTTGTTTTTCGGGCTTCGACGATCGCTTCCGCAAGTCTGCGAGTCGGGTGTTGAGAAGCCGCGAGCATATCTCTCATCGACTCAAGTGTAGTTTTCTATTAATAAATTGGCAGGAAGGCGACTTTCTGGGGTCGTGTATTTCGCGGGTGACCTTTGAATTTCGTCTGCTGATTTTATTATTCGATGCTCTTACTGCAAAAATATTGCGTATAAATGTGTCAAATTAGTCGTTCTCGGGGGAGGATTCAATGGTCAATCTCGATTTCTATTTTTTCCCAGGCTCGACGTATACGTATTTGACGGTCAACCGGATCGAGCGACTCGCAGAGGAAGCTGGCGTCGCTGTCCGTTGGCGCCCATACAACCTCCGGGCTTTGCTCAACGAAACGGGCGTGGTCCCGTTCCCTCCGGATACCGCCAAGCGCCGCTATATGTGGCGCGACATCGAACGGCGGGCTACAGCGCTCGGAATCCCTTACCTCCGTGAACCCCGGTACCCTGTCGATCCGACGCTGATCAGCCTTCGCGTTGCCATGGTGGCAGCAAGAGAGGGCTGGTGTCCCGAGTTCATGAAAGCCTACTATCGCGCCTGGTTCCTCGATGATCGCCCGGCAGGTCTTGACAGCAACATGCCGAGCGTCCTTGACCGTCTTGGCCGCAACCCAGAAGACATTCTGCGCAAGGCCAACGATGAGGACTTTGCGGCGACCCTTGAGGCGAGCGCGGATGAAGCTCGGCGCATCGGATTGTTCGGCTCTCCGCACTTCGTTGTCCGGGGCGAAGTCTTCTGGGGCGATGATCGGCTGGAAGATGCGCTCAGCTTTGCCATCAACGGCAATGCCACATAGCACCTGAGTCCACCGTCGCGGCGTGCTTGTTCGATTGGTTATGCGCCGAAAGGTCTTGGGTCGAGTTTTGGCAACGCTGACCAGACAGACACCCGACAGGGCATCAATCTGCCGTGCCCTTTCTGCGCAGGCTCGGCGCTTCAGGCTGGACAACCGGTCCCAGCACGCGGCGACCGAAGACCGGCCCCTTCTCAATCACGCGCTGTGGCTGGGGACGTTCGCGGCTTTCGTCGGTGCTCCAGGTCCGGAAGACGTCGCGGTCATCGCGTGACAGGCGCACCCACTGCAAACGATCAAGCGGTATTGCGTTCTTACTCATGGTCTCCTCTTGTCCCGGCCAAAGGGGCGGATGCCCTGATGGTGCAGGCGGGATGCCAGGATGGACTGCTCCAAACAGGCACATTCGCCCGCCCACTGGCACGCGCCGTTCCGGACCGAAACAACTGGAAAGCAATGCGCCGCAGGTTGTGCAACCTTGACGCACTTTCCTGCCCAGATGCGTATCAGTCGATGATGTCGTCGGCCTGGGCCAGAAGGGCAGGCGGGATCGGCAGTTCCAGCGAACCGGCGGTGCGCTGGTTGATGGTGAGTTCGTAAACCGTGGGCTGTTCCACCGGCATGCTGGCCGGAGGTTCTCCCCGCAAAACCCGATCGACAAGCCCGGCAGCGCGGCGGAACAGATCGTACCGGTCGGCAAATTAGGACACGGGGCCACCGGAATAGACAAAGCTGTCGTCCGAGTAGATCCCCGGGAAGCGCAGATCTGCTGCGAGCGCGACGATCAGGGATCGGTCGGCCAGCAGCGTCAGGTCCGACGGGACGACCACCACGCCTCCGTCGCCTCGGTGGGCAAAACTCGTCCGTGCCTCGCGGATGTCGGCAGCCGTCCTGACGGGCCGTGACAGCGGCGCAAGGCCAAGCGCCTCTGCGGCAGGGCCGAACGTTCTGACATGGAAGGCCGAGGCCGGGTTCTGTGGGCTGAAGACCAACATCGCCCGCGTCGCTGCCGGTGCCAATCTCTGGATCAGTTCGAGCTGTTTGCCGACAAGAGGGGACTGGCCGTCCGAGAACTCCGGCTGGGAGATGCCGGTCGTGTTTCCACCGGGGCGGGCGAGACTGGCGACAAGACCATGGCCGACAGGATCGGAAACACTGACCAAGACGATCGGGATCGTCGAGGTGGCTTTTTGGACGGTGGGGACCACGCGACTTCCGGTCGTCAAAATCGCCTGCACAGGACTTGAGACAAGCTCTGTCGCCGCTGCTTCCACGGTTTTGAGGTCGTCGCCTGTCCAGCGTTCGACCACCGCAAGCCGGTCGTTGGTCCAGCCCAGCCGCTCCAGAGCGTCCCGGAACGCCTTTACCCGGCGCACCAGAATGGCGCCGCCCGCCGCATGGGGCATCAGGATCCCGATCCAGCGTCGCCCGATGTCTTGCGCAGCCAGTGCCGACGGTGACAGCACGGCAGCCAGTGCCAGCATCACCGCCCTACGGTCAGGTCGACAGGTCTTGTACCAGGACGGCAGCATGACGGCCCTCTTCGTTGGATGAACGCCGGACCTATTCCGCTATGCCGGCAGAACAATCGCAATGGCAGCCTGCAGGGCTTGGCTGCAGGGCTTGGCTGCAGGGCGTGGCTGCAGGGCGTGGCTGCAGGTGACGTGTCGATGAAAAGGCGTTGCCCGCCCGCTGGCAACCCGTTATCAGAGCGCCACGCGCCGCTCCTTGGCGGCAGCGTCGCGACGGCCTCGTGGCGGAGTGGTTACGCAGAGGACTGCAAATCCTTGCACCCCGGTTCGATTCCGGGCGAGGCCTCCACCCCTTCAGAAGATCAGACTGTCATCTGTCGGCCAAGGCTGGCAGCGTTGGCATGCCACGATGAGGACGCCGACCGGGTGCCCCCGTGGTGCTTGCGTTTCGCGACCGTCTGTTCGACAAGAGCCGCGAGACCGCTCCCGTCCACCGCTATCCGGAGGTCCGCCGTGCCAGATTTCGCCCACCAGCGTCGCACCATGGTGGATGGCCAGTTGCGCACCTATGATGTCACGCATGCCGGACTTCTGGCTGCCTTCGGGGCCGTACCCCGCGAGGCGTTCGTCAACCCGGCGCAACGGTCGACTGCGTATGTGGATCAGCCCCAGCCACTGGGCGGCGGTCGCGCCTTGCCGACGCCCATGGTGCTGGCACGACTGATCCAGGCTGCCGAGATTGAGCCGGGTGACCGTGTTCTGGAGGTTGGTTGCGGGACGGGATACGGCGCCGCCGTCCTGACGGCCTTGGGGTCGTCCGTGGTGGCGCTCGAATCGGACCCTGAGCTTGCCGACCGCGCCAAAGTTTGCCTTGCTGCGGTTGGCGCGGCTGCAACGGTCGTGACCGGGCCGCTTCGGGCCGGCTGGGCGGCGCTGGGGCCCTTCGACGCCATTGTGATGAATGGCGGTTTCGAGACCGAGCCGTCAGAGCTCCTGTCGCAGCTGCGCGAGGGAGGGCGTCTCATCGGCGTCCGCGGTGTCGGCCGGGCCGCGCGAGCCATGCTCTATCGTCGCGCCGGCGGACACAGCAGCGGTCGGCCGGTGTTTGATGCGGCGGCGCCCCTTCTCCCGGGTTTTCAAGCTGCTCCGGCATTCTCGTTTTGAATTAGCCTGAGCTGTGACCGGTTTGCGCCACTGCTGCCGATTCAGCGCAATGACGGCGGTTCCCCCATTGTGGCCTCGCAATGTCTTGTTAATGTTTGCATCGAAGCGAGGCAGGACTCTTCCGTGCCGGGTCCTGAGCAATCAGCGCTCGTCGCTTCATTGAGTGGGTGGCTATTGGCGATGGTGTGTTGGTTGAGGCGAACCGCGGTCATGGCCGGGCTTGCCGCGCTTGGCGGATCAGTCGTTCCCGCGTCCGCGGAGACGATCGAAAGCGCCATGGCGCGTGCTTATAACGGCAACCCGCAGTTGAACGCTCAGCGTGCAAGTGTGCGCGCGATCGACGAGAACGTGCCAAGGGCTCTGTCGGGCTACCGTCCGAGGATCACCGCCTCCGGCGATATTGGTGCAGCAGTCCAGGACCTCTATCGAAACGGCTGGACCAACGACAAGTATTTTCCGCGTGGAGCAGGCCTATCGGTGACCCAGACGCTCTGGAATGGCAACCGGACTTCTAACAGTGTCCGTCAGGCAGATGCCGGCGTGCTCGCGGCGCGGGAAACTCTGCGCCAGTCTGAGCAATCGGTGCTGCTGGACGGTGCAACAAGCTACATGGACGTATTGCGCGATACAGCCATTCTCAACCTGCGCAACAACAATATCGAGGTGCTCGAAGAGCAGCTCCGCCAGACCCGCGATCGGTTCAATGTCGGCGAAGTGACGCGGACCGACGTTGCGCAGGCCGAGGCGCGTCTTGCTGCCGCCCAGTCCGACTCGAGCGCTGCTTCCGGCAATCTGAAGGCCAGCCTGGCGCGGTTCCGTCAGGTGATCGGCGTCGACGCCAAGCAGCTTGCTCCCGCCCGCGGCGTCGATGCCATGTTGCCGAAGTCGATCGAAGCGGCCACGGGGCTGGCTCTGGCCCAGCACCCGACGATTCTCGCAGCCCTGCACAATGTCGACGTGGCGCTTCTGAACGTGAAGGTCGTTGAGGGCGAACTTTATCCGACCGTCGGCGTGACCGGCTCGCTGACGCATCGCTGGGACTTTCAGGGCTCCAACATCGAGCAAAACCAGGCGTCTCTTGTCGGCACTCTCTCGGTGCCGATCTACGAGGGCGGCGAGGTCTATTCACGGGTCCGGCAGGCCAAGGAAACGCTGGGACAGCGCCGGATTGAGGCAGATCAGGCGCGCGATCAGATCAGGGCCAACCTCGCGAGTGCATGGGGTATCCTCGAGGCGACACGGGAACGCATCAATGCCTCCCAGGCCCAGATCCAGGCCAACGAAGTCGCCCTGAATGGTGTGCGCGAAGAAGCGAAGGTTGGGCAACGAACCACCCTCGACGTTCTCAACGCCCAGCAGGAACTTCTCAGTGCCCGCGTGTCCCTGATCACAGCGCAGCGCGACCGCGTTGTCGCATCCTATTCAGTGCTGTCGGCCATGGGACGCCTGAACTTCGCGGTGCTCAAGCTCAAGGTCGACGAATACCGGCCGGCGACCCATTACAAGCAGGTTCGCGACAAGTGGATCGGCGTGCGGACGCCCAACGGTCGCTGAATCTGCCGTCCGTCCAGATTTCCACAGCGCCGGCTTGCCTTCCCTCGTTGTGCGCCGATACTGACCGCGCGACCTGGGCCGGATCGCCCCGTGATTCTGTATCTGCGCGCAGCGTAAAGGACCAGCGCCCATGAATGCGGCGAATCTGAAGGCGAACGAGCCGTCGATGGAGGAGATCCTTGCCTCCATCCGCCGGATCATCGCCGATGATCAGGGCAAGCCGCCGGCCGTGCCGCTTCTGCCACCGATCGAGCCACCGCCGCCGCCCATCGATGTTCTGGACCTGGCAACAGTGGCTGCAACGCTGCCGCCCCATGCGCTGGACGGCATCGATATCGACTTCGCCGACGATGAGCCTCTGATCAAGTCACCGCCGATCATGCGGGACCCTGAACCTCTGCCTCCGCCTCCGCCACCCCCACCACCGCCTCTGCCTGCCGCCGCACCCGAGCAGCTGCTCTCGGAGGAGGCCGGTGCCGCCGTGTCGTCGGCGTTTTCCGCCCTGAATGGCACCATCCTGACCGGTCAGGGCCGGACGCTCGAGGATGTCGTCAAGGACATGATGCGGCCGATGATCAAGGTCTGGCTTGACGAGAACCTGCCGTCCCTTGTCGAACGGCTTGTGAAGGCCGAAATCGAACGTGTGTCGCGCGGCCCACGGGGCTGATCGCGCCGGTTCGTGCACTGCTGCGCCCGTGTTGACTTGCCATCCCGCGTCCGCTTTTTAACGCGGACCGGTCGCCTGTCTGGCGACTGGATGAGGAATGCCGCCCCATGATGGACAAGACCTTCGAACCCGCCTCCGTCGAGGCGCGCATTTCGGCGCGCTGGGAGGAGACGCAGGCGTTCCGTGCCGGGCGTCCGGAGCGGGCCGCTGCCGAGACCTACTGCATCGTGATTCCGCCGCCGAATGTGACCGGCAGCCTGCACATGGGCCATGCGCTGAACAACACGCTGCAGGATGTGCTCTGCCGCTTCGAACGCATGCGCGGCAAGGATGTGCTGTGGCAGCCGGGAACAGACCACGCAGGCATCGCCACCCAGATGGTGGTCGAGCGTCAGCTGTCCGAGCAGCAGATCCACCGGCGGGCCCTGGGCCGGGCCGGCTTTCTCGAGAAAGTCTGGGCGTGGAAGGCCGAATCAGGCGGCACGATCGTCAACCAGCTGAAGCGCCTCGGCGCCTCATGCGACTGGTCGCGCGAACGCTTTACCATGGACGAGGGTCTGTCGCGCGCCGTCCTCAAAGTGTTCGTCCGTCTGCACAAGGACGGGCTGATCTACCGCGACAAGCGGCTGGTGAACTGGGATCCGAAGTTCCAGACGGCGATCTCGGATCTCGAGGTCGAGCAGGTCGAAAAGCGCGGCAGCTTCAAGTGGGAGCGCCCGGCAGCCGACGCGGAGGAGCCCAAGCCCCTCGATCCGGCCGCCCTCGGCAAATTGCTAGATCGCGACGCGAGCGGTCACCTCTATTATTTCGATTATCCGCTCGAGGGCGCCGTCTACGACGCCGCTGATTCCGCGACCTTCATCCGCATCGCCACGACCCGGCCGGAGACGATGCTCGGCGACACGGCCATCGCCGTGCACCCGGACAATGAGGCGCTGAAGCACCTGATCGGCCGCAGCGTCAGGCTGCCGCTGGTCGGCCGCCTCATCCCCATCGTGGGTGACGACTACGCCGACCCGGAGAAGGGCACCGGCGCGGTCAAGATCACCCCGGCGCACGACTTTAACGATTTCGACGTGGGGCGGCGCCACGGGCTGGCCGTCGTCAATATCCTCGATGCCGAGGCCGGGATGCTGCTGGCCGACAACGCGGCCTTTCTCGCCGGCGCGTCGCCGGACCCGGCCGTTATGGCCCTGCATGGCCTCGACCGGTTCGAGGCCCGCAAGCGGGTCGTCGCCCTGATGGCGGAGCGCGGCCTCGTGTCGAAGATCGAGCCGACGACGCACACCGTGCCGCATGGCGACCGCTCCAACGTGGTCATCGAGCCCTGGCTCACCGACCAATGGTATGTGGACGCCAAGACGCTGGCGCAGCCGGCGATGGCGGCGGTGCGATCGGGCAAGACGACGTTCGTGCCGGAGAACTGGGAAAAGACCTATTTCCAGTGGCTGGAGAACATCGAGCCCTGGTGCATTTCGCGGCAGCTTTGGTGGGGCCACCAGATCCCGGCCTGGTATGGGCCGGACGAGACCGTGTTCGTCGAGGAGAGCGAGGCCGAAGCCGCCGCCGCGGCCCGCGCCCACTACGGGCATGACGTGGCCCTGACCCGCGACGAGGATGTTCTCGACACCTGGTTCTCGTCCGCGCTGTGGCCGTTCTCGACGCTGGGGTGGCCCGACGACACCGCCGAGCTGAAGCGCTTCTACCCGACTGATGTACTGGTGACGGCCTTCGACATCATCTTCTTCTGGGTCGCCCGGATGATGATGATGGGCCTGTACGTCATGAAGGAGGTGCCGTTTCACACGGTCTACATCCATGCCCTCGTCCGTGACGAGAAGGGGGCGAAGATGTCGAAGTCGAAGGGCAACGTCATCGATCCGCTCGAACTGGTGGATGCCTATGGGGCCGACGCACTGCGCTTCACCCTGGCGGCCATGGCGGCGCAGGGCCGCGACATCAAGCTGTCGCGGCAGCGGGTCGAGGGCTACCGGAACTTCGCCACCAAGCTGTGGAACGCCGCGCGCTTTGCGGAGATGAACGGCTGCGCCCGGACCGCGGACTTCCGGCCCGAGGCGGCAACGCTCGCCCTCAACCGATGGGCGCTCGACGCCTATGGCAAGGCCGTGGTCGAGGTGACGGCCGGCATCGAGGCCTACCGCTTCAATGAGGCGGCCAATGCGGCCTACCGGTTCGTCTGGAACCTGTTCTGCGACTGGTACCTGGAGCTCGCCAAGCCGATCTTCATGGGAACGGACGCTGCCGCCCAGGCGGAAACGAGGGCCTGCGTGGCCCATGTCCTCGATGGCATCTGCGCCCTGCTGCACCCGTTCATGCCCTACATCACCGAGGAGCTGTGGGCGATCAAGGGCGCCGAGGGGCCGGCGCGCACATCGGTTCTTACGCTGGCGGCATGGCCGTCCGGCGCCGGGCTGGTCGCGCCCGACGCCGAAGCCGAGATCGGCTGGCTGGTCGATCTCGTCACCGAAATCCGCTCGGCGCGCGCCGAGACGACCTTGCCGGCGGGGGCACAGATCCCGCTGGTTCTCGTCCATGTCAGCTCTCGAACACGAGACATGGCAGAGCGTTGGAGCGATATGCTCATCCGGCTTGCGAGATTGTCCGAGATCCGCTTCGAGACTGCTGCGCCGCCCCAGTCGGTGCAGATGGTGGTGCGCGGCGAGGTCGCGGCGCTGCCGCTGGCCGGCATCGTCGACGTCGGCGCGGAGCGGCTTCGCTTGCAGAAGGAGATCGGCAAAATCGACGCCGACGTGGCCAAGACCGTTGCCAAGCTCGGCAATGCGGACTTCTTGGCACGGGCCCCCGAAGAGGTCGTCGAGGAGCAGCGCGGGCGCCGCGACGAGGCCGTTGCACGCCGGCAGAAGCTGGCCGAAGCGCTGGACAGGCTGAAGGACGGCTGAGCCGGACAGGGTTCTGGCAAAGAACCATCTCGGTTTTGTGGCTCATGAGTGCTGCGAGCCGAACTGGCCTATCCCGGGCGTGAAACCCGCCGGGTGTTGCCCGGAGTCTCGCCTCACGCCGCGGATTCGGCCTTGCGGCTCTTCTTCACCGGCTCAGGAGCAGCCACCGTCTTGCGGCGCTGCTGGCCAAGGCCCATGCTCTTGGACTGCTCGGATCGCGCCGCCGCGTCGTTCGGCGCCCCCATCGGATCATCCCCCGGCAAGCCCTACTTCGCGCGACAGTCCTCGGGCGACAGAGCGTACTTCGTGCACAGGTGCCGCTTCAGCGACTTGAACGTCTTCCCGTCCTCCCGGCACACGATGGAGTCCGGGTGGATCGACTTCTGGATCGAAACGGCCGGCGTCCGCGCCTCGACCGGCGTCTCGACCGAACCGGTCGCCGTCGCGACCAGCGCCTTGTGCACCCGCGCGATCAAGGACGGCAGCTCGGTCACCGTCACCGTGTTGTTGCTGACATAGGTCGCGACGACGTCAGCGGCCAGTTCAACCAGATTGTCGGAATTTGGTCCGTCGGTCATTGGTGTTCTCGCTTGGATTACAGGCCAAGGCGATGGTGGGTATTGGCTGCTTTTCCAACGAAAAATTCTGATACTGATCAATTGTACGAGGGCACTGTCGCCGAAAATGTCTGATTTTGCGCCAGTCCGGCAGATTCCCTAACGATCCGACAAGCTTAACGCGAAGGCGTGGCTGAAGCCGAACTGTGTGTTTACTGGCTGCGTGCGACCTCCTCAGGCCGAAGGAGCGTGCATGGCCTTCGTACGCTGGTTCAGGTCCCATTCGGTCGACGTGCAGGTCGCGATGGTCGCGGTGCTCGGCGTTGTCTGCCTCGTGGCGTGGCCCGTGGCGATGGTGGCGGCGATAACCGTCATAGGCCTGCCGATCGCCATCGTCATGGCGGCGTTTCCGACGTTCGCGCTGGTGATCGTCGCATGGCGCCTGTCCTACCGTGCGCTTGCCGCGGCGGGGCTGCGGGACATCGTGCGCCTGGACCTCGGCGTAGGGCCGCTGGTCGCACAGGCCTCGGCCGGCCGCACGCTCTGCGACGCGATCGCCACAGGCCAACCTCTGCCTGTGGCTGCCGCTGACTTGTCGAACGACGTCTTCGCCTGGTTCGTGCAGCAGCGGAAGGTTCTGCTGGCCGATGCCGAAATCGCGATGGCGATCCTGAGGGACCGGCGGCTGCCGGTCAGCCAGAACGCATGGGCCCTCGTGCGCCACGGCCAGGACCTGCCCGATCAGATGAAGCGAGAGGTGGCCGAACTCCTGTTTGCGCGACTGCGAGACCTCGCCGCCGCACCCGATCGGAGCCCGCGAGCCCTGCAGGCCGCCGGTCCCATCGGCACCGCAATCGACGAACTTCCCGAATGGATCGTCAGAATCCATCGCGGCGACCTTGAATGGCTGGCGCAGGAGCCCTCGTTGCGCGGCCCTGCCTCCTCCGCTCTGCGTCAGCTCTCCGTTTTCGGGGCGGAGGCCGTTCCCACTCTGGTGTCTCTTGTCGACGTCGGCGCAAGCCTGCGCGGCGACGGGAAAAAACCAGCGAAGGATTGGCAGCCTTCCTACCTCGCCGGCCTGATCGGGCTATGCAGGGCCGGCAGCAGCGCCGCTGTGGCGATCCCTGCGCTCATCGAGCGGATCGGGCGGGGCGACATCTTCGCCAGCTACAGCTATGACCGACGGCTCACCCTGCAAACGCTGATCCGCCTGGGCTCGCCGCCGGCCGTCGCCGAAGCGGCCTTTCTCAGCGCCGGGGCGCCCCCCGAGGACATCCAGCGAGACCTGAAGCAGGCGCAGCAGCGACCTAAATGCACCTATTGAACGAGCGAAGCATCTGTGCGCTCGATGTTCGTTGACCGCCCCCGGTCGGACCGCAGGACGTCGGCAGAAGAGGCCATCCGACGCAAGGGCGACTGTTGCGTGCGGCAGCAGGCTCCATTTTGCCTCTAGGAAGGGCCGATGATGCCGGCCTGGCGCGGCAACTATGGGGAGCGCTGCGGCGCGGCGAGCACGCGGTAGAAGCCGTCGGGATCGTCCTCGCCCGTTGCGCGGGCCCGGGCGAGCCCGTCGATGATCCTGGTGGCGACCGGCAGCCGATAGTGCAGGGCATCCCAGTAGTTCGAATCCTCCCGCGTCACCGGCGAAGGAATGCGGAAATCCACCACTGTCGCCCCGTGCCGCGCACCGATGGCAGCGACGGCGGCCTTGCAGGCCATCTCTCGCGCCAACCCTGGTGACCCGGGCGGGTGCTGGCCGGCGATGTGATTTGGCGTGAAGGCGAGCACCACGGCGGCATCCCTGGGCAAGCGCACCATCAGGGCATCGATCCACGCCAGTGCCGGGAAGACCCATCCGTCCCGTTCCGTCGACGTGGGGGTGTAGGCCGGGGCGTCGATAATCGTCCGGTCACGGCCTGCCCAGATATGGCCCCGCGCCCGGGCGAGGTCGTAGGTCGCCTCGTCTGGGGTGAAGACCTCGTAACCGTCGCGGCGCAGCCGTTCGGCCATGAAGCCGAACCGATGCAGCATCATCCGCCAGGCAATCTCCATCGCCTTGAGGCTCAGCAGTTCGGGCCAGTCATTGCGGGGATTGTCATCGTAGAAGGTCTTCGGAAACGCCCGGAACGTCACCCGCCTGGCGTCGCTGGCGGCGTCGGCCTCGCACCACAGCGGGTCCAGCCCCATGATTAGCGCCCGGGGGGCAGGGGTCTCGCGCAGGAAGAGCTCGAGGATCTGCGCCTGTTCCCAGGCGGTGGCCGAGTTCATGGCCAGATTGGCGAAGCGGGCGCCAAACGCCCTGTCCAGGGCTGCCGGGTCAAGAAGCCGCACCGTCGACGTCCCGGTGACTACCGCGTTGAACTGCCTGCTCCGGATCACCTGCGGATACATGTAGCGCTGGTTGAGATCCATGAGGACGGGCGGGCGGGAGGGCCATGGGCCGACGCCGAACGGATCGAACGCCACCATGAAGCCGGCGATGGCCGCCAGCGCACCGACGAGCGTCATGGCGAAGGTCGTGACCAGGCGTCGCCAGCGCGATGCGGCGGAAGAGGGCGGCTGCATGGCCGGGCTTGTGGCGCAATGCCGGCACCGGTGCAAGGGGCGGCGGCGATGGCTGTCCGGCACGGGACGATCGTGCAAACCGGACGGGTGGGATCGGTTGCACACAGCCT
>JBEIIL010000114.1:0-12498 GCA_040380755.1 Methylobacteriaceae bacterium | reverse complement strand
CTTTGGCCCCGCCATCACGCTGGCGGAGGACGGCTTCCCGGTGTCGCCGCGGCTTGCCGGGCTGCTGGCGCAGGAGAGGGCGCTGCCGGCCGATCAGCGGGCGCGGAGAGTGTTCTACGATGCCGACGGGCGGCCGCTGGCCGTCGGCGCAAGGCTGCGCAACCCGGCGCTGGCGCAGACCTTCCGGGAGCTGGCCGTCTGGGGTGCAGACGCCTTCTACAAGGGACCGGTCGCCGACGGCATCGTCGCCGCCGTCACCGGCCATGCCGGCAATCCCGGCGACATGACGCTTGCCGACCTCGCCGGCTACCGCGTCGTCGAGCGCGAGCCGGTGTGCGGCCGGTACCGCGCCTTCACGCTCTGCGGCATGGGTCCGCCGAGCTCGGGCGCCGTCGCCGTGCAGCAGATCCTCGGGATCCTGGAGACGCGGCCGATGCCGCGCCTCGCGCCCGGACCGGAGGCCGTGCACTGGCTGTCGGAGGCAGGCCGGCTGGCGTTTGCCGACCGCAATCTCTATCTGGCTGACCCGGCCTTCGTGTCCGTGCCGGTGGCCGGGCTCATCGACCCCGGCTATCTGCGCGAGCGCGCCGGCCTGCTGGGCGAGCGCAGCATGGGCCGGGCGAAGCCGGGCGAGCCGCCGCAGCGCAAGAGTGTCCTGTTCGCCCCGTCGGACGGGATCGAGAACGGCACCAGCCACATCTCGGTGGTCGACGCCGACCTGAACGCCGTGGCGATGACCACGACCATCGAGGACGGGTTCGGCGCGCGGCTGATGGCGCCGGGCGGCTTCCTGCTCAACAACGAGCTGACCGACTTCAACTTCGCACCGTCTGACGGAGGGAAGCCGGTGGCCAACCGGGTCGAGCCGGGCAAGCGGCCACGGAGCTCGATGGCGCCGACGCTGGTGTTCGATGCCTTCGGCCGGCTCTATGCGGTCACAGGGTCGCCCGGCGGCAGCCACATCATCGGCTATGTGGCCAAGACGCTGGTCGGGCTGCTGGACTGGAAGCTCGACCCGCAGGTGGCGGTCGAC
The DNA here is from genome assembly GCA_040380755.1 of Methylobacteriaceae bacterium. GTDB lineage: Bacteria > Pseudomonadota > Alphaproteobacteria > Rhizobiales > Beijerinckiaceae > Alsobacter. The sequence continues at coordinate 11,465 of JBEIIL010000114.1, read as the reverse complement.
CTGCCCAACATGCTGAGCCGCAACGGCCCGACCGAGATCGAGGCCGGCACCGAGGCGGAGGGCTGGCGTGCCGCACTCGAGGCGCGCGGCCACGAGCTGCGCGTGGCGCCAATGACGTCGGGGATCCAGGCCATCGTCCTGACTCCGTCGGGCTTCCTCGGCGGGGCGGACAGCCGCCGCGAAGGCGTCGCCATCGGCGACTGAGACGCCGGACTCCCGGCGTCGGCGGCCGCTCAGCCGCCGACGTTGAAGGCGGCGAGCGCCGCCATGTTGACGATGTCGGTGTCCTTGGCGCCGAGCGGCACGATCTGCACCGCCTTGTCGAGGCCCACCAGCAGCGGGCCGATGACGGTGGAGCCGCCCAGCACCTGCAGCATCTTGGTGCTGATCGACGCCGAGTGGAATGCCGGCATGATCAGCACGTTGGCGGTGTCCGACAGGCGGCAGAACGGATACTGCGCCATCAGCTCCTTGTTGAGGGCAACGTCGGCGGCCATCTCGCCGTCATACTCGAAGTCGACCCGGCGCTGGTCGAGGATGCGCACCGCCTCGATCACCTTGGCGGAGCGCTCGCCCGGCGGATGGCCGAAGGTCGAGAAGGCCAGCATGGCCACCCGCGGCTCGTAGCCGAGACGGCGGGCGACGCCGGCGGCCTCGACGGCGATGTCGGCGATCTCGGTGGCGGTCGGCATCTCGGTGATGGCCGTATCGGCGACCAGCACGGTGCGGCCCCGCGCCAGCACCAGCGACACGCCGATGAGACGGTGGCCCGGCTTCGGATCGATGACATTGCGGATATCGGCCAGCGCCACCGAATAGTTGCGGGTGACACCCGTCACCATCGCGTCGGCATCGCCCAGCGCCACCATGGCGGCGGCGAAATGGTTGCGGTCCTGGTTGATCATGCGCTGGCAGTCGCGGAACAGGTAACCCTTCCGCTGCAGCCGGTCGTACAGATATTGCGCGTAGGCGGTGTTGCGGTGTGACAGCCTGGCGTTGTGGATCTCCAGGCCGCCGCGGCCGGCGAGATCGAGGCCGAGACCGACGGCCATTTCGGCGATGCGCTCCTCGCGGCCGACAAGCACGGCCGTGCCCAGTCCCTGGTTGACGAAGGAGGCGGCGGCGCGGATGACCTGCTCCTCTTCGCCTTCGGCAAACACGACCCGCTTGGGATAGCGGCGGACGCGCTCCATGATGCGCTGCAGGGCGCCGGCGATCGGGTCGCGCCTCGCCGACAGCTGGGCCTTGTAGGCACCCATGTCGACGATGGGCTTGCGGGCGACGCCCGAGTCCATGGCCGCCTGGGCGACGGCGGCCGGGATCACGTGGATCAGCCGCGGGTCGAACGGCACCGGGATGATGTAGTCCCGGCCGAAGCGGGGGCGTGCGCCCTGGTAGGCGGCGGCGACGTCGTCGGGAACGTCCTCCTGGGCGAGCTTGGCCAGCGCCAGCGCGGCTGCGACCTTCATCTCCATGTTGATCGTCGTGGCGCGCACATCCAGCGCGCCGCGGAAGATGTAGGGGAACCCCAGCACGTTGTTGACCTGGTTGGGGTAGTCCGACCGGCCGGTGGCGATGATGACGTCGTCACGCACCGCATAGGCCTCCTCCGGGGTGATCTCCGGATCGGGATTGGCCATGGCGAAGATGATGGGGTTGGGGGCCATCGCCCGCACCATCTCGGCCGACACGGCGCCCTTGGCCGACAGGCCGAAGAACACGTCCGCGCCCTGCATGGCGTCGAGCAGGGTGCGCGCCGGTGTCTCGGCGGCATGGGCCGACTTCCACTGGTTCATGCCCTCCTGGCGGCCGCGATAGACGACGCCCTTGGTGTCGCAGAGCAGCACGTTGTCGGGCGTGAAGCCCATCGCCTTGATGAGCTCGAGGCAGGCGATGCCGGCGGCGCCGGCGCCGTTGCAGACAAGCTTGGTGGTCTTGATGTCGCGGCCGGTGAGCTGCATGGCGTTGAGGATGCCGGCCGCCGCGATGATCGCCGTGCCGTGCTGGTCGTCATGGAACACCGGGATGTCCATGAGCTCGCGCAGGCGCTCCTCGATGATGAAGCACTCGGGCGCCTTGATGTCCTCCAGGTTGATGCCGCCGAAGGACGGGCCGAGGTAGCGCACCGCGGCAATGAACGCGTCCGGGTCCTCGGTGTCGACCTCGAGGTCGATGGAATCGATGTCGGCGAAGCGCTTGAACAGCACGGCCTTGCCTTCCATCACCGGCTTGGAGGCGAGCGCGCCGAGATTGCCCAGCCCGAGGATGGCGGTGCCGTTGGAAATCACAGCCACGAGGTTCCCCTTGGCGGTGTAGTCGTAGGCGCGCGACGGGTCCTCGGCGATGGCCTTCACCGGCACGGCGACGCCCGGCGAATAGGCCAGCGACAGGTCGCGCTGGGTCGCCATGGGCTTGGTGGCGACGATCTCGATCTTGCCGGGCCGGCCCTGGGAGTGGAACTGCAGCGCCTCCTGGTCAGAGATGGTGGGGCGCGTGCGCTTGGGCGGCGGCTCTTTGATGGGCATGTGCTGTTCCGGCGGTCGACGGGGCGCTCAACTTACGGGCCGGATGCCCGCGCCTCAAGCACGGCCAAGGTCGAAAGGCGGGGAAAGCGCACACTGAGGCGTGATGACCGCTGCGGGCTTTGCTAGCGTGCCCGCATGAGTCTCACCCGCGCCCTGCCCCAGGACGACGCTGACGCGCGCGTCACGCCGATGATGGCGCAGTATCTGGAGATCAAGCACGCCAATCCGGGTTGCCTGCTGTTCTACCGGATGGGCGACTTCTACGAGCTGTTTTTCGAGGACGCCGAGGCGGCGTCGCGGACGCTCGGGATCGTGCTCACCAAGCGCGGCAAGCACCAGGGCGACGACATCCCGATGTGCGGCGTGCCGGTGGAGCGATCCGACGACTATTTGCAGCGCCTGATTGCGGCTGGCCACAGGGTCGCGGTCTGCGAGCAAACCGAGGACCCGGCCGAGGCGAAGAAGCGTGGCGGCAAGTCCGTGGTGCGCCGTGCCGTGGTGCGGCTCGTCACCCCCGGCACGCTGACCGAGGAGACGCTGCTCGACCCGGCGCGGGCCAACCTGCTGGCCGCGCTGGCCCGAGTGCGCACCGATAGCGGCGGCTGGACCTACGGGCTGGCAGCGGTCGACATCTCGACCGGGCGGTTCACCGTGGCGGAGGTGGCGCACGCAGCGCTGACGGCCGAGCTGGCGCGGCTGGAGGCGCGCGAGATCCTCGTGCCCGACGCGCTGCTCGATGACCCGGCCCTGAAGCCGGTGTGGCGGGAGGCCGGCAATGCGGTGACGCCGCTGGCGCGCGACGGCTTCGACCCGACCTCGGGCGAGCGGCGGCTGACCGCCTATTTCGGCGTCGCCACGCTGGCGGGGTTCGCGTCCTTTACCCGGGCGGAGCTCGCCGCGGCAGCCGCGATCGTCGCCTATGTGGAGCGGACCCAGCTTGGCGGACGGCCGCCACTGGCGCCGCCGACGCGCGACAGCCCCGCCGGGACGCTGCAGATCGACGCGGCGACGCGCGCCAATCTGGAAATCACCCGGACGCTTGCAGGAGCCCGGCCAGGCAGCCTGCTGGCGGCGATCGACCGGACCCTGACGCCGGCCGGCGGCCGGCTGCTGGCCGAGCGGCTCGCCGGACCGCTCACGGATCCTGCGGCCATCAACCGGCGGCTCGATGCGGTGGCGTGGTTCGTCGACGATCCGGCCATGCGGAGCGAGCTGCGCGCCGTGCTGCGGCGGACGCCGGACATTGCCCGCGCGCTGGCGCGCCTGACACTGCAGCGCGGTGGGCCGCGCGACCTCGCGGCGCTGCGCGACGGGCTGGCGGCGGCTGCGACTGCGGGCACCCGCCTGTCGCTCGCAAGCCTGCTGCCGGATGAGCTGGCGGAGTGTGCGGCAGCGCTGGCCCGGGCCGACGCCGTCCTGGCGGCGGAGCTTACGGCGACTCTGGCCAACGAGCTGCCGCTGCAGCGGCGCGACGGCGGCTTCGTGCGGCCGGGCCTGGACCCGACTCTGGACGAGGCCCGGGCACTGCGCGACGAAAGCCGGCGCGTGGTGGCGGCGCTGCAGGCGCGCTACGCGCAGGAGAGCGGATGCCGCACGTTGCGGGTGAAGCACAACAATTTCCTCGGCTATTTCGTCGAGGTGCCGCAGGCGGCCGGCGAGACGATGCTGCGCCCACCGCTCGCCGAGACCTTCATCCACCGGCAGACGATGCAGGGCGCGATGCGGTTCTCCACCGCCGAGCTGGCCGACCTGGAGCAGCGCATCGCCGCGGCCGGTGACGAGGCGCTGGCGCTGGAGCTCGCGACCTTCGACCGGCTGGCGGCGCGGGCGGTAGCGTCTGCCGAGGCGACCAAAACGGTGGCGGCCGGGCTCGCCGCCCTCGACGTCGCGACGGCGCTGGCCGAGCTGGCCGACGCGGAGGGCCATGTCCGGCCGATCGTCGATGCCGGCCTCGGCTTCGACATCCGCCGCGGCCGCCACCCTGTGGTCGAGGCGGCGCTGAAGCGCGATGGGCAGCCCTTCGTCGCCAATGACACCCTGCTGTCGCCACCAAAAGGCGCCATGGCCGGGCGGATCGCGCTGGTGACCGGGCCGAACATGGCCGGCAAGTCGACCTTCCTGCGGCAGACCGCGCTGATCTGCGTGCTCGCCCAGGCGGGTTGCTTCGTGCCGGCGGAACGGGCGCAGATCGGGGTCGTCGACCGGCTGTTCTCGCGGGTTGGAGCGGCCGACGATCTCGCGCGCGGGCGCTCGACCTTCATGGTCGAAATGATCGAGACCGCCGCGATCCTCAACCAGGCGACCGACCGCTCGCTGGTCATCCTCGACGAGATCGGCCGCGGGACGGCGACCTTCGACGGGCTGAGCATCGCCTGGGCGGCGATCGAACACCTGCACGAGAGCAATCGTTGCCGGACGCTGTTTGCGACGCATTTCCACGAGCTGACGGCACTCGCCCGGCGATTGCCGCGGCTCGTGAACACCACCGTGCGGGTCAGCGAGTTCCAGGGCGACGTGGTGTTCCTGCACGAGGTCGTCCCGGGCGTCGCCGACCGCAGCTACGGCATCCAGGTGGCACGGCTCGCAGGCCTGCCGCGGGCGGTGACCGAGCGGGCGCGGGTGATCCTGGACGAGCTGGAGGCCGCCGACCGGCAGGCGCCGGTGGAGCGGCTGGTCGATGACCTGCCGCTGTTTGCCGCCGCCCGGCCAACAACGCATGTGGCTGCCGCTGCGACGGACAGCGTCCCGGACCCGCTGCATGCGGCGCTGGCAACGATCGACCCGGATGCGCTGTCACCGCGGGAGGCGCTCGACGCGCTGTACCGGCTGAAGGAGGCGGCGGGGCGCCCGGACAGGGGTTGACAGCACGGGGTTGACAGCACGGGCTGGGCCGTCGTCCCCTTTTGCCGTTGCAGCGCGCCAGATGCGGCGGAACCTGCTGCCCGGAGCCCGCCGCATGACCACCGACGTGAGGATCCTCGACGGCGCGGCGGCACAAGCCGCCCTGCCGGAGCTCGTCGGGATCCTCGTCGACTGCGTCGAAGGCGGGGCATCGGTCGGATTCATGCAGCCCTACGGGCAGGCCGAAGCGCAGGCCTGGTGGGACGGCGTGGTCGGCGAGGTGACGGCCGGCGCCACGGTGCTGTTTGCCGCAACCGTCGACGGTCGCCTCGTCGGCACGGCGCAGCTCGGCGTCGACCAGAAGCCGAACCAGAGCCATCGGGCCGACGTCAAGAAGGTGCTGGTGCACCGCGATGCGCGCGGCCGCGGCGTCGGCACGGCGCTGATGCGGGCGATCGAGGCCGAGGCGCTGCGGCGCGGGCTGATCCTGCTGGTGCTGGACACCGCCACCGGCTCGGAAGCCGAGCGGCTCTACCAGCGCGGCGGCTGGGTGCGGGTCGGCGAGATTCCCAATTATGCCCGCTGGCCGCAGGGCCCGCTGTGTGGCACGACGGTCTACTACAAACCGCTCAGTCGCTGAGCCCGGGAGAATGCCATGCAGGTGACGATCAGGGCCGCAACCGAGGCCGACCTGCCCGCGATCCTCGACATCCACAACGACGCGATCCTCAATTCGACCGCGATCTGGACGCTGCATGCCGCCGACCTGAACAGCCGCAGGACCCTGCTGCGCGACCGCAAGGCCAAAGGCTACCCGTTCCTCGTAGCGACCCTGGCGGACGAGCTCGTGGGCTACGGCTCCTTCGGCGATTTCCGCAATGGCGAGGGCTATGCACACACGGTCGAGCACTCGCTCTACGTGCACCGCCACCATCACGGCAAGGGGATCGGCAAGCAGCTGATGCCGCCGCTGATCGAGGCGGCCCGCGAGCTGGGGAAGCACGTGATGGTGGCCGGGATCGAGGCATCGAACCGGGCGTCGATCCGCCTCCACCATGACTTCGGCTTCGTCGAGACCGGCCATCTGAAGGAGGTCGGCTACAAGTTCGACCGCTGGCTCGACCTCGTCTTCATGCAAAAGATCCTCGACTGAGCCGCCCCATGGCCGCCACCGTCGGGGCCCGCAGTGGGGCAGGCCCTGCCTTGCCCGGGACCGTCCGCCCGTGACCCTCGCCGTCTTCCTTGCCGGGCTGGCCAGCGCCCTGACGCACGCGCTGTGGAACGCTCTGGCCCGCAGCCGCAGCGATCCCGGCAGGGTGCTGATCGCCGTGACGGTCACCAACGGGCTCTTGTGCCTGCCGGTGCTGCTCTGGGTCGGGTTGCCGCCGGTCAACGCGTGGGGCTGGGTGGTGGCGGGCGCTGTGCTCAACCTCGTCACCATGCGGGCGCTGATGGAGACCTACCGGCGCACGCCATTCGCCTTCGCCTATCCACTGGTGCGCGGCATTGCGCCGCTGTTTGTCAGCCTGGTCGGCTTTGTCGTGTTCGGAGACACGCTCTCACCGCTGGCGGCACTGGGCGTGGGCGTGATCTCGACCGCCGTGATCCTGCTCGCCCTGTCCGCCCGCGGCGGGCGGATCGACCGGGCAGGACTGCTGCTCGCCATCCTGTCCGGCGTGTCGAACGCCGGCTTCGTCATCACCGACATGCAGGGCGTGCGGCTCACCGGCGACCCGGTCGTCTACGGCTTCACGCTGGCGGTGGCCAACGCCCTCTCGCTCGGCACGTATGGGCGTCTGGAGGGGCTGCGGCCGCTTGAGGGGCTGCGCAGCAACCCGCTGGTGGTGCTGGCCAGCTGCGTGCTGTCCATGGTGTCGTACCTGCTGGTGCTGTACGGGCTCGCCAACGGCCCAGCGGGGGCCGTATCGGCCCTGCGGGAGACATCGATCTTCATCGGCGTAGTGCTGGCCGCCGTGATGCTGAAAGAGCGGGTCGGACCGGCGCGCTGGATCGCGGCCTTGATGGCGGTGGCCGGCGTGGCGCTGATCCGGCTGGGCTAGAGCGGCATCCAACCCGACTGCAACAGGCTCTCCACTCTTGCCCCGTGTTTTAGCATCACCTTTGTCCGCCAACCGGTGTCCACCGGGCAGGATGATGCTTTCGCCCAGCTGCGGACGGTCGTTGGCACGCTTGGTCTCCACCGGCAGGGTCAGCTGGCGGATTCCGAGACGGGCCGGCAAGTTCGTTGTGCGTGCGCCCGGTGGCTTCGGCCGTCTCCGGCCGCGGTGGCGACAGGCCCTGCGACCAGCCCGCCTTCAGCTGTTGCGCAGCATCTCCGATACCACCTTCGCGGTGTAGTCCACCATCGGTACGATCCGCGCATAGTTGAGGCGGGTAGGGCCGATGACGCCGACCACGCCGACGATCTTCTGGCTGCCGTCGCGGAACGGTGCCGCCACCAGCGACGAGCCCGACAGCGAGAACAGCTTGTTCTCCGAGCCGATGAAGATGCGCACGCCCTCGCCCTGCTCGGCCCGGGACAGCAGCTCGATGACGTCTTTCTTGGTCTCGAGATCGGCGAAGAGGAGGCGGATCCGCTCCAGGTCCTCCATCGCCCGCAGGTCTTCCAGCAGGTTGGCCTGGCCACGCACGATCAGCTGACGGCTGTCGGACTGGCCGGCCCAGCTCGCCAGACCGCCCTCGACGAGGCGGGCGGTGAGCGAATCCAGCTCGCCCTCGGCCCGCCGGCGCTCGCTCTCGATCTCGCCGGAGAGCTCGGTGATCGTCTTGTCGCGGATGCGCGCCGACAGATAATTCGACGCCTCGATCAGGGCCGAGGCCGGCAGCCCGGGCGGCAGCTCGACGATGCGGTTCTCAACCGATCCGTCCTCGCTGACCAGCACCACCAGCGCGCGGCCCACATCGAGGCGGACGAACTCGATGTGCTTGAGCCGGCTGGTGGCCTTGTGGGTGGCGACGGCACCGGCGCCCCTCGACAGGCCCGACAGCATCGCGGTGGTCTCGGCCAGGATGGCGTCGGTGGTCATCTGCTTGCCAGAGGCCTTGACCTCGGCTTCGATGCGGGCGCGGTCCTCGGCTGAGACAGCGCCGACCTCCAGCATCGCATCGACGAAGAAGCGCAGGCCGGCCTCCGTCGGCAGACGGCCGGCACTGGTGTGCGGGGCGTAGATCAGCCCGGCCGATTCGAGGTCGGTCATGACATTGCGAACCGAGGCCGGCGACAGGGTCATCGGCAGAACGCGCGAGAGGTTGCGCGAACCCACCGGTTCGCCGGTTGCCAGATAGCTCTCGACGATGCGGCGAAAGATTTCGCGCGACCGGTCGTTGATCTCCACCAGCAGTCTTTGGCCAGATGGCCTGCCGTCGCGCCCCGTCATGCTGCCCATTGTCGGCCTGTCCGGAGTGAGAGTCATGTCTCAAGTGTGGGTATGGTGCTGCCGGCGCGCAAGGCGCGCGCTTGCGGCGCCGCTCCCGCCGCCCTAGAACGCGCCAGACCGTCGCGACAGGAGACGCCATGCGTGCCGCCAACCGTGCCTCAGACGCCCTGCGCAAGATCAGCCTCGAGCGGGGTGTCGCCCGCTATGCCGAAGGCTCCTGCCTGATCAAGTGCGGCGAGACGCATGTGCTGTGCACCGCCTCGCTGGAGGAGCGGGCGCCGCCATGGCTGCGCGGCACCGGCAAGGGCTGGGTCACGGCCGAATACGCGATGCTGCCGCGGGCGACGCACGAGCGTACCCGGCGCGAGGTGACGAGCGGCAAGCCATCGGGCCGAACCCAGGAGATCCAGCGGCTGATCGGGCGCTCGCTGCGCGCTGTGGTCGACCTGACCGCGCTCGGCGAGCGGCAGATCGTCATCGACTGCGACGTGCTGCAGGCCGATGGCGGCACGCGCACGGCCTCGATCACCGGCGGCTGGGTGGCGCTGCACGATTGCCTGCAGTGGATGAAGGGCCGGTCGATGCTCACCGGCACGGCGCTGAAGGACCATGTGGCGGCAGTCTCGTGCGGGATCTGCGCCGGCGCACCGGTGCTGGACCTCGATTATGCGGAGGACAGCGCCGCCCAGACGGACGCCAATTTCGTCATGACGGGCAGCGGCGGCATCGTCGAGGTGCAGGGCACCGCCGAAGGCAAGCCGTTCTCCCAGGACGAGTTCCTGGCGCTGATGGCGCTGGCGCGCAGCGGCATCGGCCGTCTTGTCGAGTTGCAGAAGCTCGCCGTCGGCTGAACAGGAGACCGGCATGGGACGCAGGCTCAGCGGCACGGTCGTCATCGCCACCCACAACACCGGCAAGCTCGTGGAGATGCGCGACCTGCTCGCGCCACACGGCCTGGTTGCCGTTTCCGCCGGGGAGCTCGGCCTTCCAGAGCCCGAGGAAACCGGCACGACGTTTCTGGCCAATGCGCGGCTTAAGGCTCTGGCCGCCGCCACGGCCTCCGGCTTGCCGGCGCTCGCCGACGACAGCGGCCTGTGCGTGGCGGCGCTGGAGGGGGCGCCGGGGATCTACTCGGCGCGCTGGGCCGGCCCTGGCAAGGACTTCGCCCATGCGATGGAGCGGGTCGAGGCGGCACTTCGCGAGCGCGATGCCTTCACGCCGGCCGAGCGTGGGGCGTGGTTCATCTCCGCCCTGACAATCGCCTGGCCGGACGGGCACACCGAGGACGTGGAGGGCCGGGTGGACGGCACGCTGGTGTGGCCGCCGCGCGGCGATGCCGGCTTCGGCTACGATCCCATGTTCCTGCCCGACGGGTTCGACCGCACCTTCGGCGAGATGAGCCGGGTCGAGAAGCACGGGCTGCCGCCGCACGGGCTCGGCCTGTCGCACCGGGCGCGGGCGTTCCTGCGCCTCGCCGAGGTCTGCCTGGCCGATTGAGTGCGCTGCGGTACCTTGCGTTTGCAGCGCAAAATGCCCACACCTGAGCAATGATCGCTCCCTCGCTCGCGGATCCCGGCTTCGGGGTCTATGTCCACTGGCCGTTCTGTGCGGCCAAGTGCCCCTATTGCGACTTCAACAGCCATGTGCGCCAGTCGCGTATCGACGAGACGCGCTTCGCCAAGGCCTTTGCGCGCGAGATCGCCCACCAGGCGCAGATGGCGCCAGGGCGGGTGGTGACCAGCATCTTCCTGGGCGGCGGCACGCCGTCGCTGATGCAGCCCTCCACCGTGGCGTCGATCCTCGATGCAATCGCCTTCGAGTGGCCCGTCGCCACCGGCTGCGAGGTGACGCTGGAGGCCAACCCGACGAGCGTCGAGGCCGGACGCCTGCGTGGCTATCGCGAGGCGGGTGTCAACCGCGTATCGCTCGGCGTGCAGGCGATGAACAACACCGACCTGAAGGCGCTCGGCCGCATGCACACGGCCGAGGAAGCGATGGCGGCCGTGGCTACGGCCGCCTCGGTGTTCGACCGGTTCTCGTTCGACCTGATCTATGCGAGGCCGGAGCAGACGCCGGCGGCCTGGGCGGCGGAACTGACAGAGGCCATCGGCCGGGCGGCGGAGCATTTGTCGCTCTACCAGCTGACCATCGAGCCCGGCACGATGTTCGAGCGGCTGCGCGACGCCGGCAAGCTCATCGTGCCCGACGCCGAGACCGCGCGGACGCTGTTCGACACGACCCGAGAGGTGTGCGAGCGACACGGGCTGCCGGCCTACGAGATCTCGAACCATGCACGGCCGGGCGCCGAGTGCCGGCACAACCTCGTCTACTGGCGGTATGGCGAGTATGCGGGCGTCGGCCCGGGGGCCCATGCGCGGCTGATCACCTCGACCGGACGGTTCGCGCTGTCGACGGCGCTGATGCCGGAAACCTGGCTCGAGCGGGTCGAGACCGAGGGCCATGGCGTGGTCGAGGCCGAGCGCCTGTCGGCCGAGTCCGAAGGCGACGAGTTCCTGCTGATGGGGCTGAGGCTGGCCGAGGGCATCGACCCTGCCCGCTACACCGGCCTGTCGGGCCGGGTGCTCGATCCGGCGCGGATCCGCGATCTGGTGCGGGAAGGCCTCGTCGAGACCACGCCGACCGGCCGGCTGCGGGTGACGCGCGACGGCTTCCCGGTGCTCGACGCGATCGTCGCCGACCT
>JBEIIL010000113.1:0-12649 GCA_040380755.1 Methylobacteriaceae bacterium | reverse complement strand
GTGCTCGGCCACATAGGCGAGGATCAGGTTGGTGGAGATCGGCGCCACCTGGTAGAGCCGCGTCTCGCGGACCTTGCGCTCGACATCGTACTCGCAGGCGAAGCCGAACCCACCGTGGAATTGGATGCAGGCATTCGCCGCCTCCCAGCTCGCCTTGGCGGCCAGATATTTCGCCATATTGGCCTGCGCCCCGCAGGGCAGGTGTGCGTCGAACAGCCGGCAGGCCTCGAACCGCATCAGATTGGCGGCCTCGACCTCGATATAGGTTTCGGCGATCGGGAACTGCACGCCCTGGTTCTGGCCGATCGGCCGGCCGAACACCTCGCGCTGCTTGGCATAGGCCGTCACCGTGTCGACGAACCAGTAGCCGTCGCCGATGCATTCGGCCGCGATCAGCGTGCGCTCGGCATTCAGCCCGTCGAGAATGTAGCGGAAGCCGCGCCCCTCCTCGCCGATGAGGTTCTCGGCCGGGATCTCGAGATTGTCGAAGAACAGCTCGTTGGTCTCGTGGTTGACCATGTTGGCGATGGGCCGCACCGCCATGCCGTGGCCGATGGCGTCGCGCAGGTCGACGAGGAAGATCGACAGCCCGTCCGCCTTGCGCGCCACCTGGTCGAGCGGCGTGGTGCGGGCCAGCAGGATCATCAGGTCGGAATGCTGGACCCGCGAGATCCACACTTTCTGGCCGTTGACGACATAGCGGTCGCCCTTGCGCACCGCCGTGGTGCGGATCCGCGTCGTGTCGGTGCCGGTTGATGGCTCGGTCACGCCCATGGATTGCAGGCGCAGCTCACCGCTGGCGATCTTCGGCAAATAGGTGCGCTTCTGTTCGTCCGAGCCGTGCCGCAGCAGCGTGCTCATATTGTACATTTGGCCGTGGCAGGCCCCGGAATTGCCGCCCGAGCGGTTGATCTCCTCCATGATGACCGAGGCTTCGGTGAGCCCGAGCCCGGCCCCGCCATAGGCCTCCGGGATCATGGCGGCCAGCCAGCCCGCCTCGGTCAGGGCCTGCACGAAGGCCTCCGGATAGCCGCGCGCCGCATCGACCTCGCGGTGATAGGCGGGCGGGAACTTTGCGCACAGCGCCCGCACCGCCTCGCGCAGGGCGGCATACGGATCCTCAACGGCACTCACGGCAGGCACTCCAGCACGGCAGGGAAACAGACGGGACGATGTCGCGCGGGACACCACGGCGACACGGGACACACGCTCACGTCGGTGCGCCCGAACGACGCGCAGGCGCAAACTCGGCGCGAAGCGCCTGGCCATGGGCGTCGAGCGCCGGCACCGGGTCCAGCCGCGCCGCCCAGTCGCCGCCGGGCGCAGCGCGCAGGCTCGGGACAGGCCCTTCTGGCGTCGCAACCTCGCCCCATCGATCGCGCGCGGCCAGCTGCGGGTGGCGCCAGACATCCGCCAGCGTGTTGACGCGGCCATTGCCGATGCCGGCCGCCTCCAGCCGCTCGACGGCATCCGCCGTCGCCAAAGCCGCAAACGTCGGTCCGATGACCTCCTGCAGGATGCCACGATGCCGGGCCCGGCCCTCATTGCCGACGAAGCGTGGATCAGCCGCCCAATCCGGCCGCAGCAGCACGGTTGTGGCGAAGCTCTGCCACTCGCGGTCGTTCTGGAGGCCGAACAGCACCATGCCGTCGGCCGTGGCAAACGGCCCGTACGGATAGATCGTGGCATGGCCGGCGCCGGCGCGGGCCGGCGGCGGTGCGCCGTCGAGCGCGTAGTAGAGCGGAAAGCCCATCCACTCGACCATGGCCTCCAGCATCGAGATGTCGAGGGCCGCGCCCTCGCCGGTCCGCTCCCGCCGCAGCAGCGCCGCCAGGATGGCGCTGTGGGCGGCGACGCCCGCCGCGATGTCGGCCACGGAGATGCCGGCCTTGGCGGGCGCCTCCGGCGTGCCGGTGACGGACAGGAAGCCCGCCTCCGCCTGGATCAGCAGGTCATAGGCCTTGCGCTGCGACCACGGCCCGCCGGCGCCATAGCCGGAGATGTCGCAGGTGACGAGCCGCGGCCATCGCATGCGCAGATCGGCCGCCGACAGCCCCAGCCGGGTCGTGGCGCCGGGGGCGAGGTTCTGCACGAACACGTCGGCGCGCCCGAGCATCGCCTCCAGCACCGCGCGATCATCGGGCTGCTTCAGGTCGAGCGCGATGCTCTCCTTCGAACGGTTGCACCAAACGAAATGGCTCGACAGCCCCCGCGCCCGCCGGTCATAGGCCCGGGCGAAATCGCCACCGTCCGGCCGCTCGACCTTGATCACGCGTGCGCCGAGATCGGCCAGCATCCGGGTGCAATAGGGCGCCGCGATCGCCTGCTCGAGCGCCACCACCAGGAATCCGTCCAGCGGGCGGTTCATGCGATCAACGCCTCGGCCTGCATCGCCAGCCCGCCCGTCGCGTAGGCGGCGACGCTGCGCCCGACCCAGTCCTGCCAATCCACGCTGCCGTCCATCGTCCGGCATCCTCCCGGTCGCGATCCTATAGCGCAGACCGTCCCATCAGGTGTAGACGGAATCAAAGCGTTTTTGCCGGCGCCGGGCCCTGCCCGCCGCGCCGGGGCACGACACGGGAGAAAACACGCCATGACGGTCGCCGTCGCCCTGCCGTCCGCACAGGGCATCGTCGTCGACAATGCCTGGCGGCCCTCAGCGTCAGGCCGCACCCTCCCGGTCGTCGCCCCGGCCGAGGGCACCGCCTTCGCAAGCCTGGCTGCCGGCAACGCCGCCGATATCGACCTCGCAGTGGCAGCAGCACGCCGCGCCGTCGAGACCGGCGCCTGGAGCCGGCTGACCGCCACCGAGCGCGGCCGGCTGCTGTCGCGCCTCGGCCGCCTCGTCGAGGACCATGCCGACGGGCTGGCGCGGCTGGAGGCCCGCGACACCGGCAAACCGATGCGCCAGGCCCGCGCCGACGTCGTCGCGGTGGCCCGCTACTTCGAATACTACGGCGGCGCCGCCGACAAGATCCACGGCGAGACCATCCCTTTCCTCGACGGCTATCTGGTCACGACGCTGTACGAGCCGCTGGGCGTCACCGGCCACATCATCCCGTGGAACTATCCCGGCCAGATGTTCGGCCGCACCGTGGCGCCGGCGCTGGCCATGGGCAACGCCGCCGTCGTCAAGCCCGCCGAGGAGGCCTGCCTGGTGCCGCTGCGCCTCGCCGAGCTGGCGGCCGAGGCCGGCTTTCCCGAGGGCGCCCTCAACGTCGTCCCGGGACTGGGCGAGGAGGCCGGCGCAGCGCTGGCGTCCCATCCGGGCATCGACTTCATTTCGTTCACCGGCAGCCCGGAGGTCGGCACGCTGGTGCAGTCCGCCGCCGCCCGCAACCACATCGGCTGCACGCTCGAGCTCGGCGGCAAGTCGCCGCAGATCGTCTTCGGCGATGCCGATCTCGCCGCCGCCGTCGCCTCCGTCGCCGCCGCGGTGGTGCAGAACGCCGGCCAGACCTGCTCGGCCGGCTCGCGCGTGCTGGTCGAGCGCCGGATCTGGGACCGGTTCATGGCCGATCTCGCCGCCCGCTTCGCCACCATCACCGCCGGCACGCCGGAGATGGACCTCGACCTCGGCCCGGTGATCAGCGAAGGCCAGCGCCAGCGCATCGCAGCCATGCTCGACCGCGCCGAGACGGCCGGCGCCCGCGTGTTGGCCCGCGGCCGCATCGCGCCCGACGTTCCCGCCGCCGGCTTCTACGTGCTGCCGACTTTGTATGTCGGGGCCGATCCAGCGTCCGAGCTGGTGCAGCAGGAGGTCTTCGGCCCCGTCCTCGCTGCCATGCCGTTCGACGACGAGGCCGAGGCGGTCAGGCTGGCCAACGGCACGGCCTACGGGCTCGTCGCCGGCGTCTGGTCGGGCGACGGATCGCGCGCGCTCCGGGTCGCCCGCAAGGTCCGCGCCGGCCAGCTCTTCGTCAACGGCTACGGCGCCGGCGGCGGCATCGAGCTGCCCTTCGGCGGCATGAAGAAATCCGGCCACGGCCGCGAGAAGGGTTTCGAGGCGCTCTACGACCTCTCCGCCATGAAGACCCTTGTCGTCCGCCACGGCTGAGGCGATGGACGGCAACCGAACAGTCTGAAACGGTTCGGACCGATCGTCGAAAGCATCGCACGACCGCCCCAACGAAGGATCCCCAGCATGCGCGTCAGGTCTGCCATCCTCCGCCAGTCGGGCCTGGCCCGGCCCTATGCCGACTCGAAGCCGCTGTCTGTGGAGACGGTGACGCTGGCGCCGCCCGGGCATGACGAGGTGCTGATCAGGATCGCGGCGGCGGGCGTCTGTCACTCCGACCTGTCGGTGATCAATGGCGACCGGCCGCGCGTGCTGCCGCTGGCGCTGGGCCATGAGGCCTCGGGCGTGGTCGAGGAGGTCGGCCCGGGCGTCGGTGACCTCGCCCGCGGCGACCATGTGGTCATGTCCTTCGTGCCGATCTGCGGCCACTGCCCGATGTGTGCCGACGGCCGCGCCGCTTTGTGCGAGCCCGGCAACGCCGCCAACGCCGCCGGCACGCTGCTGTCGGGCGCCCGCCGCATCACCTGCGACGATGGCACGGCCAACCACCATTGCGGCGTCTGCGCCTTCTCCGAATACACGGTGGTGTCGCGCCGGTCCGTTGTGAAGATCGACCCCGAGATTCCGCTGGTCGAGGCGGCCCTGTTCGGCTGCGCGGTGATGACCGGCGTCGGCACGGTGATGAACACCTGCAGCGTCCGGCCCGGCCAGTCCGTCGCCATTGTCGGCCTCGGCGGCGTTGGTCTCGCCGCCCTGCTCGGAGCGGTTGCCAGCGGCGCCGGCCGCATCGTTGCGGTCGATCTCGACGCCCGCAAGCTCGCCGTCGCCGCCGAGCTGGGCGCCACCGACACGGTGCTGGCGACCGACCCGGACGCCGTGCGGTTGATCCGCGAGCGCACCGGTGGCGGCGTCGATGTCGCCATCGAACTGGCCGGAGCATCGCGCGCCTTCGACCTCGCCTATGCGGTCACCCGGCGCGGCGGCACCACGGCGACCGGCGGCCTGCCCTCGCCCACCACCCAGTTCGCCATTCCGGCCGTCGGCATGGTGGCGGAGGAGCGCACCGTGCGCGGCGCCTATATGGGCAGCTGCGTGCCCTCGCGCGACATCCCCGCCTATATCGCGCTCTACAAGGCCGGACGGCTGCCGGTGAACCGCCTGCTGTCGGGCACGGGACCGCTGGACGAGATCAACGCCGCCTTCGACAGGCTCGACCGCGGCGAGGTCGTCCGCCACGTCGTCACGATGGGCGCGCCCTAGCCTGGGACATCCGCGGGCAGCAGCGTCGCCAGCACGGCGCGGACCGGATCGGGGATCGGCACCGGCGTCTGGGTCGCGCGGTCGACATAGACGTGGACGAAATGGCCCTGCGCCGCGGCCGCCTCGGCGCGGTCACTGAACAGGCCGATATCGTACCGCACCGAGCTTCGGCCCAGATGCGCGACGCGCAGCCCCGCCGTCACCGTCTCGGGGAAGGCCAGCGAAGCCGCGAAGCGGCACTGGGTCTCGACGACGAGGCCGATGACCGGGCTGCGGGCAATGTCGAGCACGCCGGCCTCGATCAGATGGCCGTTCACCGCAGTGTCGAAATACGAGTAGTAAACGACGTTATTGACGTGCCCGTAGACGTCATTGTCCATCCAGCGGGTGGGAATGACGCGGAAATAGCGGTAGTCCGCACGCTGCAGCAGCTCTGGTCGGGACGTCACGGCGGCTCTCCGCAAGGGGTGGCGGACAGCACCGCCAAGGGTCGGACGACCATAGCCCAGCCGCATCCACCTGGCAGCAGCCTCACCGGGACGCCGCCGGATCGGGCCTGCCCTGACAGGGCGACCACCCGGCTGGCTCACATCCCGAAGGTGCGGCGTAGCCCCTCGCGGGCCCTGAGCGCAACCGCCTCGGGCCCGGCCTCGGCCATCAGCGCCAGCATCGGCACTTCCAGAGCGATGGGGATGTCCGGCGGCAGCGCGGACAGGATCGCGCTGATCGGCAGCCCGCCCTCGCCCGGCGGCAGGCGCTCGGCCCGCGCGGTGTGCAGCAGGCCCTCGGTCGTGGCCGGGATCGCCGCCTCGGCATCGCAGACATGGACGAAGGGCAGCCGCCCCGCCGGTACCGCAGCGAGCTGCTCCAGCGTGCTGGCGGAGCGGGCGAAATGCAGTGTGTCGACCAGGATGCCGAGATCCGCCCGCCCCGCCGCCTCCACCACCCGGGTGGCGCACGGGAGATCGGGAACCACCGTCCACGGGAAGAACTCGAGCACGACCTGGAGGCCATGACGGACCGCGAGGTCGGACAGCTGCCCCAGCGTGTCGGCCAGCCGGGCTGGCTCGGAATCATAGGGCGCCGCGATGATATGGCGGGCTCCGAGCCTTGCGCCCGTGGCGACGAAGCCCTCCAGCGCGGCCACGTCGAGCTCCGGCGTGATCTTGACGAACTCGATGTCGGAGACCGCGACGCCGGTCTGTGCGCAGGCCGCGAGCGTGTCGCGCAGCATCGCCGGCTCGTGCATCAGCGGATAGCCGGGGCTGTCGGCCGTCACGGCGATCAGCCGCAGGCCCACGGCGTCGTAGCCGGTCCGCGCCGCCACCGCGATCATCTCCGGCGGCGCCAGCGGCAACACCGTGAGATGCGCCAGCCCGACGCGACGGGTCATGTCCGCAGCCCTCCGCAAGCCCGCCCGTGCCCGCGTTCAGCCACGGCTGAACCGCTGCGCCAAAGCCTCGGTCGACCGCGCCAGGATCGCGGCATCGACGCCCACGGCGGTGAACAGGGTACCGAGTTCGATGCACCGGGCCGCGAAGATTGGATCGGGCGTCAGGATGCCGGCCGGCTTGCCACAGGCGCGGATGCGCCCGACGGCCGCCTCGATCAGCGCCGTCACCGCCGGATGGCCCGGCTCGCCCACATGGCCAAGGCTGGCCGCAAGGTCGGCCGGGCCGATGAACACGCCGTCGACGCCGTCTACGCCGGCGATGCTCTCGAGGTTGTCGAGCGCCTCACGGGTCTCGATCTGGACCAGCAGGCACAACTCCTGGTGGGCCGTGCGGCCATAGTCGGGGATCCGCCCGAAGCGGGTCGCCCGCGTGACACCGGAAACGCCACGAATGCCATCCGGCGGGTAGCGCATGGCCGCTACGGCGGCGCGGGCCTCTGCGGCGTCCTGCACATAGGGGATCAGCAGCGTCTGGGCGCCGAGGTCGAGGAAACGCTTGATCAGCACCGCGTCATTGCTGGCCGGCCGGACGATGGCGGTGACCGGATACGGCGCCACCGCCTGCAGCTGGGCGAGGACCGTCAGCGGGTCGCCGGGCGAATGTTCGGTGTCGAACAGCAGCCAGTCGAACCCCGAGCCGGCCACGGCCTCGGCCGTATAGGCCCCGGGCAGGCTGCACCACAGCCCGATCTGCTGCCGGCCCTCCGCGAGGGCGCGCTTGAACAGGTTGGCAGGCGGCGGCATGGGACCTCGGGCGGTTTCTGGGGTCGGCAGTTTCGCAGGCGAAGAGCCTGAATAGCACTCCCGGGCCACCTGTCGAGCCGCCGTGCCGCGGAATTGCCCGGCCGCGGCGGCGGGCCAAGTCTGGGACGACGTGCACAATCTGGGATTCTGGGCTCTTCAGGCCGCAAACCCGCCAATGCTAGGTCGTTCGCAATGGTGCCGTCCGTTGACGATGCCAGGCACTGCCGCGATCCGCGGCGGCGCATCGCTCCCGGAGCGGGGCCGGGCCGCGGCAACAACGACTCGCATGCAAGTCAGCCGGGGGACCAACGCGTGAGCCCAATTGCCCTGACGGGATTGATCATCGCCGCTGCCGTCGTCCTGTTCGTCACGAACAGGGTCCCGGTCGTGATCATCGCCATGGGCGTCGCGGTCGCCCTGTGGGCCACCGGCGTCCTGCCACTCGCCAAGGCGATGGCCGGTCTCGGCGATCCCGCCGTCATCTTCATCGCCTCGCTGTTCGTCGTCAGCACCGGTCTCGAGCGCACCGGGGTCACCACCTGGGCGGGCCAGCAGCTGATCACCCGCGCCGGCGCCGACAGCCGCACCCGGCTGCTGGTGCTCACCGGCCTGCTGGTGGCGCTGCTGACCGCGCTGATCAGCGTCAACGGCGCCGTGGCGGCGCTGCTGCCCGTCGTCGTCGTGATGGCCGTGCGGCTGCGGCGTCACACATCGCAGCTGCTGATGCCGCTGGTCTTCTCCGCCCATGCCGGCTCGCTGCTGGCGCTCACCGGCACGCCGGTCAACGTGCTGGTCAGCAATGCGTCGGTCGATGCAGGCCTGTCGCGCTTCGGCTTTTTCGAGTTCACCATCGTCGGCATCCCGCTGCTCGTCGGCACGCTGGCCATCATCGTGCTGTTCGGCGAGCGGCTCCTGCCCAAGCGCAACGGCCCCGCGATGCCGGCCGATTTCAGCCTGCATGCCCGCACGCTGGTGGAGCAGTATGGCCTCAGCGCCGGCCTGTTCCAGATGCGCGTCCGCCCGACCTCGGCGCTTGTCGGCCAGGCGCCGGGCAGCGTCGATCTCGCCGGCCGCGGCAACCTCCAGCTGGTCGGCGTCCAGGATCCGGCCGCTGCCCCGCTGCGCCGCGACACGATTGCCGCCGGCGACAGCCTGCTGCTGCGTGGCGACGCCGAGGCGGCGGCCGCCTTCGCCACCGAGATGCATCTCGCCTTCCGCGAGGATGCCGACGGTGGCGGCGTCGAGGACAGCCTGTTCAACCGCAGCTCCGGCCTCGCCGAGGTGATGATCCCGCCGCGTTCGGCGCTGATCGGCCAGGCGGTGTTCCAGGGCATGGTCACCGAAAGCGGCGACCTGATGATCATCGCCGTGCAGCGGCAGGAGGCGACGCTGGGCGAGGGCGAGACCGTGCTGCAGGCCGGCGACACGCTGCTGCTGCAGGGAACCTGGAAGGCGCTCGACGTGCGCCTGAATGACCCCGACGTGCTCGTCGTCAACTCGCCGGACGTCATCCGCCGGCAGGCCGTGCCGCTCGGCATGGGTGCCAAGCAGGCGATCGTGATCCTCGCCGTCATGGTGCTGCTGCTCGCCACCGGCCTCGTGCCGCCCGCCATCGCCGGGCTGCTCGCCGCCGGCGCGCTGATCCTCACGGGCGTGATGTCGGTCGAGCAGTCCTACCGTGCCATCGACTGGACGACCGTGATCCTGGTCGGCGCCATGATGCCGCTCTCCACCGCCATGGAGCATACCGGCGCCGCCCGCCTGATGGCTGAGTCACTGGTGACCCTGGTCGGCGATGCCGGGCCGCTGGCGCTGCTCGCCGGGCTGTTCATCCTCACCGCCGTCATGGGGCAGCTGATCAGCAACACGGCCACGGCCCTGATCGTCATCCCGATCGGCGTCGCCGCCGCCCAGAGTCTCGGCATTTCGCCGCGGCCCGTGCTGATGAGCATCGCCGTTGCCGCCGCCGGCGCCTTCCTGACGCCAATCGCCACGCCCACCAACCTGATGGTGATGGGCCCCGGCGGTTACACCTTCAGCGACTACTGGAAGCTCGGCCTGCCGCTGCTGATCTGGTTTTTCCTGGTCTCGGTGTTCTTCGTGCCGCTGATCTGGCGGTTCTGATCCGGCACGTGAGTGCCACGCCGGGAGCGGATGCGGGGTTGGTGGCAATGGTGACCGGGCGAGCGGGCCAGTGGCGCATGGACAGCGGGTGGCGATGTTCAGGTCGTCAGCTTGCAATCGTCCTGTCGCTTTCTGGCCTCCTTGCCGGCTGCGCCACGCGGACCGAAGGGCTTCTGGCGCCGGTGGCGCCGCTCGCAGGGGCGCCGAAGGTGGAAATGCTGGCCGCGACGACGCGCGCCGTGGCCGACGACCCGGCAGTGCTGTTCACCGGCGAGCGTGGCGACGGGGTGTCCTTCGCCAGCATCGCGGTCTCGGTGCCGCCCGGCCGCGAGGTCGGGACGCTGCAATGGCCGCGCTCCGCGCCCGGCAATCCGGCGACCGATTTCACCGTGACATCCGTGAACCGCCTGGACGAGACGCAGACGCGCGCCTGGTTCGACCAGCGCGGCGCGAAGAAGCGCCGGGTGTTCGTGTTCGTGCACGGCTTTAACACCAGCTTCGAACGCGCCGTGTTCCGCTTCGCCCAGCTGGCCTATGACTCTGATGCGGAGGCGGCACCGGTGCTGTTCTCCTGGCCGTCCCGCGGCCGGCTGCTCGACTACAAGCGCGACAACGACAACGCCACCTATTCGCGCTCCGATCTCGCCCGGCTGCTTCAAACCGCAGCAGCCTCGCCGAAGGTCGGGGAGATCACCTTGCTGGCGCACTCGCTCGGCAGCTGGGTCGCCGTCGAGGCCGTCCGCCAGTTGGCTTTGCAACCGGGCGGAACGCCAACAAAGCTCCGCAACCTGATCCTTGCCTCGCCCGATCTCGATGTCGGCGTGTTCCGCCGCCAGGTCGAGGACATGGGCCCGCGCCGGCCGCAGATCACGCTGTTCGTCGCCAGCACCGACAGGGCCCTGCAGTTGTCGAGCTTCCTGACGCGCGGCATGACCCGGCTTGGCTCCATCGATGCCGGCCGCGAGGAATATCAGGCCCAGATTGGCGGTCTCAAGGGCGTCACCGTGCTCGACCTCACCGCCCTCCAGTCCAATGACCGGATCAACCACGACCTCTACGCACAGAGCCCCACGGTCGTGCGGCTGATCGGCGATCGGCTGATCCGCGGCCAGGTCATCACCGACCAGTCGGTCGATGTCTTGTCGCCGGCGGAGGCCCTGGGCTCGGCCGCCGGGATGGTGGTGTCGGCCCCGATCCTGGTGTTCCAGGCAGCGTCATCAAACTGACTCCCTCAGTTTGATATCGGTCACAATGACCTTTATGATGGTTTACACGAATTTAACGTCGAACCGTGCGGTCGTGCCATTGCCGGCACCACGCAAGGACGCCACCGCAGGTGCGCGACAGGGACGGAGCAAAGACATCATGAGGCCGATGGATCCGCGTGAAACCCCGTCGTCGGACGGACCGGTCCCGGCGAAACGCCTCCTGTTCTCGACCCGTCTCGAGCGCCCCCTGGACCAGTTCGAGGCCTGGCGCGGCCATTTGTCGGCCGTGGTCGAGCTCACGCCTGCCAACGAGCCCGTGCTGCAGTTTCCGGCTGACGCGGAGCGGTGGTCTTTGGGCGATGTGACGCTGTCGCGGTACTCGCTGGCGGATGCACCGGCACGGGCCTGGCGCCACAGGCCGAAGAGCCATTGCGACGACTGGTGCGTCGTCGTCGCCAGGCCGGCGGACCGGTCCTCGCAGGCGACCGTCTCGTTCCGGTCGCTCGCCCTGCCCTTCGAGGGGCGCGGTCGTGACGGCGAGGTCCTCACCCTGATGCTGCCGCGCAGCGGCCCGGCGCGCGACAGCCGGGACTTCGACGCGGCCCACGACATGATCCTTGCCCCGCCGATGGCGCAGCTGCTGGCGGACTACATATCGGGCCTGGCCCGCAACATCGCCATGATGACGCAGGAGCAGGCCGACGCGCTGTCCGAGCCGACACGGCTGTTGGTGGCGGCATGTCTTGCGCCGCTGCCTGACCGGATGCGCGGTACCGAGGCGCCGCTGAGTGCCCTGATGCTCGAGCGCGCCCGCCAGGTGGTGCGCGACAACATGGCAGCTTCGGAGTTCGGGCCGTTGCAGCTCGGCCAGCTTCTCGCCGTGTCGCGGTCGAAGCTCTATCGCCTGTTCGAGCCCAGCGGCGGTGTCACCGCCTTCATCCAGCGCGAGCGCCTGAACCACGCCATGGCACGGCTCAGCGACCCGGCCGACATGCGCTCGGTCAACGTGATCGCGCTCAGCACCGGCTTCGCCGACCATTCGACCTTCAGCCGGGCCTTCCGCCGCGAGTTCGGCGTCAGCCCCAGCGAGGCGCGCGAGATCGCGCTGGTCAACCAGCCGACGCCGTGCTTCGGCCTCCCCGAGCAAGGACTGGTGCAGCGTCCCGCTGTCAGACGGCTGGCCCCGTCGCGAACCGCGTGACGCATCGGACCGGCCTGCCGCTGACGCTGCTCTACGCGGCACTGTTCTTCGAACTCGGCATCAACCTGCCGTTCTTACCGCTCTGGCTGCGGTCGCAGGCCCTCGACGATGCCGCAATCGGGATCGTGCTCGCGGTCCCGCTGGTGCTGCGCATCGTCGCCAACCCCCTTGTCACGGCCCTGGCCGACGAGACGGGGCGTCTGCGGGGCACGCTGATCGCCTGCGCGGTTGCCGTCAGCATCGGCACGGCCCTGTTCGGCCTCGCCAGCGGCTTTGCCGCGATCGTGGCGGTCATTGCCCTGGTCGCCCTTGCGCAGGGGCCGTTGATCGCCCTCACCGATGCCCTGACCCTGCGCATCCTGCGAGATCGCGACACCGCAGAGCGCGACTATGGCCGCATCCGGCTCTGGGGGTCGCTGGCCTTCGCCGCCGCCAATCTCGGCGCCGGCTGGGTCCTCACCGTGCTGGCCCCGTGGTCGATCATCGCCCTGCTCAGCGCCGCTGCGGCGGCGACCGCCGTCGCGGCCCTCCTGGTCCCGGCCCCGCCGCCGCCGAGGCTGGCGGCGGCACGATCATCAGGGCCGAGCGCCGGTGTGCCGGCTGCCCCCGCCGGACTGGTGCTGCTGGCGGCGGCCGTGACC
>JBEIIL010000112.1:0-12668 GCA_040380755.1 Methylobacteriaceae bacterium | reverse complement strand
CGATGGAAAAATTGCGGATGCTGTCAATGGGGTGCTTGGCCATAGGCGGGAGATAGCAGTCGCCCCCGTGTTTTCCAAGCGACGGTTGCGCGCGACACCGCGCCACGTCCGGCGGAAGCCGGTCGCGGGCCGGCGCAGGCGGGGTCGGCAAGCGGTTCCTGGCCGCTCGGGATGATGACACCCGGGCGGATCGCCGGGGCTCGCAATCCTGGCACCGAGGTCCGCCACCTTGGGTAGCTTGAAGATCGGGGCACCCGCGCAGGTTCGTAGACGCAGCGGCGGGCGGCCAAGACACTTCAACCGTGTCCCATGGTGCCCTCTGGTCTACGTCCGGCCTGCGTCCCCGGCGGCCCGCGCGGGGCCGGCTGCAGACCTGGCGCGGCGGTTCTTGGCGCGGCAGTTCTTGGCGCGGCAGTGCTTGGCGCAGACGGGGCCGCGGATGGTGAGCCGTGTCGCGACGGTGGCGTTCGAAGGCATCGAGACGGTGCCGGTCGACGTCCAGGTGCAGATCATGCCGGGCAGCGTGGCGTTCACACTGGTCGGCCTGGCAGACAAGACCGTCGGCGAATCCCGCGAGCGGGTGCGGGCGGCGCTCGCCGCCTCCGGTCTGGCGCTGCCGGCGCGGCGCATCACCGTCAACCTGGCGCCGGCAGACATGCCCAAGGAGGGCAGCCACTATGATTTGCCGATCGCGCTCGCCGTGATGGCGGCGATCGGCGCCATTCCCGGCGACGCGCTGGACGGCTTCGTCGTGCTCGGCGAACTGGCGCTGGACGGTTCCATCACCGCGGTGGCGGGCGTCCTTCCGGCGGCGATCGCGGCACATGGGCGCGATCTCGGCATTGTCTGTCCGGCCGCCTGCGGGCCCGAGGCGGCCTGGGCGTCCGCCGACCAGCCGGTCGTGGCGCCGCGCTCGCTGATCCAGTTGTCGAACCATGTGCGCGGCACACAGGTGCTGGGACGCCCGCTCCCGGCCGTCCGCGAGGCGCCCTCCGGTGGGCCAGACCTCGCCGACATCCGCGGCCAGGAGAGCGCCAAACGGGTGCTCGAAATTGCAGCAGCAGGCGGTCACAACCTCCTCTTTTGCGGCCCGCCCGGCTCCGGCAAGTCGATGCTGGCGATGCGTCTGCCCGGCATCCTGCCACCGCTGACACCACAGGAGCTGCTCGAGGTGTCGATGGTGCACTCGGTGGCGGGCGCGCTGGCCGGCGGCGCGCTCACCGACCGGCGGCCGTTCCGGGCGCCGCACCATTCGGCCTCGATGCCGGCCCTCGTCGGCGGCGGCTCCATGGCACGACCTGGCGAGATCTCGCTCGCCCATCATGGCGTGCTGTTCCTCGACGAGCTGCCGGAGTTCCAGCCGCCGGTGCTGGACAGCCTGCGGCAACCGCTGGAGACCGGCTCCGTCAGCATCGCGCGGGCCAACCGGCGCGTCGTCTATCCGGCCCGCTTCCAGCTGGTGGCGGCGATGAACCCGTGCCGCTGCGGCCATGCCAGCGATCCCGGCTATGCCTGCCCGCGCGGACAGGTGGAGCGCTGCATGGCGGGCTACCAGGGGCGCCTGTCCGGTCCGCTGCTCGACCGCATCGACCTTGCAGTGGACGTGCCGGCCGTCAGCGCAGCCGATCTGTTGCTGCCGGCCAGCGCCGAGGATTCACGGACGGTTGCGGCCCGCGTTGCAACGGCCCGGTTACGGCAGCAGCGGCGCTACGCTGCGCTGGGGCTGGTGGGCGTCGGCAGCAATGCCGCATGCCCGGCCGGTGCACTCGACGCTGTCGTCGGGGCCGACGCCGGTGCGGTCGCGTTGCTTCGCGAGGCCGCCGGCACCATGCGGCTGTCGGCCCGCAGCTATCACAGGGTGCTGAAGGTGTCGCGCACACTCGCCGATCTCGCCGGCAGCACCGCCACGAGCCGCACCCATGTCGCCGAAGCGCTGTCCTACCGGGCCCGCGGCCTCGCCGGCCGGCAAGATGTTTAGAGTTTTCATCAATTTCTCCGAACTCTTTGTCAACGGCTGCCGTGCCACGGTTTCCGGCAAGGGAGCGGGCCATGACCGGTGTCGAGTCGTCTCTGGCGTTAATGTTCGCGAGGGGAGCGCTGGCTATGTCGGCGCTCGGCGCCGTAGTGCTGGCCTGGGCGGCCCAGCGCCGCACCGCGGTGCTCGAACGCCGCGCAGCAACACTTGAAGCCGCCAATGAGCAGCTTCAGGACCAGGTGTGGGAGCTGCGCGAGAGCGAGGAGCGCTATCGCAGCCTCATCGAGGGCCAGGACGACCTGATCCTGCGCCGCGACGGCTTCGGCCGGCTGACCTATGTGAACGAGGCGTTCGCTGCCATGGCCGACCGGCCGCGCGAAACACTGCTCGGCACCACCTATGCGATCCCGGCCGTCGAGACCCAGCATCGCGAGCCGCGGCAGGATGGCTCGCTCAGCTATGACCAGGCGATCGAGGCGGGGCCTGGCCTGCGCTGGGTCTCATGGATCCAGACGCCGGTGCGCAGCGCCCGCGGCGAGACCGAGATCCAGGCCGTCGGCCGCGATGTCACGGACCGGCGCCGGGCCGAAGGTGCGCTCGCCGAGGCGCGGGCCCGGGCCGAGGCCGGCAGCGAGGCCAAATCCCGCTTCCTGGCAACGGTGAGCCACGAGATCCGCACACCGCTGAACGGTGTGCTGGGGATGGCCGACCTGCTGCTGGGCACGCGGATCGACGCCGAGCAGACGACCTACGTGCAGGCGGTGAAGACCTCCGGCCAGGCGCTGCTGTCGATCATCGACGAGATCCTCGACTTCTCGAAGATTGAGGCCGGCAAGCTGGAGCTGTCCTATGAGCCGTTCGACCTGACCGCGCTGGTGGAGGGGACCGTCGAACTCCTCGCGCCACGGGCGCAGGGCAAGGGCATCGAGATCGCGTCCTATATCGGCGCTACCGTGCCGCGACGGCTGATGGGCGATGCGGCGCGGATGCGCCAGGTTCTCACCAACCTCGCCGGCAACGCCGTGAAGTTCACCGATGCGGGCGGCATCGGCCTGCGCGTCACGGCGGCTCCCGGAGGCATGGTGCGGTTCGAGATTGCCGATACCGGGGTCGGCATCCCGGCCGACCGGATCGGGCGGATCTTCGAGGAGTTCGAGCAGGCCGACGGATCTGCGTCGAGCCGCCACGGGGGTACCGGACTGGGGCTCGCCATCTCGCGGCGCCTGGTCGCCGGCATGGGCGGCGAACTCACCGTGGCGAGCACGCCCGGCGAGGGATCGACCTTCGCCTTTGCGCTGCCGTTCAAGGCTGTCGCTGATGGCTCGCAGCTCATGACGCAGGCCTTGCTGGACGGACGCAGCGTCCTCGTCGTCTCGCGCTCGCCCTATGAGGCACCCTTCCTGGCGCGACGCCTGTCCGACGCAGGCGCCACGGCCCGCACCGTCGGCGACCTGCTGCGCGCGCAGGAGATCCTCGAGGCAGAGCGGCCCGGCGTGCTGATCGTCGACGGCGCCATCGGCGAGGACGACGCGCGCACCCTGGCCGCCGCCGCCAAGGCCAACGGCGTGACGACGCGCATCGTGCTGCTGTCGCCGTTCGAACGCCGCGCCTTCGGGCCTCCGGGAGCAGCCGGATTCGATGCCTATCTGGTCAAGCCGGTGCGCGAGCACTCGCTGGCGGCACGGCTTTCGCCGCAGGTCGAGGCCTCGCCGGAGCGAGCCGAGGCCATACCGCAGGACGGCAGGTCGCAGGCACCCCAAGCGCTGTCGGTGCTGCTCGCCGAGGACAACGAGATCAACGCGCTTCTGGCCACGCGCCTGCTGCAGCGCAACGGCGCCACCGTGACCCTGGCGCGCAACGGCATCGAGGCGGTGGCGCGGTTCCAGGCCTGCGTCGACGGCGAGACCCCGGATTTCGACCTGGTGCTGATGGATGTGCGCATGCCCGGACTCGACGGCCACGAGGCGGTGCGGCGCATCCGCGAGATCGAGGCCGCGCATGGACGGACCCGGCTGCGCATCGTGGCACTGACTGCCAACGCGTTCGAGGAGGACCGGCGCCTCGCCATTGCGTCTGGAATGGACGACACGCTGGCCAAGCCCATCGACGAGGCCGGTCTCGTCGCAGCGCTTGGCGGGACGCTGACGGCCGCGCGGGTTGCTTGACCACAGCCGGCGCCATCGCGGTGACCTCGGTCACGTATTCGTCACATAGTCACACTTATGTCGCACTGATGTGGTGCTCATCAAACCGGCGCCAAGCGCCGCTGCGAGGCACACTCCCATGTTCATTCCGTCACGACCGACCGGGCCTGAATCGGCGCGGGCGAGTCTTTCGGCGCGAGTCCTCGAAGGCCTGCAGCGCGGATCACGCGCGATCCTGCTGCCGCAGGGGTTCCGGCCACGCGAGCCGGGCGAACGCACCGGCGAGGTTCTGGGACGCATCGGCACGCTCGAGGTCCGGCTGGCGAGCGGCCGCAAGGATGTGAAGCGCGCCCAGCGGCTGCGCTTCCGCGTCTTTTTCGACGAGATGGCAGCTATTCCCGACATGATGTCCCGCCTGAAGCGGCGCGACATCGATCCGTTCGACGCGGTCTGCGACCATCTGCTCGTCATCGACACCGCAGCCCCGGCCAAACTGTTCGGCAAGGCCGGCAAGCGCACCAAGCCGCGCGTCGTCGGCACCTACCGGCTGCTGCGGCAAGACGTGGCCGAGCGCCATGGCGGGTTTTACAGCGCCGGCGAATACGACATCGCGCCGCTGCTGGCCGCGCATCCGGGCAAGCGGTTCCTCGAGCTCGGCCGGTCCTGCGTTCTGGCCCCCTACCGCGACAAGCGCACCGTCGAGTTGCTGTGGCACGGCATCTGGACCTATGTGCGCCGCCACAAGATCGACGCCATGTTTGGCTGCGCCAGCTTCGAGGGCACCGACCCGGCGGCGCTCGCCATGCCGCTCAGCTTCCTGCACCACAATGCGCTGGCCGCGCCGAAGTGGCGGGCTCGCGCCCTTTCGAGCCGGCACGTATCGATGAACTTGCTGCCGCCCGAGGCCGTGTCCATGAAAACGGCGCTGCATGCGCTGCCGCCGCTGATCAAGGGCTATCTGCGTGTCGGCGCCACCTTCGGCGACGGCGCCGTGATCGACCGGCAGTTCGGCACCACCGACGTGCTTGTCGTGCTGCCCGTGGAGGCGATCCACCCGCGCTATATCGGCCACTTCGGTGCCGAAGCGACGCGCCACGCCGCCTGATCGGCTGATCCGCTAGCGGCGCCCCTCCCCTGCCGCAAGCAGTCCTGCCAGCGCCTCGCGGTAGGTCGGGTAGCGTGGAACCCAGCCCAGCGCGCGCAGCCTGGCGTTGGAGACCCGCTTGTTCTCGCCATAGAAGCTGCGCGCCATCGGCGACAGCTCGGCGCTGGCAAACGGCAGGTCGGGCGGCACAGGCATGCCAAGGAGATCAGCCGCATGCGCCACGACGTCCTGCGGCGGCGCTGGCTCGTCGTCAGTGACGTTGTAGACCGCCCCGCCCGGTTGCGGATGCTGCAGCGACGCGGCAAGGGCCCGGGCGATGTCTTCGACGTGAATGCGGTTGAACACCTGGCCCGGCTTGACGATGCGGCGGGCCGTGCCGTCGGCGAGGTTGGCCAGCGCGTTCTGGCCCGGCCCATAGATCCCGGCGAGACGGAAGATGTGGACCGGCGGCCCGCTGCCCGCCCCCAGCACCTGCCAGGCCTGCTCGGCGGCGACACGCTGGACCGAGCGTGGCGAGATCGGGCGCACCGGCGTGTCCTCGTCGACCCAGCCGCCGCCATGATCGCCATAGACGCCAACGGTCGACAGGTAGCCGACCCAGCGCAGCCCGGTCGCCCCGGCAAGCGCCGCGGCCAATTCCGCGCGGCCGAGCACCGGGTCACCGGCGCTGTCGGGCGGGATCGATGACAGCACGGCGGACGCCGAGCCGATCACCTGCGGCAGTGACGGATCCATGCCGTCCGGCCCCAGACGGCAAACCTGAAGCCCTTCAGCCGCCAGCCGCGCGGCCTTGTCGGGCCCGCGCACAGTGACGACGACGCGCTCGAAGCGATCGTGCACGGTGGCGACGAAAGCGGCGGATGAATAGCCGTAGCCGAGCACGACAAGTGTCACGAGGTGGTCTCCTGGGTCACGGAGCGGTCTCCTGCCATTCGGCGATCACGTCGAGATCGGTCTCCGCGGACGCACGGGCATCACGCAGGGCGGCGAAGCGGGACGGCGGCAGCAGCCGGGACAGGGCCCAGACGGCGGCGCCGCGCACCACGGGGGTGGGATCGTCGAGGCAGGCCAGGGCTGACCCGGCCAGCGAGCGATCGGCGGAGTTGCCGATCGCAACCAGCACGTTGCGCACGAAGCGGTCGCGGCCCGTGCGCTTCACCGCCGTCGTCGCGAAACGCGCCCGGAAACCGGCATCGTCCAGCGCCGCCAGCTCGGCGAGCGGCAGCGCGGCGAGATCAGCACGCGCCGCCAGCTTGGCATCACGGCTGGCTTCAGCGAAGCGGTTCCAGGGGCAGACGGCCAGGCAGTCGTCACACCCGAACACGCGGTTGCCGATGTCCGGCCGCAGGGCGCGCGGGATGGGGCCCTCGTGCTCGATGGTCAGATAGGCGATGCAGCGCCTTGAATCGAGCTGGTAGGGTGCCGGGAACGCGTCGGTCGGGCAAATGTCCAGGCAGCGGCGGCAGCTGCCGCAATGGTCGCGACCGGGCGCGTCCACCGGCAGCTCGGCCGTGGTGAAGATGGCGCCGAGGAACAGCCAAGAGCCGTGGCTGCGCGAGACCAGCACCGTGTGCTTGCCCTGCCAGCCAAGGCCGGCGGCAGCGGCCAGCGGCTTCTCCATCACCGGCGCGGTGTCGACGAAGACCTTCACCTTGCCGCCGCTGCGGGCCGACAATCGATTCCCGACCTGCTTCAGGCGTCCCTTCAGTACGTCGTGATAGTCGCGCGAGCGGGCGTAGACCGAGATCGTCGCGCGATCCGGCTGCGCCAGTGACGCCAGGGGGTCGTCTGCGGGCGCATAGCTGGCGCCCAGCATGACGATGCTGCGCACCTGAGGCCACAGGGCCCGCGGATCGGCCCGCCGGTCAGCGGTTTCCGCCATCCAGTCCATGGTGCCGTGGTGGCCGGCCTGCAGATAGGCGGCGAGCTGGGCGGCCGCCTGCGGGATGGCGTCGGGCGTCGTCACCCTGACGCTGTCGAACCCCTCGCGCCGGGCCGTCGCCACGAGGTCGGCCTTCAGCCGGTCGCCCGTCAGAAATCGAGGTCGGCGTAGTGCGCGGACGGCGGCATGCCGGCGATCCGGTCCGCCAGCAGCGGTCGGAACGAGGGGCGCGACTTGATGCGCGCATACCAGGTTCTCGCCGTCTCGCTCTCGTTCCACGGCACATCGCCCAGGTAATCGGCCGACGAGAACTGGGCCGCCGCCGCGAGGTCGGCATAGCTCAGCCGGTCGCCCGCCAGCCAGTTCCGGCTGCCCATCAGCCAGCCCACATAGCCAAGATGATAGCGGATGTTGCTGCGTGCAGCACGGATCGCCGCCATATCGGGCGCCCCGCCGCCGAGTTCTGACGGCATGAACCGCTTGAACACCTTCTCGGTGACGAGCGGGTTTGTGACCTCGTCATGCATCTTGCTGTTGAACCAGTCAGTCAGCCGCCTGACCTCGACCCGTCCGCCGGGGTTTGCTGGCAGCAGGCGCCGGTCACCCAGCGCCAGGCCCCGGGTCTCGTCGAGATACTCGGCGATCACGCCCGCGCCTGGCACGACGCCGATCTGGTCCTCGACAAATACCGGTGTGGTTCCGGCCGGGTTCAGCACCAGGAACTCGTGCCGTCGCTCTAAGGCGCGCTCCTCGACGAGGTCGGGCTCAAGGCCGAACTCCGCCAGCACAAGCCGGATGAAGCGCGAATGCGGGCACAGGGGATGGTGGTACAGGGTCGCCATGCAGCGTTTTCAAGGCTCTGATCGGGGCGAGGCCGTGGCCTGCGCCCGGCGCGGGGTGGCGCGCTGCGGGGCCTCCGTATAAAACCGTCGCGCGCTACCGACAACCCGATTCCGCGAATCGCCCTCCCCGCCCCTCCGGCATGGACGCCGTCATGGACATGATCGCGCTCGCCAAGGCCGCCATTCTGGGCGTCCTGGAAGGCTTCACCGAGTTCCTGCCGGTGTCGTCCACCGGCCATCTGCTGCTGGCCGAGCGCTATCTCGGGCTAGGCTTTTCCGACGAGCAGTTCGACAAGACATTTGCGGTGCTGATCCAGCTGGGCTCGGTGCTGGCGCTGCTCGGCGTCTACACCCGCAAGCTGCTGCAGATCGCCGTCGCCCTGCCGACCGACCCCACGGCCCGCACCTTCGCCGCCGGTGTCCTGCTGGCGTTCCTGCCGGCCGCGATCATCGGGGCGCTGGCGCATGGATTCATCAAGGGCGTCCTGTTCAATCCGCTGGTGATCTGCATCGCGCTGATCGTGGGCGGGTTCGTGCTAATCGCCATGGACGAGCGCCGCGTCGAGCCGCGGTACACGGATGCGACGGCCTTCCCTCTGCAGATGTACCTGCTCATCGGCCTGTGCCAATGCCTCGCCATGATCCCGGGCGTCTCGCGCTCGGGTGCCACCATCGTCAGCGCCATGCTGCTGGGTGCCGACAAGCGCTCGGCAGCGGAATTTTCGTTCTTCCTGGCCATGCCGACGATGGCGGGCGCCTTCGCGTATGAACTCTACAAGAACTACAAGGTCCTCGACCTGAACGACGCCGGGCTGATCGCCGTCGGCTTCGTGATGGCGCTTATTTCCGGCATCATCGTGGTTCGCGGCCTGCTGGGCTATGTCAGCCGGCACGGTTTCGCGCCGTTCGGCTGGTGGCGGATCGGAGTCGGCGCCGCCGGCCTGGCCGCGTGGTTTGTCTGGGGCTGATCCAGCCTGGGCTTTCGCCGTGCCGGAGCGACATCCGGCACCCCCTCACGCCTTGGCCGGCTTGCCTTTCGCCGCGTTCGGCGTACCGGTCTTCGGCTCGAAGCGGCACAGATCGGCGATCAGGCAGCGCGGGCAGTCGGGCTTGCGGGCCTTGCAGACATAGCGCCCGTGCAGGATCAGCCAGTGATGCGCATGCAGGAGGAACTCCTGCGGGATGACCTTGCCGAGGCCCAGTTCGACGGCCAGAGGGGTCGCGCCATGGGCCAGCGGCAGCCTGTTGGAGACCCGAAACAGGTGGGTGTCGACGGCGATGGTCGGCAGGCCGAAGGCCATGTTGAGGACGACATTGGCGGTCTTGCGGCCGACGCCCGGCAGTTGTTCCAGCGCCTCGCGGTCCGCCGGCACCTGGCCGCCGTGACGCTCGACCAGCAGCCGCGACAGCGCGATCACGTTCTTCGCCTTGGTGCGGAACAGGCCGATGGACTTCACGTGTTCGCGCACCGCGTCCTCGCCGAGATCGACCATGGCCTGCGGTGTCGACGCGCGGGCAAAGAGCGACCGCGTTGCCCGGTTGACGCCCGCATCGGTCGCCTGGGCGGAGAGCACCACCGCCACCAGCAGGGTGAACGGGTTGACGTGTTCGAGCTCACCCTTGGGCTCGGCCGTGGCGGCACGGAAGCGCGTGAACACCTGCCGCACGAGTGCTGGCTCGAGCCCGGCCGGACCGCGGGCGGGCCGGCGGGCCTTGGGCCGATCCGGTGCGGCGCGGGCCTTGCGCGCCGGTTCCGGCGCGACGATCGGTCCCTCGTCCGGGGATGCGGGCGGCTTTCGCGGGGGCATGGGTTCGTTATAGTGATGCGGTCAGCGCCGTGACAAGGCTTCATCCTGCGATGCCACAAGACGATCCACCGTTGGTTTCCGATCGACGACCCGTTGACGATCCGGCCCCCGTGTTCTCGGCCGTGCTACACCCGCACCGGTCGCTGAGCCTGCGCGGGGCCCGGCTGGTGGTCGTGCTGGTAGCGCTGGCCAGCGCCGTCGCCAGCATCCCGTTCATCGTGCTGGGGTTCTGGCCGGTGGCCGGCTTCTACGGGATTGACGTGATCATCCTCTGGCTGGCCTTGCGCGCGAGCCTCAACGAGGGCCGCTCCTATGAGGAGCTGGTGGTGAACCCGTGGGAGTTGCACCTGCGCAAGGTGCCGTATCGCGGCCAGCCGCTGGAATGGCGATTCAACCCGCTGTGGACGCGGCTGACCCGGCACGAGCATGCCGAGTTCGGCGTGCAGGCGCTGGCGCTGGTCTCCCGCGGCGAACGCGTGGCGGTGGGCGGCTTCCTGAGTCCCAACGAGAAGGCCGAGTTCGGCGATGCCCTGTCGGCGGCGCTGGCCACGGCGCGCCGTGGTCCGGTGCTCAATCCCTGATCGCCGAAGCTGTGCGCGGCGCGGCCCGATGCCGGAGCTTTCGGGTGGCCGGCCGGCGTCGGCGGCGTAAAGTGGTGAACAGCCCGGAGACTCGCGATGCTGCACACCAACGCCGAATTTGCCCCTGCCCTGGCCACCACCCTCGATCCGGATGGTCCGGTCGCCGACTATGACCGCGTCCGCAAGGCGCTGGCGTTCATGACCGGCAGCTGGCGCGAACAGCCCTCTACCGAGGCCATCGCCATGCATGTGGGGCTATCGCCCTCGCATCTGCACCATATGTTCCGGCGCTGGGCAGGCATCACCCCGAAGGCGTTCCTGCAGGCCATCACGCTCGACCATGCCCGCGGGCTGTTGCGCGAGTCCGCATCCGTGCTCGACACCGCCTATGAGGTCGGCCTGTCGGGACCCGGCCGGCTGCACGACCTGTTCGTCACCCACGAGGCGATGAGCCCCGGGGAGTGGAAGGCGCACGGCGAGGGACTGACGCTGGCCTACGGCTTCCATCCCTCGCCCTTTGGCGAGGCGATCGTCGTGGCGACCGAGCGCGGGCTGGCGGGGCTTGGCTTCGTCGACGACGGCAACCGCGCCGCGGCGCTGGCCGACATGCAACGGCGGTGGCCGCGGGCGCGGCTGGAGGAGGACGACGCGCGCACCGCCCCGCTGGCGCAGCGCGCTTTCGATTCAGCGTCCTGGCAGCCGGATACACCCCTGCGGGTCGTGTTGATCGGCTCGGATTTCGAGGTGCGGGTGTGGCAGACCCTGCTGCGCATCCCGCTCGGGCGTGCCACCACCTATTCGGACATTGCGAGCCATATCGGTAAGCCGAAGGCGGCCCGGGCCGTGGGGGCCGCCGTGGGGCGCAACCCCGTCTCCTTCGTCGTGCCCTGCCACCGGGTGCTCGGCCGGTCCGGCGCGCTCACCGGCTATCACTGGGGCCTGACCCGCAAGCAGGCGATCCTCGGCTGGGAGGCCGGGATGTCAGGACAGGTCGCCGGCTGAGGTCTATTGCGGCAGCGCGGCGCCGGGCAGGCCCGCTGCTTCCGGCGGCTTGGGCTTCGGCTTGGGTTTGGGCTTAGGCTTTGCAGCCTCGGCCAACGCCGTCTCGGGCTTGCCGTCCAGTCGGTTGAGGCGGGCGAGCAGGCTGGCGGCGCGCAACTCGGTATAGCGCGTGGCGCAGAAGCCGAAATTCGACTCGCTCGCATAATCGCGGCACAGGGTCTCACGCTCGGACGTGAAGCCGGCCTGCTCGGCAGCGACCGCCTTGACCTCCTGCTTGCCGCTGGTCTTTTTCAGCAGAATCTTGAAGTTTCCGCGGACGCTGCGGTCCGCCCTGGCGCGGTCTGTCTCGATCGCCTTGGCCAGCGGCTGGAGCTGTGAGGGAGCCGGGCCCCAGACACCGCGCGGGTCGACCTTGCAGTCCGCCTCGGCGAAGGTGCAGGCGCCCGGGACGCCGCTGACGAGCACGGCACCGTCCAGCACGTCCATGGTGACCGGGCAGGCGGCAAAATCGAGCTGCCATCGGATCATGCCGTCGGGCCGGCCGGCGGCCTTCAGATCGATCGCCGTGCCGCCGCCGAGATCCAGCCCGCAGGCTTCGGCCGGGCGCGAGATCCTGTCGCCGACGGCGATGAAGCGGGCGGTGAGCGCGGTCTTGTCGCGCCGCTCGACGACGAGACGGCCACGGGTGCCGTTGAGGAACAGGGTCTTTCCGACCACCGCGTCCTCGCCGGGCAATTTGGCGGCGGCAGACGCTTCGGCCGGTTTCGGCCGGGCCGATGGAGCCTGAACGCTCCCCTGCTGGGACGGCGGTGCGGCCCCCGGCAGCATCAGCTGCGCCGATGCGGGCGCAGCGCATAGCGCACCCGCCAGCCCGTAGGCTGCGGCCAGCAAGACCACTCTCATGCGGTGACGCGGCCCGATCATTGGCGCAAAGTAACACAGGTGGCACAGGAGCGGCCTGTGAAAGCGGCCTGCTGTGCAAATCCTTCGCCCAGTGTGGCGATTTTGCGTCGCCGCGCCTGGCAGGGCCCCGCCGCGCCTTGCACAGCGGCACGGCACGGTGGTATGGCCCTGCGTCTCGCCGAAGGGCGTGCGGAGGGGTGGCCGAGTGGTTGAAGGCGCACGCCTGGAAAGTGTGTATGCGGGAAACCGTATCGCGGGTTCGAATCCCGCCTCCTCCGCCATTCAACTGGTTTAACGCGTCTCTCGACCTTTCCAGGGCGCAAGAAAAGCCAACCAATTCCAATGCATTGACCGAGTGACCTGTGGACTGCCGGTCGTCGGTCTGCGGCCCATTTTTCTCCGTCTTCGCGTTTTCTCTCCGTACCT
>JBEIIL010000111.1:0-12917 GCA_040380755.1 Methylobacteriaceae bacterium | reverse complement strand
GTGTCGGAAGCCATCACCGTCGAGACCGACGGAACCGGGACAGTCGATGCCGGGCAGGAGCCCGTTGCTGAGCCGGATGAGGCCGAGGCTGCAGCCGGACTTGTCGCAATATCTGAAGGGCTGTGGCTCAATGAAGCAACCGGCGTTCCCGCCGTAGAGCTGACTTCGGATGAAGCCGGCAGCCCGGATGACGAGGCTCTCGACAGGGACGAGACCACGGCGCCCGAGCCCGAGCTAGACGCAACGCTCGCCTTGCGTGAACCAGAGTCGCATCCAGATGCCGGTGCGGCACCGGAGCCGCCTTCGTCCCACATCGACGATTCGGCGACGCCGGTATCCCGGGAGGCCTCGGCCTCCGAAGCAACCGCAGCGCCCCTGCCACCTGTCGCGCCGTCCACCGACTCGCAGCCTGTCCGCGGCGGGGAGCCGGTCCGGGAACCGGAGGTTGTCCGGGCCCCGGCTGCGGAGCCCAATGTCGTGCCGTTGCGGTCGGCCTCGGTCAGCCCGCGCACGATGCTGTCGGGCATTACGCCCGGACTGTCCCGCAGCGAGCGCCACGCGTTCCGGGAGATTGCCCGTGCGCTCGGCGCCCGGGTCGAGGGCGACGACGAGCCTCCCGCGGCCGAACGGCTCCAGCCCCCGGCCGGCTCCGCCGCGCCGCCGCCCGATGCCAGTGTTGAGCTGGACCGCGTCGTCGATGCGCCGGCGTCCGGCGTTCCTGCCGACGGCGCTCCGGATACCGCATGGGGGGAACCGGTTGTTCCTGCCGCCGCCGCCGACCCGCGCCGCCATGCCAATGACGATCACGACCCGGCGGCCGTTGGTGTGCGGGCTGCCGACACTGCGGTGGATCCGCCGGAGGCCGACGCGGCACCCGCCATCCTGCCAGCCGCTGCTGTCCCGCAGGACGGTCGGCCGCCAGAGCCGAAGCCCGTCCCTGTTCGGTCCCCCGAGCCTGTCCTGGACCCGGCCGTGCCCGCCCTGGCTGCGCCGGACTCGCCGCCCGCGCTGGCCGAAATCGTCGCCTCGACGCTCGCCAGGGAAGCCGCTGCGTCCGCGGACGCGCCGCTTCGCGATCCCGCTGCGGCAGCCCTGCTCGACCGTCTGCCGATCGGCATTCTGGTCAGCCGCGGCGACGTGCCGATCTACATGAACCGGACGCTGCTCGAGATCCTCGGCTACGAGGATGCCGACACGTTTCATCGCGAAGGCGGGATTGATCGCCTGTTCAGCGGCGTGCCTGCGGCAAAGGATGGGGCTGACGACGCCACCGTCATGATCGAGACCCGGTCAGGCGAGAGATTGGCCGTTGACGCGCGCTTGCAGACCATTCCGTGGAACGGGCTGCCCGCGACCCTGATGTCGTTCCGTCGGGCGGCTGATTTCGAGCAGACACAGCTGCTTCGCGCCGCCGAAATGGACCTGCAGCGGCGCGGTGCCGAAGTCGGCGAACTGCGCACCATCCTCGACACCGCCACGGATGGCGTTGTGATCCTCGATTCGGCCGGCCGCATCCATGCCATCAACCGCTCCGGTGAGGCCCTGTTCGGCTACGACCAGAACGAGGTGGCGGGCGAGACCTTCATCACCCTGTTCGCCCCCGACAGCCACGCCACCGCGCTGGACTATCTCGAGGGGCTGCGTTCCAACGGCGTGGCCAGCGTGATGAACGATGGCCGCGAAGTGATCGGCCGGGTGCGTCAGGGCGGGCGGATCCCGCTGTTCATGACGCTGGGAGCCATCAGCGAGGGCACCGAGCGCAAATTCTGCGCGGTGCTGCGCGATATCACGCCGTGGAAGAAGGCGGAGAGCGAGCTGCTCGAGGCCAAGCGCGCGGCCGAGCAGGCCAGCTCCCAGAAGTCCGACTTCCTGGCCAAGATCAGCCACGAGATTCGTACGCCGCTCTCAGCCATCATCGGCTTTGCCGAGGTGATGATCGAGGAGCGCTTCGGGCCGGTCGGCAACGAGCGTTATCTCGAATATCTGCGCGATATCCATGCGTCGGGCGGCCATGTCATCAGCCTGGTGAACGACCTGCTCGACCTGTCGAAGATCGAGGCGGGGCGCTTCGACCTCACCTTCGTCAGCGTCGACGTCAACGAGGTCGTCAGCCGGTCGGTGGCGATGATGCAGCCGCAGGCGGGCTCCGGCCGCGTCGTGCTGCGCTCCAGCCTGTCGCCGCGCCTGCCTGGCGTCGTCGCCGACGAGCGCTCGCTGCGCCAGATCGTGCTGAACATCCTCTCCAACGCGGTGAAGTTCACCGATCCGGGCGGACAGGTGATCATCTCGACCACCTTCACCGATCGCGGCGAGGTGGCGATAAGGGTGCGCGACACCGGCATCGGCATGACCGACACGGAAATCGAGACGGCGCTGGAGCCTTTCCGCCAGATCGCCACCGCGCGCCGTGCCGGCGGCACCGGCCTTGGCCTGCCGCTCACCAAGGCGCTGATCGAGGCGAACCGCGCCAGCCTGACGATCCGCAGCGCCAAGGATGCGGGCACGCTCGTCGAAGTGACCTTCCCGCAGACCCGCGTCCTCGCCGAGTGAAACCGACCGGCCCCTGCGGCGGGTTCGGCTGACATGTCTATGTTGCATTGCGATATCGCAGTGCGACCGCCATCTGTTTGTCCTGAAGCTGCGCCAGACTGCTGCCGCCACTCGGGATGCCAGATGAGCACCTATCGCCTCGATACCCTGTTTGCGCCACGCTCCGTCGCGCTGGTCGGCGGCAGCCCGCGTGACACGTCGATGGGCCGCGCGGTGCTGCGCAACCTGCGCGGGCAGGGCTTCAAGGGGACCATCCACGTCGTCAATCCACGCTACGCGGATATCGACGGCATCGCGTGCGTCCGGTCGCTGTCGGCCCTGCCACTGGTGCCCGACGTGGTGGTCATCGCCACGCCGGCCGCCCATGTCCAGGTCGTCGTCGAGGAGGCGGCCCGGCTCGGTGTGGCTGCCGCCATCATCCTCACCGCCGGCCTTCCGTCCGGTCTCGGGTCGGCCCAGGAGCGCATCGCCGCCGCGGCGCGCGCCCACGGCATGCGCATCGTCGGTCCCGGCAGCCTCGGTGTGCTGGCGCCGCGCGCCCAGTTCGACGCGAGCTTTGCCGCCCGGGCCGCCCGGCCCGGCGACCTGGCGCTGATTTCCCAGTCAGGCGCCGTTGCCGGCGCCGTTCTGGAATGGGCCGCGCTCCATGGCGCCGGATTCTCCGGCGTGGTGTCGCTGGGCGACAAGCTCGATGTCGATTTCGGCGACTGCCTCGATCACTTCGCCCAGGACCGGGCGACCCGCGCCATCCTGCTCTATGCCGAGTCGATCAACGACCCGCGCAAGTTCATGTCGGCGGCCCGTGCGGCGGCGCGCATGAAGCCGGTGGTGGTGGTCAAGAGCGGCCGGAACAATGAGGCCGCCCGGGCGTCGATGACCCACACCGGGGCGCTGGCGACGGCCGACGCCGTGTTCGAGGCGGCCGCACGCCGGGCAGGATTGCTGCGGGTCAACGACCTCGACGAGCTGTTCGCGGCCGTCGAGACCCTGTCGCGCACGGCCCCCTTCGCCGGAGACCGGGTCGCGGTGCTGACCAATGGGGGCGGGCTCGGCGTCCTTGCCGTCGACCGCCTGATCGATTTCGGCGCCCGTCTGTCGCCGCTGTCACCCGACAGCATCGCCGCGCTCGACGAGGCCATGCCGCCGGTCTGGTCGCGTGCGAACCCCGTCGACATCGGTGGTGATGCCAATGCGTCGCGCTATGCGGCGGCCTTGCGCGTGCTCCTCGGCGACAGCACCGTCGACGCCGTGCTGGTGGTCAACTGCCCGTCGGCGCTCGTCTCGAGCGGCGCGGCAGCCGTGGCGGTCACCGACGTCGTCAAGACCTACCGGTCCGGCTCCTACCGGCCGAAGCCGGTCTTCGCCGTCTGGCTTGGCGATCGCACCGAGGCGACGACCCTGTTCGAGGCTGCCCGCGTCCCGAGTTACGGGTCGGAGGCCGACGCGGCCCGCGGCATCACCCATCTGATCGCCTACCGCAAGGCGCAGGACCTGCTGATGGAGACGCCGCCGAGCCTGCCGTCGGATTTTGCGCCCGATCCTGTCGCCGCCCGCGCAGTCGTCGCCGCGGCCTTGGCGGCCGGCCGGCAATGGCTCGATCCGGTCGCCGTCACCGCCGTGCTCGAGGCCTACCAGGTGCCGGTCGCACCGGTGCGCGCCGCGGCGACCCCGGCCGAGGCAGGCGCGGTCGCCCGCGAGTTCCTTGCTGCCGGCCAGGCGGTCGCGGTCAAGATCCTGTCGCAGGACATCATCCACAAGTCCGACGTCGGCGGCGTGGTGCTGAACCTGTCGAGTGTCGAGGCGGTCGAGGCCGCGGCCACTGCCATGCTGGCCACCGTGGTACTGCAGTGTCCCGACGCCACCGTGGACGGTGTCACCGTGCAGCCGATGATCCACCGTTCGCGCGGCCGCGAGCTGATCGCCGGGCTGGCTGACGACCCGACCTTCGGCCCCGTGGTCGTATTTGGCCGCGGTGGCACGGCCGTCGAAGTGATCAACGACACCTCGCTGGCTCTGCCACCCCTGGACATGTCGCTGGCCCAGACGCTGATCGACCGGACCCGTGTCTCCCGCCTGCTTGGCGCCTATCGCGACGTGCCGCCGGCCGACAGGGACGCGGTGGCGCTGACCCTCGTCAAGCTGGCGCAGCTGGCGGCCGACATCCCGGAGGTTCGTGAGCTGGACCTGAACCCGCTGGTGGCCGACGAGACCGGCTGTATTGCGCTCGATGCCCGTATCCGGGTCGTGCCGCTGCCGCCGTCGCAGCGCCGCACCCCCACCACTCCGCGCTTCGCCATCCGCCCCTATCCCAAGGAGTGGGAGCGTTTGCTGACGCTCAAGGACGGTTGGCGGGTCTTCGTCCGGCCGGTGCGGCCCGACGACGAGCCGCTCTACCAGGACTTCTTCCAGCACGTGACGCCCGAGGACCTGCGACTCAGGTTCTTCGCCCGGGTAAAGGATTTCAGCCACGCCTTCATCGTCCGGCTGACCCAGCTCGACTACAGCCGGGCGATCGCGTTCGCGGCGCTCGACGAGGCTACGGGCGCGCTCATGGGTGTCGTCCGCCTGCACACCGACGCCAACCATCATGAGGGCGAATACGCCATCCTGCTGCGGTCCGACCTCAAGGGCCGCGGCCTTGGCTGGGCGCTCATGCAGATGATGATCGACTATGCGCGCGCCGATGGCATTGCCGAGGTGCGTGGTCAGATCCTGCGCGACAACACCACCATGCTGGCGATGTGCGCAGCGCTCGGATTCGACAGCCATCCCGATCCCGACGACCAGGACATCCGCAACGTGGTGCTGAAGCTGGGCTAGGACCGGCCGGTACTCAGCTTTGCGGCTCTGTTCCCGCACTTGGATGCCAGGCCGGACTGTAGCCGCCGGCCAGCGCGGCGAGGCTGGTCGGGGGTGTCAGCACTGCGACCATGCCGGTCGGTCGGGGCAGCGCCGCGCCATAGCCCGGCGCCGACCAGGGCAGGGCGCTTCGGCCCCTGAGCGCGAGGCAAACCCCGTCCGACTGGAGGATCAGAGCGCCATCCGGCAGGCTTTCGGCGGCCAGCCGATGGAGGCGTTTGCCACGGCCAACCCGTCGTTCGGCATCGAGCCTCAGGTCCATATCGGGAAACAGCGGGACAGCACCGAGCCCGAGCACGCCGGCAGCCGCCGCCCGCCACGCATGGGCATCCCGTCGTCGGCATTCGACGCAGGGGCGATGCCCGGCGGCCAGCGCCGTTGGCTCGTCGCAGAAGAACAGCTCCGTGTAGCTGTGTCCCCAGACCGTCCGTCGGCGCTCCTTGAACACGAGCAGGCAGCAGATCCATGTCCGGCTGGCCCAGCGCGCGCGTCCGAGCGTCCGTGTCGCGGGATCGTGGATCCGCCCGCCCCGGTTGCCGAGACAGAGTCCCCGGGCCGGATCGGCGATCAGGTCGCCCGTCGGTGTCACGCGGTTTTGCAACGGCATGCCGGATCCTGCCCCGGCATCGCTCGGCCTGCCAACTGATCAGTTCCGGCGGATGCTTGCGGTGGTCACAGGATCCGACGGTTCGGGTCGGTCGAGACCGTAGACATCGTCGCGGAAATGCACCGTGCCGTCCGGCGTCACGAAGCCGGTCAGGTAAACCCATGCCACCGGAACGGGCTGGGGCAGGGCGACATCCTTGCGCTCGGCCGACGCCATGGCGGCCTGCACCTGGTCTTTGCTCCAGCCGCGCGGTGCCAGGATCCACGCCACAAGGTCGGCGACGCCCGACACCCGCACGCAACCATGCGACAGGAACCGGAAGTCCCGCCCGAAGAAGCGCTTCGCCGGCGTGTCGTGCATGTAGACCGAATGCCGGTTCGGCATTGCGATGCGGACGAGGCCGAGCGAGTTTCCGGACCCGGAATCCTGGCGTAGCGTGTAGTTGACCGCGCCGGTGCCGTTCCAGTCGATCGCGGCCGGATCGATCTCGCGCCCCGACGCGCCGTAGATCCTGATCTTCGCTTTGGCGAGATGGCCCGGATCCTTGCGCATCTTCGGGATGATCTCGTTGCGGATGATCGAGATCGGAACTGTCCAGGTCGGGTGGAAATTGATCGCGCCGACCCGCGCCTCGACCACGGGCGAGGGATGCTCGCGATCGCCGACAACAGCCACGTAGCGCCGCGCGACGGCACCGTTTTCGACCGCCTCGACGGCGGCCGACGGCAGATTGACGACGATGTGGCGGTTCCCGAACCCGAAAGTCGACTGCGCAATGCGCTGCGCCGAATAGGCGAGCTGGCGGACGCGGTCCTCAACCGGGACGTTCAGCGCCTTCTGGGTGGTCGGGCCGACGAGGCCCGTCTCCGGCAGCC
This sequence comes from Methylobacteriaceae bacterium, assembly GCA_040380755.1. GTDB lineage: Bacteria > Pseudomonadota > Alphaproteobacteria > Rhizobiales > Beijerinckiaceae > Alsobacter. Next base: position 6,026 of record JBEIIL010000111.1, on the reverse strand, counting down.
CGTGCCGGAGCTGGAAGCGGCGAACCGCGGCGACGAGCGCGGGATCATAGGTCTCGCCCTCGCCGATGGCGTCGCGGTGGTCCCCTTCGATGGCGAGGCGCTGCCGCAGCAGTGGCACGAACGGCGAGAACTGGCCGGGCTTCAGCGCCGGCATCTCCGGCAGCGCCGGCCAGCCACCACGGGCTGCGATGGCCGCGTAGGCGGCGGCCGCATGCGTCAGCATCGTCGCCGTGTCGGGATGGAAGGAGGGCTGCGGGTCCTGCGAGATCTTGGCCTCGGGCGGCGGCGGTGCCGGCGGCTTCGGCTTTGCCGCAGCCGCACGCGGCGGCGCGGCGGGTGCGCCTGCCCCTGGCGTCACCGGCGGTGAGGCGGCCGGTGGAGACGGCGGCAGAGCAGGGGCGCCGGGCACTGGCGCCGGCAGGTCTGCGATCGGCGCTGCGACCACGCCGGACGCCCGCGCGGGCATCTCCGGCGCTGCCATCACCGGCAGCCCATGCAGCAGCAGCGCGCCGGCCATGAGGCCGGCGGTCAGGGAGCGGGGCCGCGCAACGCAGCGGCAGGAAACGCGAACAGGGTGCCACACACCACCATGGTGAACGGAACCGGTTAATGCTCCGTCTGCGCCGTGCCGCTCAGGACGCTTGCGCAATGGTTTTGGCGGCACCGGCCCCGGATGAAGGCCGGCACTGGGCTGGCACCAGGACCGCCCCCTTCAGCGGCCCCTCGCGCTGCGGGTGGACGAGGCCCGGGTCGCGGAAGTCCAGCAGCGTCAGGTCGCCCGAAAACGCGTTGGCGGGCGGCTCGAAGCCCACCACCGGCATGGCGTCGTCGGCCAGCGTGCGCACCTGCGAGATCCGCTGCGGGGTCAGCGGATCCGAGCCGATCTTGGAGGGGCTGTCATGGGTGAAGATCTGGTAGACGAGCACCTGCGTGCCGGCGAGCGCCGCCACCATCGTGCGCGTGCCCACAACCGTCCACTTGCCCTCGGCATTGGCCTTCACGGCCTCGTCCGCGGTCAGGCCGGGGCGGAAGATCCGCTGGCCGTTGTGCAGGCTGAAAAACTCGTAGACACGCCGCACCTCCAGCATCTTGCCGGAGGCGAGGTCGCGATAGGTGGTCCGGTCGAGCCGGCACGAGAAGCCCTTGGCTTTCAGGTCCGCCACGGCCTTCGCCGGGTCGGGTGGCGCGGCCGGACGGCGGGCGGTCTGGGCATCCGCAGTCACGATAAGGGCAGCGAAGCCGAGGGCGGCAAGGCGGACGATCATGGCAAAGGATCCGGTCGCGTCACTGCGGGCGTGACCGCAGCGCCGCAGCCTTCGCATGGAAAGATGACAATTTGCGCCATGACGCTATGCCGCACGTTGGCCAGCCTTAGCCGCGCACCACCACGATATGAACGCTGCGCGGCCCGTGCGCTCCGAGCAGGATCGTCTGCTCGATGTCGCCGGAGCGTGATGGGCCCGTCACCCAGTTGACGGTGCGCGGCATCACGCCCTTGCCATAGGCTGTGCGCAGCCGCTCCCAGACGGTCTCATAGGCGCCGGCGAGGTCGCTCTCCCGCACCACCGCGACGGCATAGTCGGGCAGGAAGTTCAGGGTCGTCGGATTGTCGGGCCCGGACACCAGCACCAGCGTGCCGGTCTCCGCCACGCCGCCGAACGCATGCGCCACCGCCACAAGATCGTCGCCGTCGCTGCGCCCATGCGCCACCTCGAGGGCCGTCTCCGCCCACGGCATGGCGTCGAGGCGCGGGTCGTCGCCCATGCGCAGCCGTGCCGGCAGGTTGAGCCCGCGCAGATACGTGGCCACCGCTGCCGGGACCGCTGCGGCATCGGCCACGACATCGACCGTCGCCAGCGTCGCCTCGGCCTGGGTCCGGAACAGCTCCAGCAGGGCCTCGCCCGCCAGGGCGCCGCGCTGCGGCACCAGTCCGGGCGCCGCCTTCGCCAGGCGCTCGTCGACAACCGTCGTGCGGGTGGCCTCGCGGCCGGTGACGCCGAGCGAACGGCGGATCGTGCCGAGGATGTCGTCGCGCGCGCTCACCGGCCCTGCTCCCGCCGCTGCTTCGCCCATTGCGCCTGGAAGGTCCCGCCCTCCGGCGCAGGGAAATCGCGGTACTGCGTCCAGCCGCCCGCCAGCGGCAGCCAGCCGAACCGCCCCTTGCGCCGGCCGAGCCAGCCCAGCGTCGCCATGGCGGCGCGGGTGGCGAGGCCATAAAGCCGCGGCCGCGTCGCGAAGAACCCCCAGAAGGCGAGGCCGGAGCGCACGGTGGCGGGCGTCAGGTGGCGCTCGAATTCGCGCTCGCGCCAGTGCCGCATCAGCTTCGGCAGCGGGATGCGGACCGGGCAGACGCTCTCGCAGCGCCCGCAGAAGGTCGAAGCGTTCGGCAGGTGCCCGGCCTTGTCGACGCCGAGCAGCGTCGGCGTCAGCACTGCGCCCATGGGGCCAGGATAGACCCAGCCATACGCGTGCCCGCCGACCGCGTGGTAGACCGGGCAGTGGTTCATGCAGGCGCCGCAGCGGATGCAGCGCAGCATCTCCTGGAAGGCGGTCCCCAGCATCGACGAGCGGCCATTGTCGAGGATCACGACGTGGTACCGCTCGGGCCCGTCGACGTCGCCGGGCCGCCGCGGGCCCGTCGAATAGGTGGTGTAGACGCTCATCTCCTGGCCGGTAGCAGAGCGCGCCAGAACCCGCAAAAGTTGCGCTGCGTCCTCCAGCGTCGGCACGATCTTCTCGATCGACGCGATGACGATGTGCACCTTGGGCAATGTCTGGGTCAGGTCGCCATTGCCCTCATTGGTAACGATTACCGAGGTGCCGGTCTCGGCGATCAGGAAGTTGGCGCCGGTAATGCCGACATCGGCGGTGAGGAAGCGCTCGCGCAGCACGCGCCGCGCCTCGGTCAGCAGCTGCACCGGCTGCGACAAATCGCGCGCCGGGTCGAGATGCGTGTGCACCCGGCGGAAGTCGCTCTCCACCTGCGTGGCGTTGAGATGCACCGCCGGCGCGATGATGTGCGACGGCATCTCTCCGCGCAGCTGGATGATGTATTCGCCGAGGTCCGTTTCCACCGGGGTGATGCCGGCGGCTTCCAGCCCGGCATTCAGCGCGATCTCCTCGGAGATCATCGACTTGCCCTTGGTGACGGTCTTCGCCCCGACGCTGCGGCAGATGCCAAGGATCGCCGCACGGGCCTCCTCGGCTGTCCGCGCCCAGTGCACCTGGCCGCCGGCCTCCGTCACCTTGCGCTCGTAGCGCTCGAGATAGAGGTCGAGGTGCTCCAGCGCATGGTTCTTGATGTCACGGGCGCTGTCGCGCAGCGCCTCGAACTCCGGCAGCTTGGCCGCGACCGCGGCGCGCTTGTCGATGAACCCCTGCCGCACATTGCCCAGCGCGCGCTGCAGCTGCGCATCGCCGAGCGCCTCGTGGGCGTTCTCGCGGAACCGGGGAGAGGTCGGATGCGCGGTCATGGCTGGCCTTTGCGAAAAAGTGTCACGCGGGGTCGCGGGCGACGCCGATCGGCGGCGTCCCGGTCTGGCCGGCGAGCACCTCGGCCACGTGCCTGACCTCGACGACAGAGCCCTGGCGGGAGAGCTTGCCCGCCATGTTCATCAGGCAGCCGAGGTCGCCCGCCAGCAGCATGCGGGCGCCCGAGGCCGCGACATTCCCGGTCTTCTGGCTGACGATCGAGTCCGAGATCTCGCCGTATTTCACCGCGAACGTGCCGCCAAAGCCGCAGCACACCTCGCTCTCCGCCATCTCGGTCAATGTCAGTCCATCGACGCTGGCGAGCAGGCGGCGCGGCTGCGCCTTGACGCCCAGCTCGCGAAGGCCCGAGCAGCTGTCGTGATAGGTCGCCGTTGCATCGACCTTGGCCGAAACCGCGGTCACGCCAAGCACGTCCACCAGGAAGCTGACCAGCTCGTGCGTCTTGCCGGCCAGCGCTGTAGCGCGGCCGGCGAGGTTGGGATCGTCGGCAAACAGCTCGGGAAAATGCGCCCGGATCATGCCGGCGCAGGAGCCTGATGGGACGACCACGTAATCATAACCCGAGAAGGCGTCGATCACCTGCGTGGCAATGGCGCGCGACGTGGCGCGGTCCCCTGAGTTGAAGGCCGGTTGCCCGCAGCAGGTCTGGCGCGGCACCTCCACACGGCAGCCCGCGTCCTCGAGCAGCTTTACGGCGGCAAAGCCCACTGATGGCCGCATCGCGTCGACAAGGCAGGTCACGAACAGGCCGACCCGCGGTGGACGGGCAGGCTGCGGCGCGGCTGGGGCAGGCGTGGTCATGCGCTCGGTCCGGGGTTTTGCCGGACGCCGCCCGGTGCGGCGCCCATCCGACTTGCGTAGCGGGGGCGGGGCGGAGGGTCAAATGGCTGACGTCCATGTCACCCTGCCCGATGCTGATGACTGGAGGCCAGCCCAGCCAATTGCATGATCGCCATTCGGCCTGCACGCTGCATCACACCAGGTCGACGCATCCCGCCTCCAAGGCCATTGCCGCTTGCGACCGACCGCTCCATCTTATCGCTACCCGTCCGGTCGCCGCCATGTCTCCAGAAACCTCCGTCATCATTGCTCACCCGCTTCGCGGCACGGTTCTGGCCGAGGTCCATGCGCGGCCGTTCCATCCGCTCGAGTCGCCGCGGCGGCTGTTTCATCTGGCGTTCATGACAGCCGGCGAGATGGCTGGCGCGGACCGGCGCGCGCTGGCCGCCTGGTGTGAGGCCCGCGGCGTGCCGCCGCCTGCCGAGGGCGCGCGCCACCACCGCGTCATCCTGCCGGGCGGCTCGCTGCGATGGGAGCAGCACGCCGAATTCACCACCTATACGATCGAGCGGCCCGGACCTGGCGAACCGTTCAGCCCAGGCTCGGGCGGTCCCGGCGCCGTCATGGCGGGGCTGCAGCCCCCCGGTCCTTTGCTCGCTGCCACCGACCTGCATATCATGATGCGGGGCGCGGTCGCCGATGTTGCGGCGCTGTTTGACCATGCCAGCCTGGCGGTGTCGCACGTCGACGGCGATGGCGCCCTGGCCGCGACGGACTTCCGCGCCGATGCTGACGGCTTTGTCCGCATCCTGATCGTCGATCAGGGGCTCGGGCCTGCCCGGACGGGCGCACTGGCGCAGCGCCTTCTCGAGATCGAGACCTACCGGCTGCTGGCCCTTCTCGGGCTGCCGGAGGCCCAGCGGATGGGGCCGCGCATCCGCTCGATCGAGGAGGCGCTGACCCGGATCGCCTCTGCGACCGCGGGGACGAATGCTCCTGGCGAAGATCACAAGCTGCTCGACGAGTTGACCGCGCTGGCCGCCACGCTCGAGGCCGATTCGGCATCCTCCGGCTACCGCTTCGGGGCAAGCCGCGCCTATGACGGCATCGTGCAGCAGCGACTGGCCGCAGTGCGCGAGACGCCGGTCGAAGGCTGGCCGACGCTGGAGGCTTTCCTTGCCCGCCGCATGGCCCCGGCCATGCGCACGTGCAAGATGCTGGAGGAGCGCCAGCAGCTCCTGTCGGAGAAGCTCAGCCGCGCTGCCAACCTGCTGCGCACCCGGGTGGACGTCGAGATCGAGCGGCAGAACCGCGATGTGCTGAGTTCGATGAACGAGCGCACCCGCTTGCAGCTGCGCCTGCAGCAGACCGTCGAGGGCCTCTCGGTTGCGGCGATCAGCTATTATGTGATCGGGCTCGCAGCCTACGTGTTCAAGGGGCTGGGCGACGTCGGGATGCTGCCGATCGATGCGGGCATAGCGACGGCAGCGGCTGTCCCCCTGTCCATCCTCGCCGTCTGGGCTGTGGTTCGCCGCATTCGCCGGGGCGGCGACAACACGCCCTGAGCACAGCGGAGCGAAACGTCGCGCGGGGCTGCCTAGCCTGTTATTCGAGATAAGTTGCCTTGCGGCTGGCGCGGCCGGGCCAAACCGGCCGCGCCATAGCCTTTGTCGCGTATTTTTTGTTTGCCGGGGCGTAGAAAAGCTTGAGGTATGCGATAAGCCCGTCGAGCTACGCAACGGCCAGGATGCCGG
>JBEIIL010000110.1:0-13105 GCA_040380755.1 Methylobacteriaceae bacterium | reverse complement strand
TGACCGACCGTGTCGCGACGATTGTCTCGAACCCCTCCCGGCCAGCGCTCACCGATGCCCTTCTGGCGCGGCTCGCGCAAGTCCTGCCACTGGCCGGCGCCCCGGTCCGCCTTGACGAAGGATTGGTGGCAGCCGACCTGCTGCTGTCGTCCGGCCCTGACGCAACCGCCGCCTGCGAGGCGCTTCGCAGCGCCTGCAGCGACGCGCCGGTGGACGTCATCGTCCAGCCCGCCGCGACCCGCCGCAAGGCGCTGTTCCTGGCCGACATGGACTCGACCATGATCGGCCAGGAATGCATCGACGAGCTGGCGGATTTCGTCGGCCTGAAGGACCGGGTCTCGGCCATCACCGAGCGCGCCATGCGCGGCGAACTGGCGTTCGAGCCGGCTTTGCGCGAGCGCGTGGCCCTGCTCGCCGGGCTCGACATTGCCGTCGTCGACCGGATCGTCGCCGAACGCCTGACCCTGACACCCGGCGGCCAGACCCTGGTGCGCACCATGCGCGCCCAGGGCGGCTACACCGCGCTGGTGTCCGGCGGGTTCACGCTTTTCACCGGCCCCGTCGCGGCGCTGCTTGGTTTTGACGAGCACCGTTCGAACCTGCTGGTGGTGGAGGATGGCCGGCTGGCCGGGCAGGTCGTGGAGCCGATCCTCGGCCGCGAGGCCAAGCGCGCCACCCTGCTCGAGCTGCGCGAACGGCTCGGGCTGACCGCCGCGGCAACGCTCGCCGTCGGCGACGGTGCCAACGACCTCGCGATGCTGGCCGAGGCGGGCCTCGGCGTGGCCTTCCGGGCCAAGCCGGCGGTCGCGGCAGCCGCCCATGCCCGCCTCGATCATGCCGATCTCACGGCGCTGCTCTACGCCCAGGGCTACCGGCGCGCGGACTTCGCGGCGTGACCACGGACCCGCTGCACGGGCGCCCGGCGCTCGTGCCGGAGCTCATGGTGTCCGACATCGCCCGCAGCCTGGCCTTCTACCGGGCCCTCGGCTTCGAGGTGCTGTTCGACCGCCCGGAGGACGGCTTCGCCAACCTGGCGCTGGAAGGCGGGCAGCTCATGCTGGAACAGATAGGCGACCACTGGGAGGTCGGCCCGATGGAGCCGCCCTTCGGGTGCGGCTTGAACCTGGAGTTCGCCGTGGCTGACGCCGCCGCCATGGCGGAGCAAATCATCCGGCAGGGCTTGCCGCTGTTCCAGCCTTTGCGCGAACGCACCTACCGGGTCGGCGAGGGCATGGTCCGGGTGCTGCAGGTACTGGTCCAGGACCCGGACGGTTATCTGCTCCGCTTCCAGACCGACCTCGAAAGCTGACGACCCCGGACACGACAGAGGGCGGCCCCATGAAAAAGGGCGGCCCGCAGGCCGCCCCTTCAACAACACTCTGATGAGGCTGCGTCAGTCGATGGCGACGGCGACGAAGCGCATATCGCCCTGGGCGCTGGCGACGAGCAGGAGGGCGGACTTCTTGCCCTCCTTCTTCAGCGTGTCGATGCGCCGCGTCAGGGCATCGGGATTGGCCACCGGCTCCTGCTGCACCTCGACGATCACGTCACCAGGCTGGATGCGCTTGTCGGCCGCGGCCGAATTGGCATCCACCTTGGTGACGACGACGCCACGCACGCCCTCCTTGATCGAGAACCGCTTGCGGGCCTCGTCCCCGAGGCTCGTCAGCTCCATGCCGAGCGCCCGCTTGATGGCCGGCTTCTCAGGCTCCGGCGCACCGCCGAGCTTGGCGAGCTTCTCGCCCTCCTCGAGCCGTCCGAGCTTCACGGTACGGGTCAGCTCCTTGCCCTTGCGGACGATGCCGACCTCGACCTCCTTGCCGACCGGCGTCTGGCCGACGATGCGCGGGAGGTCCTTGCTCTCCTTCACCTCGCGGCCATCGAACTTGATGATCACGTCACCCGATTCGATCCCCGCCGGCTTGGCCGGCCCCTTCTCCTCGACGCCCGCAACGAGTGCGCCGCGCGCCTTGCCGAGGCCTAGGCTCTCGGCGATGCTGTCGTCGACGTTCTGGATGCGCACGCCGAGCCAGCCGCGGCGCGTCTCGCCGAACTGTTGCAGCTGGTCGATCACCGCCGCCGCCATGTTCGACGGCACCGCAAAGCCGATGCCGATCGAGCCGCCGGAGGGCGACAGGATGGCGGTATTGATGCCGATCACCTCGCCCGCCATGTTGAACAGGGGGCCGCCGGAATTGCCCTTGTTGATGGCCGCGTCGGTCTGGATGTACTGGCCGTAGGACTGGTCCGAGATGTCGCGGTTGCGGGCCGAGACGATGCCGGCCGTCACCGAGCCGCCGAGCCCGAACGGGTTGCCGATGGCCATCACCCAGTCGCCGATGCGCATCTTGTCGCTATCGCCGAACTTCACGGCCTTCAGCGGCTTGTCCGGCTTCACCCGCAGCACCGCGAGGTCGACCTTGGCGTCCTTGCCAATCACCTCGGCCTTCAGCTTGCGGCCGTCGGTGAAGATCACCGTGACGTCGTTGGCATCGCCGATGACGTGGTTGTTGGTGACCACGATCCCTGCCGCGTCGAGAACAAAGCCCGACCCGAGCGAGTTCGACCGCCGCTGCGGCCTGGGGCTGCCCTCGCCGCCACCCTGTCCGCCGGGGCCACCCTGGCCGCGATTGTTGAAGAAGTCCTCGAAGAACTCTTGGAATGGCGAGCCCGGCGGCAGCTGCGGCAGCGGCACGTTGCGCTGCTCGGTCACGGTCGTCGCCGCGGAAATGTTCACGACGGCATCCGTGACCTGCTCGGCGAGGTCGGCGAAGCTTTCCGGCGCAGCGCGCGCAAACACGGGAACAGGCGCCAGCGCCACACCGGCCATCAGGCCGGCGGCCGCAGCAGCCAGAAGCGCGCGCCTCAGGGGGGTCGGCAAGGACAAGGCCATGGGGTGATCCTCAGGACATGGGCGACAATCGCGCGAGGGGGTGGACCGATGACGGAACCAGCCACAATCGTCGCATGCAAAATAGGGCAGAATGGGGACGGCGGCGACAAGCCCCCGTGGCCATCCGTTCACGGCATCGTGCCCGGCGGCGCGAGCCAGCGGCGAAAGGCCCAGACCAGGACCACGCCGATGATGGCGCTGGCCAGCCCGATCATCCGCATGCGCCCTTCCCCCAGCTTCGCGAGGTCGCGCAGGCGCGCCACGACGAAGCCGGGGAAGGCCGCCAGCATCAGACCCTCGATCACGAAGACAAGGGCCAGCGCCACCAGAAAGTCACGCATCGGCTCAGGGCTTTGCCTCGAGCCGCTGCTGGTCTTTCGCCTTTCCCGCCGGATCGTTGAAGTAGCGGAAGAACTCGCTGTCCGGTGACAGGACCATGCGGGTATCGGACTTCAGCGCCTGCTCGTAGGCCTGCATCGACCGGTAGAAGCCGAAGAACGACGGGTCACGGTTGAAGGCGTCGGCGAGCACGCGGTTCTTTTCCGCCTCGCCGCTGCCGCGGACCTCGTCGGCCTTGCGGGTCGCATCGGCCCGCAGCACCGTCACGTCGCGGTCGGCCCGCGCCCGGATGGTCTGCGACAGCTGAGAGCCGTTGGCCCGGATGTCGGCAGCCTCGCGCTGGCGCTCCGTCTGCATGCGCTGGAACACCGACTGGCTGTTCTGCTCGGGCAGGTCGGCACGGCGCAGCCGCACGTCCACCACCTCGATGCCCAGGCCCTGGGCCTGGCGGTTCACGTCGTCCCGGATCTTGTGCATCAGGGCCGAGCGTTCCGTCCGCACCACCGCCGCGAAAGTCGCGTCTGCCAGCACGGTGCGGACCGTCGAATTGACGATCGGTGTCAACCGCAAATTGGCGCCGGTGACGTTGTTGACGCTCTGGTAGAAACGCAGCGGATCCGTGACCCGATAGCGGGTGAACGCATCGACCACGAGCCGCTTCTGGTCGGAGGAGATCACCTCCTGGGACGGCAGTTCGAGGTCGAGGATCCGCTTGTCGATCTCGATGACGTTCTCGATGACCGGCAGCTTGAAGTAGAGGCCGGGCTCGGTGATCGGCGCGCGCGAGGCGCGACCGAACTGGAACACCAGTGCCTGCGCGGTCTGCGGCACCACGAAGGTGGAGCTGAACAGCACCGCGGCGGCGATGACAACGGCGATGAGGAGGCCCATGCGAAGCGTGCTGCTCATCGGACGGCTCCCGGGCGGCGCTGCAACTCGGTCAGCGGCAGGAAGGGTACGACGCCCTGGCCGTTGCCTGACTTCTGGTCGAGGATGATCTTGTCGGTTCCGCCGAGCACCCGCTCCATCGTGTCGATGTACATCCGCTGCCGGGTCACGTCGGGCGCCTTGCGGTACTCGTCGAACACCTGGTTGAAGCGGCTCGCCTGGCCGTTCGCCTCGGCGATGATGCGCTCACGATAGCCCTCGGCTTCCTGCACGATCCGCGCAGCCTCACCGCGGGCCTCCGGGACGATCCGGCTGGCATAGGTCTCGGCCTCGTTGCGGGCGCGGTCCTGGTCCTGCCGGGCCGCCTGCACGTCGCGGAAGGCCTCGATCACCTGCGAGGGCGGATCGACCTTCTGCAACTGCACCTGGCGGATCTCGACGCCCGCCCGGTACTGGTTGAGCACATCCTGCATCAGCTGCCGCACCTCGGTCTCAACCGCGCCGCGGTCCGTGGTGAGGATGGCCTGAATGTTGCGCCGTCCGATGACCTCGCGCATGGCACCTTCGGCCACCGCCTTCACGGACGCCTCGGGCGCCTGGATGTTGAACACGAAGTCGGCGGCCCTGGCGGGGTTCACCTGCCATTGCACCGCGAAATCGATGTCGACGATGTTCTCGTCGCCGGTGAGCATCAGGCTTTCCTCGAGGACATCGCGAGAGCCGACCCGACGACCGCCGTCGAGCGTCCGGAAGCCGACCTCGGTCGTGTTGACGACCGTGACTCGCGGCTTGACCACGGTGCCGATCGGATAGGGCAGATTGTAGTTGATGCCAGGCTGGGTGATCGAGGTGAAGCGGCCAAAGATCAGGTTCAGGCCGACCTCGTCCGGCCTGACGGTGTAGATGCCCGTCAGCCCCCACAGGAGAAGCCCGACCAGCCCGATCGCAGCGATCCCCTTGCCGCCAACGCTGCCACCCGGCATCACCTGGCGCAGCTTGTCCTGGCTGCGGCGCAGCAGCTCCTCAAGATCCGGCGGTTGTCCGCCGGGGCCACCGCCGCCACCGCCGCCACCGCCACCGCCCTGCGGGCCCGTGCCCCACGGGCCTCCAGGGCGCTTTTGCCCCCAGGGTCCGCCGCCACCGCTCTGATTGCTCCAGGGCATCCAGTCTTCCTCTGTTGTTCCCGTCGGGACGTTGTAGGGACGTCTTCGGCACAATCAACCGCAGTCCGGCCGAGCGTGCCCGTCCGGCTTGTTGCACGAAGTGGGGTTCGCCGTGGCTTTCGTCAACAGAGACTCGGCAGTGATGGTTGACGCAGTGTCGAATTCAGCCGTCCCTCCGGACAAAATCCACGAACGCGAAGGCAAACTCGTCGTCCGGCCCTGCCGGATGCGTCTCGCACGCGACCTCGCGGAAGCGCGCCGGATCGGGGGTTTCGAACACCGCATCGCCGGCGGGCTCGGCCTCGACGCGGGTCAGGTGGATCCGTGAGACCAGCGGCAGCGCCTCGGCATAGAGCTGCGCCCCGCCCGCCACCACGACGCTGTCCGCCCCCATGCGCCGGCCCAGCGTCTGGCCGAGGTCCAGCGCCGCGGCAAGGTCACGGACGACATGCGCGCCCTCGGCCGCAAAGCCCCCCGTGTTGCGCGTCAGCACGATCGTTTCTCGGCCCGGCAATGGCTTGCCAATCGACTGGAAGGTCTTGCGACCCATCACCATCGGCCGGCCGAGCGTCAGGGCGCGGAAGTGCTTGAGGTCGGTCTTCAGCCGCCAGATCAGCCGGTTGTCGCGGCCGATGACGCCATTGCGCGCCGCCGCTACGACAATCACCACCGGCAGGAGATCACCGCCCTGCATGTCAGCGGGCCTGGTCGGCAAGGCGCCAGAGCGCCGCACCGGTGACCCGGCAGGTCGTCCAGCCGTCGAGCATCTCCGCACCTTGCGCCTTGTAGAAATCGATCGACGGCGTGTTCCAGTCCAGCACCGACCATTCGAGCCGCGCCAGGTTCTCTGCGACGCAGCGCCGCGCCAGACTCGCCAGCAGCGCCTTGCCAAGCCCATGCCCGCGCTGCGCCGGGCGCACGAACAGATCCTCCAGATAGAGGCCGTGGCGACCGCGGAAAGTCGAGAAACTGTAGAACCAGAGCGCGAAGCCCACCGGCTGGCCCTGCCATTCGGCAATGTCGCAGAACACCCGCGGCGCCGGCCCGAACAGCGCGTCGGCGATCATCGCCGGCGTGGCATCAACGTCGGCCTCGAGACGTTCGTAGACGGCCAGTTCGTGCACGAAGTCGAAGACGAGGCCGGCATCGGCCGGCGTGGCGGGACGGATCACGGGCATGGCGGTGGTCCTGCGGAAGGTCGATCCTGCGGGCGGGTTGTCGTGGAGGTGGGACGTCAGACGGCAACCGGCGCCCGGATGGCCGGGTGCGGCGCATAGCCCTTGATGGTGATGTCGTCGGCCGTGAAGTCGAACAGCGACCGCACCTGCGGGTTCAGCACCAGCTGCGGCAGCGGCAACGGCGCACGGCTCAGCTGCAGCCGGGCCTGCTCGACATGGTTGACGTAGAGGTGGGCATCGCCGAACGCATGGACGAAATCGCCCGGCCGCAGCCCGCATACATGCGCCACCATGGCGGTGAGCAGCGCGTAGCTGGCGATGTTGAACGGCACGCCGAGGAAGATGTCGGCGGAGCGCTGGTAGAGCTGGCACGACAGCCGCCCGTCGGCGACGTAGAACTGGAACAGGCAGTGGCACGGTGCCAGCGCCATCCGGTCGAGGTCGGCGGGGTTCCAGGCACTGACGACCAGGCGGCGCGAATCAGGGTTGCGGCGGATCTCGTCGACCACCCAGCGGATCTGGTCGATGGTGCCGCCGCCCGGCCGCTCCCAAGACCGCCACTGCTTGCCGTAGACCGGGCCGAGATCGCCCGCCGCATCGGCCCACTCGTCCCAGATGCTGACGCCGTTCGCCTTCAGATAGGCGATGTTGGTGTCGCCGGCGAGAAACCACAGCAGCTCGTGGACGATGCTGCGCAGATGCAGCTTCTTGGTCGTCACCAGCGGGAAGCCCTGCGCCAGATCGAATCGCATCTGGTGGCCGAACACGCTCAGCGTGCCGGTCCCGGTCCGGTCGGACTTGGCCGTTCCCTCGTCCAGCACCCGCTGCAGCAGGTCGTGATAGACTTGCATCCGTGTCATCCACCCGTCGTGAGCCGCGGACGCTAGGGGATTCCTGGCTCCGGCGGCAGGGGGACAACCCCTTGATCCCCCGTATTTTTGACCGTGGCCCTTTCGCCCGGGACCGCACCGCACTATATTCGCGATGTCACCGCAAGGTGACTACGGCGATAAATGGACATCGGAATAAGCCTTTCGGACCCGGGGGCGGTACCCGGCGCCTCCACCAGAACTCAGACTGGCCTTCGCCCTGGCGTGGCGACGGTCTGGGCTCCGGCGGGGGCGAAACAGGATCGACGAGGGTGTAAAGGGTGCTCTTTCGCTCGGCATGGTTCCGCCGTTATCGGGCCGAACATATAGTTGCCAATGACAACTATGCTCCGGTTGCAGTGGCCGCGTAAGCGGTTTCTAAAGCCGAAACCAAGTCCTTGCGGGTAGCACCGTAAGGCGGGGCCCGGAGGCGCCTGGCAACAGAAGCCTCCACCTTCCCTTTCCCCGTGCACGAAGCCGGCATGCCCCAGGACCTCATCCGCTACGATCTGATGGTGCAGGAGGCGCTGAAGGGCGTCGTCCGCAAGCTCCTCATCGACGCCGCCAGCAGCGGCCTGCCGGGCGACCATCATTTCTACATCTCTTTCCGCACGCCCGATCCCGGCGTCCGGATCTCCAATCGCCTGCGCGAGAAATATCCCGAGGAGATGACCATCGTCCTCCAGCACCAGTTCTGGGACCTTGGCGTCACCGAGCACACCTTCGAGGTCGGCCTGTCGTTCTCCGGCATTCCCGAGCGCCTCTTGGTGCCGTTCGACAGCCTCACCGGCTTTTTCGATCCCTCGGTCCAGTTCGGGCTGAAGTTCGAGCTCACCGGGGCGGAGCCCGCCGACAACGACGAGGAGACCGCCCCCAAGACGGCTGCGCCCACAGCGCTGCCGGCACCGGTCCGCCCCGCACGGCGCAAGTCCGACAAGCCCGCGGTCGTGGACGCTGCCGCCGCAAAGGCACCTGCGGCCAGGTCCCACGGGGCCTCGCCGAAGGGCGCCGTCGAACCGGACGGCAAGACACCCGAACCTGACGGCGGCAAGACCCCGGCCACAAAGCCGGCCGATGCCCCTCCGGCCGGGTCCGCCGAGGTCGTCAGCCTCGACGCGTTCCGCAAGAAGCCCTAAGGCCAGAAGGCCTGAGGCCAGAAGCGCCGAGGATCTGCATGGGCGACGTCGTCAACCTGCGCCGAGCCCGCAAGGCCCGTGATCGGGCAGCGGCAAGCGAACAGGCCGCCGAGAACCGGGTGCGCTTCGGCCGCACCAAAGCCGAGCGCGACCGCATCGCCGCGCAGGACGCGCTGGACGCCTCCCGGCTCGACGGCCACCGGCTCGCAGCCGGGACGCTGGGCAAAGGCCCTGACGGGACGGACGGACCGGGCGCGTGAGCGGCGTCCCCGCCAAGCACTCGGTGCGCGTCGCCGGCCACCGCACCAGCGTGTCGATCGAAGCGCCGTTCTGGGACGCGCTGAAGGACGTCGCGACCTCCCGCGGCCAGAGCCTCAACGTCGTGATCGCCGAGATCGACGCTGCCCGCGGCGACGCCAGCCTATCGGCAGCGATCCGGCTCGCCGTGCTGGAGCATTACCGCCGGCTGGCTGGCACAAAGGACTGAGGCAGCACCAGCCCGGCCTGAGCACCATCCCGTCAAGCGGACACCGGTTGACGGACAAGGATGATGTTAAACAAGGAGATGGAGCGGGCCGCCTGATGCAATCAGGTCTGCTTCGGCTCTAAGTATCGATCCGCAGATATTTCAGCGCGACCGCGATCGGCACGTTGCGGCTGCGGGCCGCGGCCAGCAGCCGCGGGAAAAAATCCGCGCCCGCCACCGGCGCCTGCAGCGCCAGCGTCTCGAGGCGCTGCGGACTGGAAATGGCGATGACCACCTTGGGCCGACGCGTCTGCCGGTCGGCGTCGGCGACCTGCAGGACAAACTCTGCCCGGTTGCCAGTGCGGCTGAGGCTGGGGGCGACGCTCTCGACCCGGCCCTCATGGTCGAGCACGATCACGTCGACGACGCCGGGGCCGAACCCCTCCACCGACCCGCTCACCGTCTGGCCCGACCGGACATTGACGCTGGCGAGCGACAGCCGGAGGCTGCTGTCGCCGCGATCCACCTGGCGCAGGAAGGCGGGCAGCGGGCACTGCGCCGGGGCCAGCAGCCGCACGGCAATATTGGCCTCGAAGCCCAGCGTCCGCTTGAATGCGGCGTCGAACGCCTCGAAGGGAGCAACATCGGCGCCGAAACCTTCGAGGTCTGCCCGTCGATCGGTGACATCGATCGGGTTCAGGAAGAAGCAGTCGCCACCATCATAGGCCTGGACGTAGCGGCTCGACAGCGGCGTGGATCCCGGCATGGCAAGGAGCGCCAGCGCATCCGGAGCGCGCTGCGGCTGGGCGCCGGCCCGTGGGGCAGACGCCGCAGGCGGTGCAACGACCGGACGAGGTGCTGACGCGGCCGGAGGCGCCGGCACGGTCGACGCAGCAGGCGCGGCCGGCATCGCCGGCACGACATTCACCGGGTTGGCGGCAGGCGGCGTGGCCTGACCCAGCAGGCGCATGGCCTCATCGACGCCGGCGGCGCGTCGCGCCTCCTCGCTTCGGCGAGCCGCTTCGGCTTGCCGCGCTGCTTCGGCTTGCCGGGCCAGCTCGGCCTGTCTGGCCGCTTCGACCCGCGAACTCTCCTCGAACCGCCGGGCCTCGTCCTGCCGCTTCGCCTCTTCAAATCTCCTGGCCTCGTCCAGTCGCCGGGCCTCTTCCAATCGCCGGGCGTCGTCCAGTCGCCGGGCCTCTTCGAGACGCCTCGCCTCCGCGACACGTGCCGCTTCCGCCGCGACCGCAGCAGCCTCGGCGCGCTGCCGCTCGGCGGCCATGGCCGCTTCGCGTGCTTTGGCCTCGTCCTGCAACCGGCGCGCAGCCTCGGCGGCCCGGCGTTCGGCGTCCTGACGAACGGCCGCCTGCGCGGCAGCCTCCGCCAATCGTGCCGCCTCGGCCTGGCGAAGAAGCTCAGCCTGGCGGGCAAGCTCAGCCTGGCGTGCGATCTCAGCCTGGCGCACAAGCTCGGCCTGACGTGCCAATTCTGCCTGACGGGCGAGTTCCGCCTGGCGGGCCGCCTCGATCAGGGCCGCTTCCCGCTCCATCTCGATCCGCCGCGCCTCCTCGGCCCGCTGGGCAGCCTCGGCGGCACGTTTCTCATCTGCCAGCCGGGCCAGCTCGGCCTGGCGCGCCAGCTCGGCGCGACGGGCCAGTTCGGCCTGCCGGGCAATCTCCGCCTGGCGCTCGGCCTCGAGGCGGGCCGCCAGCGCGGCAGCTTCGGCGGCACGGCGTGCCTCCTCGATTCGTTGCTCCCGCGCCCGCTGCTCGCGCGCCCGCAGCTCCGCCAGCCTCTCCTCCTCGGCGCGGCGGGCCTCCTCCTGGCGGCGCTGGTCGTCGAGCAGACGCTGCGCCTCGGCGCGGCGCTCGGCCTCGATGCGCCGCTGCTCCGCCTCGATCCGCGCCAGCTCGGCCCGTCGCGCCTCCTCGGCCCGGCGTGCCTCCTCGGCAATGCGCGCCTCCTCGGCCAGCCGCGCCTCCTCGGCCGCCCGGCGCTCGCGCTCCAGCCGGTCCCGCTCCGATCTCATCCGCCGGGCGAAGAAGGACCGCTCGCGCAAATCGCTTTCCTGCGCCTCGATCTTCTCCAGCTCGCGCGCCACCACCCGCGTCGTCAGCAGATTGGTCAGCATGGCGACATCGAGGTCACGTTCGACCACGCCGCCGCGGCCTGATTTCCAGGTCGCCAGCGCCTGCGGCAGCGGCCCGGCCCAGGCGACCGGCGCCTCGGCTTGCAGTTGCGCGCGACCGTCGATCCGGCCCGACCGCAGGTCCAGCGACAGCGAGCCCTGGGTCGCGGACGCGCCACTGCCGATCTGCGCCGGTCCCAGCCGCAGCACGCCGGCCGACAGGGTCGCCGGCAGGTCCAGCGCCCCGGCCGCCAGGGGCGCCCGGTCGAGATGGCCGGCCAGCGTGTCGCGCACCTGCCGGAGGTCGGGCGGACTGGTCAGCGAATCGAGCTGCGCCGCCGTGCGGGCCAGCGCGTCCGGTGCGAGACGCGGCAGGCCGAGCCCGCGCAGCCGCACCTGGCCGCCACCGGCGAGCCCGGCCACAAGCGCGCCGACGGTTTCGCCCGCCGCCGCCGCATCGACCTCGCCATCGGCGGTTCCGGTCAGGCCGGACGCCGGCGCCAGCCGGGCCAGCGACACGCCCGCCAGGCTGATCCGACCGCTGAGATTGGCGAGCCCACCCTGCCGCCGCAGGGCCAGCCGCCCGCCGGCACGCCCGTCCAGGAACGACGCCTTCCCGTCGGCCAGCTCGAACGCCTCCGCGGTCCAGCGCAGCTGGGCCGAGGCATCGGCGGCCGACCAGCCGCCGCCAAGATCGATCTGGCGCGCCGTCAGCGCCACCTGGGCTGAAAACGGCGGCGGCGGAACGGCACCGAACCGGTTGGCCGGCCACAGCCCGCCCGGCAGCGGCGCCTGCAGCGGTCCGAGTGCCAGAGCAGCAAGCCCCGGAAGCGCCAGCCGGTCGAGCGCCAGCGCGCCCTCGGCCCGCTCGGTGCCGCCATCGAGCGTCAGGCGGCCGGTCACGTCGGTCCCGGCGAAACGGCCGGTGATGTCCGTCAACGCCAGCCGCTGGCCGCTCCAGGCGGCGCGAGCGGCCAGTTTGGCGGGCAAGCGGCTGATCAGATCCGGTCCCGGCAACGCCAGGAGCTGCATCAGCGGGGCGATATCGGCCGCCTCCAGCATGACGCTGCCCGAAACGTCCGGATCCGTGGCGGCCACCCCGAGCCGGCCCTCGCCGGTCAGTGTCGTACCCGCCGCCTCGGCGGTGAGCTTCAGCGCCGCGCCGCTGCCGAAGCGGCCGTCCAGATCGACCACCAGCCGCCCGCGCCCGAAGCCCGGCAGCGGCACCACCTCCAGCCCCAGCTGCGACAGCAGTGTCACGCCGTCCGTCGATTCGACCCGTGCCGTGCCGGTCACCCGGTCGGTTCCCTGGGTGCCGCCAATGCGGGCACTGGCTGCGATGCGCGAAGGACCGGATGTCCCGTCGAGCGACAGCCGCGTCTCGCCGGCCTCCCCCGGCCCGCGCTCGGCGACGAGCCGAAGACGCAGCGGTCCCAGCGCCGCGGCGCGATCGGCGACCAGGCCGGGCAGCCGCCCCGGCACAATCTTGCCGAGCAACTCCGCCAGCGGCTCAACCCTCCTTGCATCGACCGTCGCCTCGAGCCGCCCGCCGGCAGGGCCGACACGGCCACTCGCCTTCACCGACGCGCCTCCGAGATCGGTCACATCAAGCGTGTCGATGACGAGCCCTGCGGCCCCCGCGCTGAGGCGCAGACCGACGCGCCCCGCCCCCACCGCAGGCCCGTTCGCCTGGCCGACACGGACATTGCGCGCGTCGAGCGTGAGAGCCAGATCAAGCCCCTGGGCCGCACCGGTGACCGTCGAAAGGTCCGGGACCTGCGACACCGACAGTCCGTCCGAGACCAGCTGCGCCTCGAACCGTCCGCGGGCCGCCGCCTCCGGCGGCGTGTAGCGCAGCGTGCCCTTCAGCGTAGACCGATCGAAACGGACGACCAGATTGCGCGCCGCCATCACGCCAGGCGACAGCGTCACGTCGCCGGCCGCGTCGATCTCTCGCGTGTCGCCGACCCGGCCAGGCCGGCTGCCACGGGTCTCCTCCAGCCAGCCCGCGAACCGCGGCGCATCCGTCGCCTTGATCTCGACCC
>JBEIIL010000109.1:0-13112 GCA_040380755.1 Methylobacteriaceae bacterium | reverse complement strand
CGTCGAGGTGCCGGCGACGCTCGCCGTGCTGGCCTCGCGGCCGCTGGACGAGATCGCCACGCCGCAGCTGCAACGCCGCCTGCGGCTCGGCCTCTTGCCGGCCGCAGCGCCACCGGGCATCGGCGTGTTGGGGCTCGAGGTGATGGCCGAGGACAGCTTCACCACCGCCCTGATCCGTCTCAAGCGCGAGGCCGGGCTCTATGTCGAGGACCCGCGCGCCGTCACCTTCCTGACCCCGACAATCTTCCGCGCCCCGGTTCCGGTCCCCGGCACGGCGCCGGTCGGAACCTACGAGGTCGAGGTCTCCCTGCTGTCGGGGGGTGTCGAGCTGGCGCGCGAGACGACCAGCTTCGAGGTCCGCAAGGTCGGTTTCGAACAGGACATCTACAGCCTTGCCCACCGGCACGCATGGCTTTACGGCAGCCTCACCGCTGCCATGGCGCTGATGTTCGGCTGGTTCGCCAGCCTGATCTTCCGGCGCGACTGAGAGGACCCACGCATGACCGCTTCCCATCCGGCACCGCACGGCGCCGACGACCGCGCCATCCCGCCGACCGCGCTGCTGCTCGGCGCCGCCGGCGTGCTGCCCTTCGTCGTGCTGGCGCTGGCGGCGCTGTTGCGGCTGGAGGACAGTATGGCGCTGCCACCCGGGCTGGCGCGGGCCGGGCTGGTGGCCTACGGGGTCGTCATCGTGTCGTTCCTCGGCGGCGTGCGCTGGGGCGTCGGCCTCTCGCGGCCAGACAAGGCGACGTGGATGTTCGTCGTCTCGGTGCTGGCCCCGATCGCCGCCTGGGGGGCGCTGTTCATACCACGGCCCCACGACATCGCCATCCTGGTGGGGTGCTTCCTCGTGCTTGGCATTTCCGACGTGATGCTGGCGGCGCAGGGCACCGTGCCGCGCTGGTACGGGACGCTGCGCGGGATCCTGACGACGGCCGTGGTCGCTGTGCTGGTGTTCGCCCTGGCGATGCTGCCGCTGGCAGACCTCCCCCAATAGGCGATCCGAGACAGCAGCGGGCTCAGTCGCTCGCCAGTCGCGCCGGATCGACCGCATAGACGCGGTCGGTCCCCAGCACATGGGCGGTGAAGCCACGGCCGGGAAACAGCGGCGCGAACGCCCGGTCGAGCACGTTGAGGCCGCCCGCATAGGCGCCGAAGGCGGGCAGGACGCAGCGATGGCCGTCGGTGATGAAACAGCGCCGGCGCAGCGTTCGGCCGCGGCCGAAGACCCGCGCGGCTGGGTGGAGATGGCCGGCGAGTTCCGCCCCCCCACCGGATGTCGGGATATGCCGGAGGGCGACGCCGTCGAACGTGAGCTCGGCATGGACAGAGCCACCCAGCGCCAGCGGCAGCGCGGGATCATGGTTGCCGGTGAGCCAGAGCCAGTCGCGGCCCGCCTGCAGGCCGGCGATCAAGGCGCGCTCATCCCCGCCCAGACGGTCGAAGGCGCCACGGTCGTGCAGCGTGTCGCCGAGCACCACCACCATGGCCGGGTCGAACCTGGCGATCGTGGCGGCCAGGGCCATCAGGGTCTGGCGCGAATCATAGGGCGGCAGCAGCGCGCCGCGGGCAGCGAAGGACGAGCCCTTCTCCAGATGCAGGTCGGCGACCGCCAGCAGGCGATGCCGTTCGACGAACAGCGCGCCGGACCGATCGGCAACGCAGTCCAGCGCGCCGACGCGCAGTCCCGCGGCCATGGCGGCGCGCGCAACGCCCACCTGCCCGCCGCCTCCGTCGTTCGCCAGTGCGTCCTGCCTCACGCCATTGCCTCCCCGAGCAGTTCGGCCTCAGCCTCGGCCAGCACGTCCTCGGACGCTTCGCCGTACACCGCTTCGCGGCCGATCTCCAGCATCACCGAGATGGCGAGCGGCGAGACCTGTTCGAGCGCCTTGTGCACGATTCGGCCGCGGATGCGCGAGAGCATCGCCGCCAGCCGCTTCAGGTCGAGCAGGCCTGTTGCCGCGTCGGCGCGCGTCGCCTTGAGCAGGATATGGCCGGGCTCGTGCCGGCGCAGCACGTCGTAGACGAGGTCCGACGACATGGTGATCTGGCGGCCGGTCTTCTCCTGGCCGGGATACCGGCGCTCGATCAGTCCGGCAATGATGGCGCAGTGCCGAAACGTGCGCTTCATCAGCGCGGACTCGGACAACCACTCTTCCAGGTCGTCACCGAGCATGTCCTCGCCGAACAGGCCGGAGAGGGTGAGCCGGCCCTGCGCCAGAGCTGCTGACAGGTCGGCCAGCCCCCAGACGGCGAGGCCGTAATCGGTGGCGACGAAGCCGAGCGGCCGCAGGCGGGCGCGGTCCAGCCGGCGCGTCAGCAGCATGCCCAGCGTCTGGTGGGCGAGGCGCCCCTCGAACGGGTAGGCGACGAGGAAAAATCGCCCGCCGCGCGGGAAGGTCTCGACCAGCAGCTCGTCGCGGCCCGGCAGGACGGATTTGCGCTGCTGGGTGCCGAGCCATTCGGCGACACCGCCCTCCAGCCGCGGCCAGCTCGCCGGATCGGCCAGCATGGCGCGGACACGGACGGCGAGGAACGATGACAACGGAAACTTGCCGCCCGCATAGGCGGGGATCTTCGGGTCGGTGCCCGGCTGGGTTCGCGTCACCAGCACCTCGTTCTCGGCCATCGTCTCGTAGCGCAGCACCTCGCCGGCGAAGATGAAGGTGTCGCCGGGCGTCAGCGTCTCGGCGAAATACTCCTCCACTTCGCCGAGCACGCGACCTCCGCGCACCGGCCCCGACGGGGCCCCGGCGGCGGCGCGGCGGACCCGGCCGAGGCGGACCTTGAGCATCGGCTCCTCGACGATGGTGCCGACATTCATCCGGTATTGCTGGCCGAGCCGCGGATTGGCGATCCGCCACAGGCCGTCGCTGCCGCGGCGGATCTTGGCGAAGCGCTCATAGGAGGCGAGCGCATAGCCTCCCGTCGCCACGAAAGCCAGCACCGCGTCGAAATCCTCGCGCGTGAGGCCCGCATAGACGGCGGCGCCGGTGACCTCGGCGAACAGTTCGTCGGCGTCGAAGCCACCGGCGCAGGCCATGCCGAGCACGTGCTGGGCGAGCACGTCGAGGCCGCCGGTGCGGGGATCGGGCGTGTCCTGCGCCGCCTCTGCCACCGCATCGAGCGCGGCCCGGCACTCGAGGATCTCGAACCGGTTGGCCGGCACCAGCAGTGCCTTGGAGGGCTCGTCGAGCCGGTGGTTGGCGCGGCCGATTCGCTGCATCAGCCGGCTCGCGCCCTTGGGCGCGCCGACATTGACGACGAGGTCGACATCGCCCCAGTCGATGCCGAGGTCGAGCGTCGAGGTGCAGACCACGGCACGCAGGCTGCCGGCCACCATGGCGGCCTCGACCTTGCGGCGCTGGCCGACATCCAGCGAGCCGTGGTGCAGGGCGATGGCCAGCCCCTCCTCGTTGATGCGCCAGAGCTCCTGGAACACGAACTCGGCCTGCATCCGGGTGTTGACGAACACCAGCGTGGTGCGATGGGCGGTGATCGCCCTGTAGATCTCCGGCATGGAGGCCAGCGCCGTGTGGCCGGCCAGCGGCAGAAAACGGGCGCTGTGCAGGATGCGGATATCGGCCCTGGCGCCGCCGCGGGCCTCGACCAGTGCCGCCATCGCACCGCTGCCGTCCTGCGGCACCAGCCAGCGGCGCAGATCGTCGGGCTCGCGCACCGTCGCCGACAGGCCGACCGCGACCAGTCCCGGCGCCAGCTGCTGCAGGCGGGCGAGGCCGAGCGCCAGCAGGTCGCCGCGCTTCGACGTCACCAGCGCGTGAAGCTCGTCCAGCACCACCCGGCGCAGGCCGCCGAAGAGCGCGATGGCCTCGCGATGGGCGAGCATCAGCGCCAGCTGCTCGGGCGTCGTCAGCAGGATGTCGGGCGGGCGCTCCATCTGGCGCGCGCGCTTGTGCGCCGGGGTGTCACCGGTGCGGGTCTCGACGCGCACCGGCAGCTGCATGCCGGCAATTGGCGCCTCGAGGTTGCGGGCGACGTCGGTGGCGAGCGCCTTCAGCGGCGAGATGTAGAGCGTGTGCAGGCCGCTGCCGCGGGGCCTGCCCGCCGCGAGGTCGACCAGACTCGGCAGGAAACCGGCCAGCGTCTTGCCGGCACCGGGGGGCGCGACCAGCAGGGCGGAGGTGCCGGCTCGGGCCAAACCAACAAGCGCAAGCTGGTGGTCGCGCGGCACCCAGCCGCGGGCAGCAAACCAGTCGGCAAAGGCCTGCGGCAAGGCGGGATCGGCGCTCACGCCGGCACCCTAGCGGGGTCAGGCGTCACGGGCGAGCACGAGGACCAGGCCCGGCACATTGCGATCGGCCTCGCGCCGGCAGGAGGCCGCTACGCAGGACCGCACCGCCAGGCCGGCGGCGGCCGCCAGCCGGCGCAGCAAAGGCGCGGGATGGGCCCAGCGCAGCGAGGGACCCAGCACCGGCGCATCGCCGGCCGCATGCGGGTCCTCCTCGGCCGTGACGGCGAACAGGCCGCCGGGCGCCAGGACACGGGCAACCCCGGTTATCAACGGGGCCGGATCGGCCACATAGATCAGCACGTCGGCGGCCAGCACCAGATCGGCAGTGCCGGCAGGCTCGGCGGCAAGGAAGCTCTCCATGTCGGCGACGGCCAGCCGGTCATGCGCCCCGCGGACCCGGGCGCGCTCGACCATGGCGGCCGAGAGGTCGCAGCCGGCCAGATGGTCGATCCTGGCCCGCAACGCGGCGCCGGCGAGGCCGGTGCCACAGCCAAGGTCGAGGGCTGATGCGAAGCGGTGCGGCGGGCCTGCGGCCGCGTCGAGGGCGGCGACCAGCAGGGCCGGCCCGCGATAGCCGAGCGCCTCGACCAGGTGGGTATCGAAGCGCGGCGCATACTCGTCGAAGACGGCGGCAACCCAGGACGGTGTCATGGCGGCGGTGGGATCACGGCGGCCGAGGCGGGTCAGGCGCAGGCCGGCGCCGACCCGGTCGGTCGGATCGGCATCGAGCGCACAGGTGAAGGCTTCGGCGGCGCCGTCCACGTCGCCACAGACGGCCAGCGCCTCGCCGAGGCCGAGCAGCGCGGGCGGCCAGGCGGGGACCCGTTCCAACGTCTGGGCGAACAGGCCGGCGGCCGCGACCATGTCGCCACCGGCGGCGGCATCCACCGCCCAGGCGTAGCGGCGGTCGGCGGCATAGTCGCCGGAACTGCGCAGGTCGGCATGGCTGATCATGCACCCTGCTTGGGCCCGTCGGACGGCCCGGTCAAGCGGTCGTGCCGATGACGGCCGGCGCCGGTGGAGCGGGCCGATCCGCGCGGATCCGCGCGGAGATGAGAGATTTTTCCGTTTCAGGCGGCCTGTGCGCGATTGCACGGCAGCAAGGGCGAGACAGGAGCAAGGTCATCTCATGGCCGGACGGGAATGGTTCCCGCCGCCCCCCAGACACCAGGAGAGTGCCATGTCTGCGTTCTTCACTTCCGTCACCCGCAAGTCCCTCACCGCTGCGGCCGCCGCCCTCGCCATGGGCGCCGTGCTGTCGGCCACCGCCACTCCCGCCGCGGCCGGCGGCGGCTGGCACCACAAGTATGGCTGGGGCATCGCCGCCGGCGTCGCCGGTGGCCTGGCGCTCGGCGCCCTGGCTTCCCAGCCGCGCTACTATGGCGGCCCGCGCTACTACGCCGAGCCGGTCTATGGCGGCGATTGCTACGTTGTTCGCCGCCGGATCCTGACGGACTACGGCTGGCGCACGGTTCGGCGCACCGTCTGCGACTGACGCTGCCCGACGGGCGGTGACCTCCCGCACCGACCCGAGACGGCCCCGCCAGCCCCCGGCGGGGCCGTTGCACGTCTGGTGCCCGCCCGTCCGGGGTTGGCGCGTGGCCGGCCTCGGCCTATCTCAGGCGGATGCGGCCCACCGATCTCCTGACCATGACGCCGGCTGGCCTGTATTGCCCGCCCGGCGACTTTCATATCGATCCGGTGCGGCCCGTGGCCCGTGCGCTGATCACACACGGGCATTCCGACCATGCCCGCGCCGGACATGGCGCCGTGCTGGCAACGGCACAGACGCTCGGCATCATGGCGGTACGGTACGGCGACGGCTTCGCCGGCAGCCGGCAGGCGGCACAGCTGGGCGAACCGATCACCGTGGGCGGAACGCGCGTCAGCTTCCATCCGGCCGGCCATGTGCTGGGCTCGGCGCAGATCGCGATCGAGGCCGGCGGACTGCGGATCGTCGCCTCGGGCGATTACAAGCGCGCCCGCGATCCCACCTGCCTGCCCTTCGAGGTCGTGCCCTGTGACGTCTTCATCACCGAGGCCACGTTCGGCCTGCCGGTGTTCCGCCATCCCGACGGCGCCGCAGAGGTGGCGCGGCTGATTGCCTCGGTGCGGCTGTTCCCGGAACGCGCCCATCTCGTGGGCGCCTATTCGCTGGGCAAGGCGCAGCGGATGATGGCACTGCTGCGCGAGGCCGGCTGGGACGCGCCGATCCACGTCCATGGCGCCATGGAACGGCTGACGGAGTTCTACATCGCCGAGGGCGTGCCGCTGGGCGACATCCGCAAGGTGACGGCTGCCGACCGGCCGCGGCTCGGCGGCGCCATCGTGATCTGCCCGCCGTCGGCCATGCAGGACCTGTGGTCGCGCCGCTTCCCCGATCCGGTGGCGGCCTTCGCGTCCGGCTGGATGCGGGTGCGGGCACGGGCGCGGCAGAAGGGTGTCGAGCTGCCGCTGGTGGTCTCGGACCATGCGGACTGGGACGAGCTCTGCACCACCATTCGCGACACCGGCGCCGGCGAGGTGTGGGTGACGCATGGCCAGGAGGACGCGCTGGTGCACTGGTGCCAGACGCAAGGCATCCGCGCGCGGCCGCTGAACCTCCTGGGCTATGGCGATGAGGGCGAGGCAGAACCCGGCGAGGCGGAGCCAGGCGCAGCCGCCACACCGCCAACTGCCGAGGCGGCGCCGTGAACCGCTTTGCTGCCCTGCTCGACCGCCTGGCCTACGAACCTGGTCGCAACGCCAAGTTGCGACTGCTGACGGACTTTTTCCGCACGACGCCGGATCCCGAGCGCGGCTTCGCGCTCGCGGCGATGGCCGGCGCGCTGAGCTTCGCCCACGCCAAGCCGGGCGTCATCCGGGCGTTGATTGCGGCCCGCACCGATCCGGTGCTGTTCGGGCTCAGCTACGACTATGTGGGCGACCTGTCGGAGACCGTGGCGCTGCTGTGGCCCGCACCGAGCGTGCCCGGCCCCGGCCACAACGCACCGGTGCCGACGCTGTCCGAGGTCGTGCAGACGCTGCGTGACAGCCACAAGGCCGACCTGCCCGGCCTGCTGGCGCGCTGGCTCGACGGTCTCGACGAGACCGGCCGCTGGGCACTCCTGAAGCTGATCACCGGGGCGCTGCGCATCGGCGTCTCGGCGCGGCTGGCCAAGAGCGCCGTCGCCGGGCTCGGGCCGCTCGCGGCTGACGACATCGAGGAGGTCTGGCACGGGCTGGAGCCGCCTTATGCGGCGCTGTTCGCCTGGGCGGAAGGCCGTAGCGAGCGGCCGGAGGCCAGCGATCCGGCGCCGTTCCGGCCACCGATGCTGGCACATGCGATCGAGGACGGCGACTTCGACACTCTTGAGCCTGCCGCCATGATGGCGGAGTGGAAGTGGGACGGCATCCGCGTGCAGGCGGTGGGCGGGACGCGGCAAGACGGCACGCGCGCGGCGCGGCTCTATTCGCGCACCGGAGAGGACATCTCGCGCGCCTTTCCCGACCTCGCCGCTGCGCTCGGCTTTAGCGGCGCCATCGACGGTGAGCTGCTGGTGGTACGCGACGGGCGGGTGCAGTCGTTCAACGTGCTGCAGCAGCGGCTGAACCGGCAGCAGGTGTCGCCGCGGATGCTGGTGGAGTTCCCCGCGCACATCCGCGCCTATGACCTGCTGGCGCTGGACGGCGAGGATCTGCGGCCCCTGCCCTTCCGCGAGCGGCGGCAGCGGCTCGAGGCTTTCGTGGCGACGCACAATGATCCGCGGATCGACCTGTCGCCGCTGGTGCCCTTTGCAAGCTGGGCTGCCCTGGCGGAGGCCCGTGCCGACCCTGCGGCGGCGGGTGCCGGCGAAGATGCGGGAGCGGTGGAAGGCTGCATGGTGAAGCGGGTTGACAGCCCCTACGTGCCTGGCCGGCCGAAGGGGCTCTGGTACAAATGGAAGCGCGAGCCGCGCGTGGTCGACGCCGTGCTGATGTATGCCCAGCGCGGCCACGGCAAGCGGTCGTCGTTCTACTCGGACTTCACCTTCGGGTGCTGGCGCGAGGGAGCGGACGGCGACGAGCTGGTGCCTGTCGGCAAGGCCTATTTCGGCTTCACCGATGCCGAGCTGACGGAGCTGGACCGTTTCGTGCGCCGGCACACGGTCAACCGCTTCGGGCCGGTGCGGGAGGTGACGCACGAACCCGATCAGGGTTTGGTGCTGGAGATCGCCTTCGAGGGCATCGCGCGCTCGACCCGCCACAAGTCCGGCGTCGCCATGCGGTTCCCGCGGATCGCGCGGATCCGCTGGGACAAGCCGCCGGCGCAGGCCGACCGGCTGGCGACACTGGAGCGCATGATCGGCGGCAATGAAACCGCGGCGGGTGCCGGCGCGTAATGGGAGGGTCGCGGCGTGCTGCCGCCCCGCCCGGAGTTCCGCCATGGCCGTCCGTGTCCTGTTTGTCGCTGCCGCACTGGGGTTGGCCGCCAGCATTGTGTGGGCCTTCGGCCAGGCGCCGCTCTGGGACAGCGTCGTCAAGGTCGCAGCCGACCCGTGGGGGCTGGTGATGCTGGTCGACCTCTATGCCGGCTTCCTCGCCGCGGCGGCGCTGTTCTTCCTGGTCGAGCGGCCACTGGTCGCGATCGTGATGGTGCTGGTGATGATGCTGCTGGGCAATATCGTGACGCTGCTGTGGCTCGCCGTGCGGGGCTGGCAGCGCCTCAAGGGCGCCGTTTAGGGTTCAAGACTTTTGACTTCGCATCATCTTGGTCCGCCAACCGGCGTCCTCTTGGCGGGATGATGTTTCAGATCGCATCGTCGGTGAACGGGCGCGGCGACTCGCGCGGCCCGGCACCGGGGAGCAGCGCAGCGGCGAGGCCGAGCAACAGGCCGCCGAAGGCGCCAAGCAGGCCGGCCGCGCCGATGCCGTGCGGCGTGGCGCCCAGCCGTCCATCCAGGACCACCGCAACCGTGATGGCCCCGCCGGCCAGCGCGGCAACAAGCACCCGGCCGCTCACCGGGCGGCGCAGCGCCAGGACGACGGCCGGTAGCAGCGTCGCCGTCGCCAGTGCGACCGCCGGCAGGGCCGGATCAGGCAGTCCCGGCATCGCGGCCCAGACGGCAGCAGCGGCGACCAGCACCAGCGTGGTGGCGCGCAACGTGGCGAAACGGCCGGATTCGGCGAGGCGGCGTTTATCCGGCGCGGAGGCCATATCGATCGCAAGGGCGACCGCGCCGGCGTGCAGGAGAAGGGCCGCAGCCGCCAGCGCGGCGACCAGCACGACCAGCCAGACGGCCAGGGCGGGAAAGGCACCGGCGGCCGGCTGCGGCGCCAGCGCCGCGACGGCCACCAGCAGCGTGGCCCAGAGCCAGGCGCTGCCGGCATCGGTCGGGCGACGCAGCGCGACCGCAACGCCCATGGCCGAAGGCAGGACGAGGGTGGCGCCAAAACCGGTCAGGCCAAGCATCACCTGCTCGGGCCAGGCCACGGGGTCGGGAGCGCGCGGCCAGGAGGGCGCCCCGCCCGCCCCCCACAGCAGGGCCAGCGCGCCCAGCGCGGGAATGGCGAGCACCATGGCGGCCCGCGTGGCCCCGCGCAGGCCGCCGGGCAGGAGCACTACGGCAAGAACGATCCCGACCACCACCGCAGCGGCCGGACGCGTCACCCCGAACACGGTGGCGAGGGTCGTGGCCGCGCGGGCCGCGGCCGACGCGCCGAGCGCGAGGGCAATGGCGGCCACCACCAGCGCGGCGACGATACGGCCTGGCCGACCTGCGCCGCGGCCGAGGAAGGCCGGCAGAGTGGCGGCGCCCGAGGCGCGAATCACCGGCGCGACGGTGAAGGCCGCGGCCGCAAAGCCCAGCACGGCCGCGGCGGCCGGTACGCCCGGACAGGCCAGCGGCCACGACACGGCCAGCGCCAGGCTGGCGGCGACCCCGGGCAGTTCCCGTCCACCGGTCACGAAGCGGTGCAACCTGACGGTGCCGGACGCGAGCCCTGCGACGCAGGCGAGAATCAGAATCGCACCGGCGGCCAGCGCCCCCAGCAGGCCCGCCGGCGTCCCGACCCGCTCCAGCACGACAAGCAGCAAGCCACCGGCCCCCGTCGTGGTGGCAGCGGTGACGGCCAGCACGGCAAGCGCGGCAAGGGACGTCTGCACGGATCAGGGTCCTTCGGCGGGCAATCAGGGTGGGGTCGGCGTGGGCGGCATAGGCCTTGCGGCCCCGCCTCCGCGCCCGGCCGCATCCGTACCAGGGCTGACTTGCAGAGTATGAATACAATCGGGACAATGCCAGCCGAGGATCGGGAAAAGGACGTCATAAAGTCGGTCCCCGGGGAGGGTTTCGTGACAGACCAGATCAGGATCATGATTGCCGACGATCATCCGCTCGTGCGCGGCGCGCTGCGCGAGGCGGTGAGCGGCATGCTCGCCGCAGCCCATATCAGCGAGGCGGGAACCTTCGACGAGGTCACCGATCAGCTCGGCCGCGGCGCCGACATCGATCTTGTCCTCCTCGACCTGTCGATGCCAGGCGTGCAGGGTTTCTCAGGGCTGATGTATCTGCGCGCGCAGCACCCGGGCACGCCGGTCGTGGTGGTCTCCGGCAACGAGGACCGCGCCGTGATCCGCCGCTGCATCGAGTTCGGCGCGTCGGGGTTCATTCCCAAGTCGGTCGACATCGATACCATGCGGGGCGCAATCCGCACCGTGCTTGACGGCGGTACCTGGACGCCGCCGGATGTCGACCTCGCCGGCCCGGTCGACCGCGAGACCGGCGACCTGGTGCGCCGGCTCGGCAGCCTGACGCCGCAGCAGGTCCGCGTCCTGATGATGCTGTCGGAGGGACTGCTGAACAAGCAGATCGCCTATGAGCTCAGCGTCTCGGAGGCGACCGTCAAGGCGCATGTCTCGGCGATCCTGCAGAAACTCGGCGTCGAAAGCCGCACCCAGGCGGTGATTGCCGCGTCGAAGATCGCGGCCGGCCAGCCGGTGGCGGCGGCCTGACGGCCGCCATCTGGCCGGCCCGCCCCGGCCGGGCGCTCAGGTCGCCATGGCGTCGGCCAGGAAGGCATCGATCCGCGCCAGCGCCTTCTCGGCCAGCGCGGTCTGGAAGCTGATGAAGACGTGGGCGCCGCCGGGCCACACGGCGAGCTCGGTGCGGTTGCGGGCGGCCTGCCAGCGCGACGCCATGAACAGCGTGTCGTCGACCAGCGGATCGCGGGTGCCGACGGTGAACAGAGCCGGCGGCAGGCCCGTCAGATCGGCATAGAGCGGCGAGATGTCGGGGTCGCGGACGTCGCCGCCCAGGCGCAGGTAGTTCTGCACGAACATGAAGATGTCGCGGGTGTGCAGCACCAGCTTCTCGTCGCCCCAGCGGCGGACGCTCGGCGTCATGCCCAGGTCGTAGCAGCCGGCAATCAGGCTGGCGGCACGGAACGGCCGCAGGCCGTGGCGGTCGCGCAGGCGCAATAGCGCTGTGACGGCCAGGTGTGCGCCGGCCGATTCGCCACCGATGGCGAGCCAGTCCGTGCCGAACCGCGCCTGTGCCTCGCGCACGAGCCACAGCGCCGCGGCCTCGCAGTCGTCGGCCGGGGCCGGATAGGGGTTCTCCGGCGCGAGCCGGTACTCGACGGAGACGCAGGCCAGACCGCAGACCTCAGCGAGGCGTTCGAGCCGGTCGTCCTGCATGTCGGCGGTGTTGAAGGTCCAGCCGCCGCCATGGATGTGCAGGAACACGCCGCGCGGCCGGGCCGGCGCGATGATCCGCAGCGGCAGCGGGCCGCCGGGGCCGACAATCGTGATCGTCTCGGCGCGTGGGCTCTTGGGCGGGAGTGGAAACGGGCCGAGGCCCTGGGCACGGCGGTCGCGGATCACCTGCGGGGGGAAGTTCCACTGGTCCGGCAGCGCCGACAATTTGGCGACAAGGTCGGCATTGAAGGCGCGGGTCTCGCCGTCGGCGGCGTCGGGATCGAACAGGCCGGCGTCTGGCAGCATGGTGGATCCTCGGCAGCGCCGGTTGCGTTCGGGCGCGGGAGCCGCCATGAAACAGGCACGGGCGTGCGCGGTCCAGAGGCGCGACCGCGGAGGCCACCATGTCGGACACCAATGTGACGCGCTTTCTCGGTGGCCCGCCCGGGCCGGTGCTGGTCAAGCTCGTCTTCCTGTCGATCGTGGTCGGCGCCTTCCTGGCACTCTTCGGCCTGACGCCACCCGACATCCTCGCCGGCATCAAGGGCCTGATCGACGGGATCCTGTCGCTCGGCACCGACGCGATCCGCGAGGTGCTGCGCTACCTGGTGTATGGCGCCGTGATCGTGGTGCCGATCTGGCTGCTGATGCGGATCTTCGCCCGCAAGGCCTGAGCGCCATGTCCGGCGATTCCAGCGCGCGACGGGTCGACGCCTCGCCGGGCCGCATCCTGCGGCTCGCCGTGCCGATGATGCTCGCGCACATGACCGAGCCGCTGCTCGGTCTCGTCGACACGGCCGTGATCGGCCGCCTCGGCGAGGCGTCCTTGCTCGGGGCGGTGGCGATCGGCGCCGTGCTGTTCGAGATGCTGTTCTGGGGGCTGGGCTCGCTGCGGATGAGCACGGCGGCGCTCACCGCCCAGGCGCATGGCGCCGGCGACGACCGCGAGACCATGCTGGCGCTGTCGCGTGCGCTGCTGGTCGCCGCGGTGCTGGGGCTGGCGATCATCGCCCTGCAGGCGCCGATCATGGCGGCCACCACCGCGCTGATGCAGCCAAGCCCGGCGGTGCAGGCAGCGCTTGGCCTTTATGTGGGCGTGCGGATCTGGTCGGCGCCGTTCGCGCTGGCCAATTACGCGGTGCTGGGATCGCTAATCGGCCGCGGCCGCACCGATCTCGGCCTTGCCCTGCAGGTGGCCATCAACCT
>JBEIIL010000108.1:0-13199 GCA_040380755.1 Methylobacteriaceae bacterium | reverse complement strand
CCTGCGCCGGATGCCACGCCGCCGAGGCGCAGGCCTGGTCGAGCTCCCACCATGCGCTGGCAATGGCCGAGGCCACACCCGCGACGGTGCGCGGCGATTTTTCCGGCGTCACGGCAAGCAATGGCCCGTCGAAGGCCCGCTTCTTCAAGGAGGACGGGCGGCCTGTTGTCGAGACCGAGGGGCGCGATGGCAAGCCGGCCCGCTTTGCCATCACCCACACGTTCGGCTGGGAGCCGCTGCAGCAGTATCTCGTTGCCTTCCCGGACGGCCGCCGGCAGGCCCTGCCCTGGGCCTGGGACACGCGAACGGCGGCGCAGGGCGGCCAGCGCTGGTTCCATGTCTATGGCGACGAGCCGATCCCGCACGGCGACTCGCGGCACTGGACCCGCAGCCAGCAGACCTGGAACTACATGTGCGCCGAGTGCCACTCCACCGCACTCGAGAAGGGCTATGACGCCGCCACCAACACCTACAGGACCACCTGGTCGGAGGTGAGCGTCGGCTGCGAGAGCTGCCACGGCGCGGGCCGCGGCCATGTCGACTGGGCCACCGCCGGTGCGGCGAAAAGCGTGGCCATGAAGGGCTTCGCCAGTGCCGCCAGCCGTCGCGGCCAGGCCGACTGGTCGCCCGACCCGCGCACCGGCAGCCCGGCCGCGGGCGTCGCCCGCCCGCCGGGCGACGAGGTCGAGACCTGCGCCCGCTGCCACGTCCGGCGCGGCCAGATCGCGGCCGACTGGCGGCCCGGCCGGCCGCTCGGCGACACCCATCTGCCGACCTTCCTGACGCCGGACCTGTTCGAGGACGACGGCCAGATGAAGGACGAGGTGTTCAACGACCACCCCTTCCGCCAGAGCGCCATGTACGCCAAGGGCGTCTCCTGCGGCGATTGCCACGATCCCCATTCCGCCAGGCTGAAGGCCGATGGCGCCGCCGTCTGCGCCGCCTGCCACGTGCCGGAACGCTTCGCCGTGGCCGCTCACACCGGGCACGCCGCCGGGCCCGGCGCGCCCGACTGCATCTCCTGCCACATGCCGGCCAGGACCTACATGGTCGTCGATCGCCGCCATGACCACTCGTTTCGCGTGCCCCGGCCCGACCTGACGGCGACGCTGGGGACGCCCAACACCTGCACGGCCTGCCATGCCGACAAGCCCGCCACCTGGGCGGCCGACGCGGTCACCCGCTGGCATGGCCCGGTCCGCAAGGACCGGCAGCCCTATGCGGCGGCCTTCCACGCCGCCCGCACCGGCGACATCTCCGCCCGCGAGCGCCTGATCCGCGTTGCCACCGACAAGGCCATGCCGGCGCCGGCCCGCGCCACCGCGGTCGACGCGCTGGCCGCCTGGCCCTCCGCCGACCAGGAGGCCGCGGTCGCATCCGCCCTCGCCGATCCCGATCCGCTGGTCCGGGTCGCTGCCCTGCGCGGCCAGTCAGGCCAGCCGGCCGAGGTCAGCTGGCGCCGCGGCGGCGCCGCGCTGGCCGACCCGGTCCGCATCGTCCGCCAGGCGGCTGCGTCACTGCTGGCCGACCAGGCCGCGGCATCCCGTCCCGCGGCCGAACTCGCCGCGCTGAACGCTGCGACGGCAGAGTTGGAAGCCACCTACCGGCTCGAATCCGACCGCCCGGAGGGCCGCGCCGCCCTCGGGGTCCTGCGCCAGCGGCAGGGCCGCCTCACCGAGGCCGAGGCCGCCTTCCTGTCGGCGCTGCAGCTGGAGCCCGGCGCCGCCACCGTCTCGGTGACGCTGGCCGACCTGTATCGCACCCAGGGCCGCGAGGCCGCCGCCGAGCAGGTGCTGCGCGCTGCGCTGGGCATCGCCCCCGACTCGGCCATCGTGCGGCATGCCCTCGGCCTGTCGCTGATCCGCTCTCGCCGCTATCCCGAGGCGCTGGAGAACCTGGCACGGGCAGCGGCGCTCGACCCCGGCAGCGCCCGCTTCGCCTATGTGTATGCGGTCGCGCTGCAGTCCACCGGCCGCGCGCCCGAGGCCGGCCGAGTCCTGCGCACCGCGCTGGCGCGCCACCCCGCCGATGCCGACATCCTCGGCCTGCTGCTGCAGCAGGCGCTGCAGGCCAACGACGCCACCGCAGCCGCGCCGCTGGCCCACACTTTGTCGAAGCTCCGCCCCGACGATGCCGGCCTGGCCCGGCTGGCGGAACGGCTGAAGTGACACTCACCTGCGACGTGCTCGTGCTCGGCTCCGGGGCGGGCGGGCTGTCGGCGGCCGTCACCGCCGCCTTCCACGGTCTGGCCGCCTTCCACGGTCTGAAGGTGATCCTCGCCGAGAAGGATCCCGTCTTCGGCGGCACCACGGCGTGGTCCGGCGGATGGATGTGGGCGCCGCTCAATCCCCTCGCCCGGCACGCCGGGATCATCGAGGATCCGGCTGCACCCTGGTCGTTTCGGCACGCCGTACTGGGCAACGGCCTCAATGGCGCCCGCGGCGACGCGTTCCTTGCGGCGTCTACCCGGATGGTGGCCCGGTGCCGGCCGGCGGCCCCAGGCGCTGCCCATGCCGAGAGCCGAGCGCCGTCCAGCGTCAGTTCGCCCGGCCTTGCCGCCGCGCCATCTCATCCTCCAGCGCCTTCAGCGAAGCCGGCGTGATGGTGCTGTCGCCATAATCGATGGTCAGCTTATGGATGCGCCCCGTGAAGGGGTTGGGTGAGGTATAGTCCCGCTCGTCCACCGAAGTGCCGGTGTCGAGGCCGACATCGAAGGTTTCGTCCCACGCCACGGTGAAGGGCAGCGTGTTCGGCAGCGCAAGCTGCGCGACCTGCGTGCCGTCGACCGTCAGGATGCCGGTGCCGCCGCGGCCAAAAGGCAGACCCTGCGCCTGCATCTGCCAGTCGAAAACCAATGTATGAGGGCCGGGCGGGAGCGCGGCTGGTCCTTGCCAGCGATGGCGTTGTACGTTGAGGAAGTTCCAGGTGAAGACCGGCCGCCCCTGCTGCAGGTAAAACCCGTAGCCGGAGAAGCGTCCGCCCTGCGTCACAAGCACGCCGTTCGCGCCGCCCTGCGGCACCTCGATCTCCGCGGTCACCCGATAGGACCGGTTCAGCAGGCTCGGTGCCGCATTGCCCTGAATCGAGGAGACGGGACCGGTGTAGGTGAACTGTGTTCGACCTGCTGCCGGGCCCGGGCGGGCGGAGATCATTCGCGTCAACACGCTGTTGTCGAGCGGAAGGACCTGGTAGCGCGCCGCCTCCATCATGAAGATGTCCTGCAGCGTGCGCAGCCGCCCGGGCTCGCGCGCCGCGAGGTCTTGCATCTGCGTCGGATCGTCGACGAGGTTGTAGAGCTCCCATTTGTACCCATGCATCACGTCGGCGGGCTTGGGCGACTGCGAATCCCAGGGCATCACAGGTGGCGTGGTGCTGGCCATCCAGCCATCATGGTAGATTGCGCGGTTTCCAAGCATCTCAAAATACTGCGTGCGCCGACGGGTCGGCATGTCGCGGCTGGCAGCATCGAACGTGTAGGCCATGCTCACGCCCTCGATCGGGCGCTGCGCGATGCCGTTGACCACCGTGGGCGCCGGCACGCCGACGGCGTCCAGGATGGTCGGCACCACGTCAATCACATGGTGGAACTGGTGACGAATACCGCCGCGTTCCGCAATGCGCCGCGGCCAGGAGATCGCCATCCCGTTGCGCGTGCCACCGAGGTGGGACGCGATCTGCTTCGTCCAGCGATAGGGTGTGTTGAGTGCAAAGGTCCAACCCGCCGCCATGTGGTTGTAAGTGCGGTCGTTCCCCCAGTCGTCGATGAACGGCAACATCTGCTCCACCGTAAACAGGGTGCCGTTGAACCAGGCCACCTCGTTCACCGTGCCATCAAGGCCACCTTCGGCGCTGCCGCCATTGTCGCCGCTGATGTAGATGATCAGCGTGTTGTCAAACTGCCCGGCGTCCTCCACCGCCTGGATCACCCTGCCAATCTCGAAATCGGTATAGGCGAGATAGGCGGCGTAGACCTCCATCTGGCGCGCATAGAGCCGGCGCTGATCCGCCGACAGGCTGTCCCACCGCGGCACGACATCGGGCAGAGGCGGCAGCTGCGCATTGGCCGGGATCACCCCCATGCGCCGCTGCTTGTCGAAGATGGTCTGGCGCAAGACATCCCAGCCTTGATCGAACTGGCCCCGGAAGCGAGCGATCCATTCGGGGGTCGCGTGGTGAGGGGCGTGTGCGCCGCCCGGGGCATAGTGGATGAACCACGGACGCTTCGGCGCAACGGCCGTATTGAGCCGGAGATGAGCGATCGCGTCGTCGGCCGTCGCCGTGGTCAGGTTCCAGCCCGGCATGCCCAGATTGGGATGGATCGGCGTATGGTCGCGGAACAGATTGCCGGGTTGCCACTGGCTCGTGTCGCCGCCGACGAAGCCGTAGAAATAATCGAAGCCCATGCCGGACGGCCAGTTCTGGAAGGGCCCGGCCGGGCTCGCTTCCCAGCTCGGCACGTTGTGATTCTTGCCAAACCATGCCGTTGCGTAGCCGGTGGCCTGAAGCGTCGCAGCAATCGTTGCAGTCTCGCGGGGAATGATGGAGTTGTAGCCGGGAAATCCGGTCGTGGTCTCAGAGATGGTCGCGAAGCCGACGGAATGGTGGTTGCGCCCGGTGAGCAGCGCGGCCCGCGTGGGAGAGCAGAGCGCGGTGGTATGGAACTGCGTGTAGCGAAGCCCGGCCGCAGCGATGCGGTCCAGAGCCGGCGTCGGGATGACGCCCCCAAAAGCCGAGGGGGCGCCGAAACCGACATCGTCGGTCAGGATCACGAGGACATTGGGAGCTCCCTCGGGGGCAGCAACCTGCGGCGGCCAGGCGACACGGCTGTCACCCACATTCGGCATGATGATGCCGGTGAAGGGTGGCGTCGGCGCCGGAAGGCTGAAGGGGTTCGGCGTCATCACGGTGTCGGGTGCGCCTGGCGTGCCGCGGATCTGCTGAGCGTCGGCGCCCATTGCCGTGGCAAACATCGCGAAGCCGCTCAGGAGAAGCCCACGTGCCTTCGTCCTCAACCTGCTCATCCGCTGTTCCTCCGGTTCCAGGACCTGCGGTCGGATCGACCCATGGAGTCCCCCCAGAAGGCCATTGTGGCACCCCACCGCGCCGGCGCAATCAGTAGTGATCTCGATATCGGGATCGGGCGAAACCGTGATTTATGGAGAAACATGCGCGGTGTTCGGTGCCGTGCCTTGCCAGACCGCACCAACGCGGACGATGCCGGCCTGGCCCGGCTGGCGGAACGGCTGCAGTGACACTCACCTGCGACGTGCTCGTTCTCGGCTCCGGGGCGGCCCGCCTGTCGGCCGCCGTCACCGCCGCCTTCCACGGGCTGAAGGTGATCCTCGCCGAGAAGGATCCCGTCTTCGGCGGCACCACGGCGTGGTCCGGCGGATGGATGTGGGCACCGCTCAATCCGCTGGCCCGGCGCACCGGGATTTGTCCAATGCTCAATTCAGGCAGAGTCGCGACTTTCGGAATTAGAAAATCCCGACACCGATTTACTTAAACTGAAATATGCCGCTAGTGCATCATCCCGCCAAGTGGACATCGGTTGGCGGACAAAGATGATGCTAAAACAAAGAGCTAGAGCGGACGAGCTGATGCAATCAGGTCGGATTCCGCTCTAGCCTTGAGGCGGCGAGCCGTAAAGATAGAGGAGCGATCACATCAGAGCAGCTGGAGCTTGAATATGCTCAAATTGCATCGAACGTCCGGTCTCAAGCCGAACAACGGTGTTTACAAAGGCGAAGTGTATCCGCCCAAGCATCAGCGGCTCATGCTGCAAATCAAATGGCTGCGCCTCGAGCAGTTTCATGCGTTCGTTCGAGTATGGGGGTAACGTGCATATAAAATGCAGATACGCCTGCCGCGCCGCAAAGTTTTTGGGATCCGACTACAACAGCACGTGTGAAACCGTGCTGTCACGCCCTCGGTCGCTCAGGGGACGGCGTCTTCCGCCTTGAAACAGGCCACCTGCGATGCACCCAGCTGGCGGGCAGGAGGGCGCTCGCGCTTGCAGCGATCGTCCGCGAGGGGGCAGCGGGGGTGGAAGGTGCATCCCGAGGGCGGATTGATCGGGTTCGGGATCTCCCCCTGTACCGCGGGCGCGGCGCGGTCCGTCATGTCCATGCTCGGGACGGCCGCCAGCAGCATCCGCGTATAGGGGTGGCGAGGCGCGGAAAAGAGC
The DNA here is from genome assembly GCA_040380755.1 of Methylobacteriaceae bacterium. Classification (GTDB taxonomy): domain Bacteria; phylum Pseudomonadota; class Alphaproteobacteria; order Rhizobiales; family Beijerinckiaceae; genus Alsobacter. The sequence goes on along the minus strand of JBEIIL010000108.1, from coordinate 7,012 downwards.
TCGTGCGCCGGCGCAACCTCGACCAGCCGGCCGAGGTAGAGCACGCCGATCTCGTTCGCCATGTGACGCACGACGGCGAGATTGTGCGAGATGAGAAGGTAGGTGAGCCCGAGCTCGTCCTGCAGGTCTCGCATCAGGTTGAGGATCTGAGCCTGCACCGATACGTCGAGCGCCGAGGTCGGCTCGTCGCAGACGATGAACTCCGGCTTGCTGGCCAACGCGCGGGCGATGGCGATGCGCTGGCGCTGGCCGCCCGAGAACTCGTGCGGGAACTTCACGCCGTCCTTCGGCGAGAGGCGCACATGCCCGAGCAGCTCGGCGACCGCGTCGTCCACCTCCGCCCTGGACAGGTCGGGCTGGAAGGCCCGCAGAGGCTCGGCGACGATGGCGGCGGCCATCATGCGCGGGTTCAGGCTGGCGTAGGGATCCTGGAAGATCATCGTGAGGCGCTGGCGGATGGCCGCGTCCGCGCCTTTCGCCTCGTCCGACGAGATGTCCGTGCCGTCGAACATGATCCGCCCGGCGGTCGGACGGACGAGGCCGACAATGGTCTTGGCGACGGTCGACTTGCCCGAACCCGACTCGCCCACCAGCGCAAAGGTGTGGCCGCGCGGGATGGCGAAGGACACGCCGTCCACGGCGGTGAGGAACCGCTGCTTCTCGCCCTGCAGGACGCGGTACAGCCACGGCCGGGAGACGTTGAAGACCTTGGTCAGGTTCTCGACGGCGACGAGCGGCGCCGATGCTCCAGCCGCCGGCCCGACGTCCGCCGCGTGGACGCCGCTGTCCGCCTTCGCCTTGGCGTGCGGCTTCAACGTGCCGTCTGCGACGAGGAAGCAGCTCACCAGTGCGTTGCCGGACGGCATCGGCGCCGGCCGCTCGCGCACGCAGCGTTCCGTCGCGAAGGCGCAGCGCGGGTTGAACGCACAGCCGGCAGGAATGGAATCGAGCCGCGGCATCGCGCCGGGGATCTGCTCGAGGCGTGTCGCGCTGCCCTCCAGCGACGGGATCGCCCCCATCAGGCCGCGCGTGTAGGGGTGCTGCGGCGCCTCGATGACCTCGCGCACGGGACCGATCTCGACGATGCGGCCGGCATACATCACGGCGACACGGTCGGCGGTCTCGGCGATGACGCCCATGTCGTGGGTGATCAGGATCACCGACGTGCCCCGCTCCCGGCACAGGCGCTTCAGAACGGCGATGACCTGCGCCTGCACCGAGACGTCGAGCGCCGTGGTCGGCTCGTCAGCGATGACGATGGCGGGATCGGCGGCGAGCGCAAGCGCGATGACGACGCGCTGGCGCATCCCGCCGGAGAACTCGTGCGGATAGGCGTCGAGCCGCTCGGCCGGGGCCGGGATTCCGACCTCCTCAAGCAGGGCGACGGCACGCTTGCGCGCATTCTCGGGCGACAGGTCGAGGTGGATGCGGATCGTCTCGACGATCTGGTCGCCGATGGTGAACAGCGGGTTCAGGGAGGTCAGCGGGTCCTGGAACACCATCGCGATGCGCCCGCCGCGCAGGTGGCGGAACTCCTCGGCCGGCAGCGTGTCGATGCGCTGGCCGCCGAGCTCGATCTCGCCGCCGGCGATGCGCCCAGGCGGTTCGAGCAGGCGGATGAGCGCCGCGCCGGTGAGCGACTTGCCCGCGCCGGATTCGCCGACGAGGCCGAGCACCTCGCCGGGCGCGACGTCGAAGCTGACGCCGTCGACGGCGGTGAGCAGGCCCCGGCGCGTCGGAAACTCGACGCGGAGATCGCGGACGCGCAGCTGCGGAGCGGAGGGAACTTTGAGGGCGGCGGACATGGCGTCAGCGCAGCTTCGGGTTCAGCGCGTCGCGCAGCCAGTCGCCGATCAGGTTGACCGACAGGGACAGCGCGAGGAGCGTGAGGGCCGGGAAGAACAGGATCCACCACTCGCCGGAGGCGATGTACTCCTGCCCGATGCGGATGAGGGTGCCGAGCGACGGGTTGGTCGGCGGCACGCCGACGCCGAGGAAGGACAGCGTCGCCTCCGAAATGATGGCCAGCGCCAGGCCGAGCGTCGCGATGACGAGGACGGGACCGAGCACGTTGGGGAGCACGTGCCGCGTCATGATGATCATCGGCCTGAGCCCGATGACGCGCGCGGCCTGCACGTACTCCTTGTTGCGCTCTACCATCGTGACGCCGCGGACCGTGCGGGCGTATTGCGGCCAGGCCGACAGGCCGATGGAAAAGATCAGCACCGGCAGCGCCGCGTTCTCGTGCGCCTGCGGGGGAAGGAAACCCTTCACGACGCCGAAGATCATGAGCGCCACGAGGATCGACGGGAAGGTCAGCTGGACGTCGGCGACGCGCATGATCAGATTGTCGATCTGCCCGCCGCGGTAGCCAGCGATCAGGCCCAGCAGGACGCCCATGACCGCCGAGAGAAGCACCGAGGCGAAGCCGACGAGCAGCGAGATGCGCGAGCCGTAGAGGATCACCGACAGCACGTCGCGTCCCTGGTCGTCGGTGCCGAGCAGGAAGCTCTCGCCGGTGAACTGGTTCGGCGTCATCGGCGGCGTCTTGCCGTCCATCAGGTTGAGGCTGGCCGGGTCGAACGGGTTCTGCGGCGAGACGAGGGGCGCCAGCAGGGCGCCCATCAGGATCACCGCGAGCACCAGCGCCGACACCACGATCGTCGGCGAGCGGCGGAACGAGTAGAGCACGTCGCTGTGCGCCCACGAGCGCAGGCGGGCGCGCAGCGGAGACAGGGGAGCGGAGGCGGTGTCGTCGGTCATGGCCGCCTCAATGCGCAGCTGCCGCACGATCGACGCGCAGGCGCGGATCGACGGCGTAGTAGAGCAGGTCCACGGCGAGGTTGATCGTGACGAAGACCAACGCCACGAGCAGCAGGTAGGTCGACATCACCGGGATGTCGACGAACTGCACCGCGTCGATGAACAGCAGGCCGACGCCCGGCCACTGGAACACCGTCTCCGTGATGATGGCGAAGGCGATGATCGAGCCGAGCTGCAAGCCGGTGATGGTGATGACCGGGACGAGCGTGTTCTTCAGCGCGTGGCTGAAGTTGATCATGCGGTCGGAGACGCCGCGGGCGCGCGCGAACTTGATGTAGTCGGTGCGCAGCACCTCCAGCATCTCGGAGCGGACGAGGCGCATGATCAGCGTCATTTGGAACAGGCCAAGCGTGATCGCCGGCAGGATCAGGGACTTGCGGCCCGATTCCGTGAGGAGACCCGTGGACCACCAGCCGATCTTCACCACCTGGCCGCGTCCGAAGCTCGGCAGCCACCGCAGTTCGACCGCGAACAGGTAGATGAGCCCGATGCCGATGAGGAACGTTGGCAGGGAGACGCCGATCAGGCTGCCCGCCATGATCAGCCGGGCCCCCAGCCCGAACCTGTTGATCGCCGTGTAGACGCCGAGCCCGATGCCGAAGGCCAGCGCGAGGATCGCCGAGATCGCCGCCAGCTCGAGTGTCGCGGGAAGGCGCTCGATCAGCAGCGTCGAGACCTTGCGGCCCTGCCGGTAGGAGACGCCGAAATTGCCGGACGCGGTGTCCTTCACGAAGAGCGCGAACTGCACCGGCACCGGCTTGTTCAGCCCGAGCCGCTCGGCCGCCTCGCGCCGCTCCTGGATCGTGGCCTCCTGGCCCATCATGTTGTTCACCGGATCGCCGACGAACCTGAACATGGAGAAGGCCACGAGGGCGACGCCCAGCATGACGAGCACGGCCTGGAGCAGCCGCTGGACGATGAAGGCGAGCATGTCGCTCCCGGGACGCCGACGCGCAATGGAAGAAAGAACGGGCCCGCACGGTCCCCGGCGTCATGCCGGGGGCCGTGCGGGTGCAGAGCGCTGTCCGCGTTACTTCGCGAACTTGAATTCTTTCACGTAGATCGTGTTGTCGGGATGCACCTTGACGTCGAGCGACGCCTTCATGCCCCACGCGTTCACCTGATTGTGGATCGCGATGTAGTTCAGGTAGGGCTGCAGCACGCCCCAGATGTCGGCGATCGACTTGTTGCGCTTGGCGAGGTCGGTCTCGCTCGACAGCGCCTTGATCTTCGTGTCGATGTCCGCGTTGCTGAAGCGCGTGCCGTTGAAGCCGCCGAACTGTCCGGTCAGCGTGTGGTAGAGGAACGTGAAGATGTAGTCGCTGTCGTAGGTCGGAACGCCCCAGCCGAGCAGGTAGAAGTCCGTCTGGAGCTTCTGGATCTCGGGGAAGTGGATCGACTTCGAGCGGGCGTCGAGCGTCACCTTGATGCCGATCTGGCCGAGCATGCCGACAACGGCCTGGCAGATCTTCTCGTCATTCAGGTAGCGGTCGTTCGGGCAGTGCAGCGTGATGGCGAAGCCGCTCGGATAGCCTGCCTCCGCCAGCAGCGCCTTGGCGCGGTTGACGTCGCGCGGCGGGATGGCGTCCATCTCCTTCGTGTAGCCGTTGACGAAGGGCGGCGCGATCGTGTTCGACGGGATCGACTGGTCCGCCATCACGACCTTCTTGATCGCCTCGCGGTCGAGGGCCATGTTCATCGCCTGCCGGACCTTGAGCTCGGCGAAGGGGTTCTTGCCCTTCACGTCAGAGAACTTGAGCTCCTTGTCCCCGGTGTTCATGCCAAGGAAGATCGAGCGGTTCTCGGGGCCGGAATTGACGCGCAGTCCCTGCGTGGTCGACACGCGGGCGATGTCCTGCACCGGCATGTCCTGCACGAAGTCGACCTCGCCCGACAGCAGCGCGGCGACGCGGGTCGGCGCGGACTTGATGACCGAGAAGGTGAGCTCAGAGACTTCGACCGGGTAGGTGCCCTTGCCCCAGTAATTGTCGTTGCGCTTCATCACCGTCTTCACGTCCGGCTCGCGAGAGACGAGCATGAACGCGCCGGTGCCGTTGGTGTTGCGCACCGCGAAGGTCTCTTCCTTCGCCACGAAGTTCTGCGGGACGAGAACGTTGTTCTTCTCGCTCCACGCCTTGCTCATCATAAACAGGTTCGTGAGGTTCTGGATGAGAAGCGGGCTCGGGCCCTTGGTCTTGATGTGGACGGTGGTGTCGTCGACCTTCACGATGTCGTCGACCGCCGTCAGCAGGCCCTTGTGGTCGGAGGTCGGCGCCATCGCGCGCTTGAGCGAGAAGACCACGTCGTCGGCGGTGAAGGCCCCGCCGTCATGGAACTTCACGTTCGGCCGAAGCTTGATCTCCCACACCTTCGGATCGCTGGCGAGGATCGTCCAGGACGTCGCGAGCGTCGGAATCAGGTCGCCGTTCGCCGCGCGGCGGACGAGCGGCTCGTAGATCTGGTGGTTCATGTTGTGGGTCGGACCCTCGTTCTGCGAGTGAGGGTCCATGGTCAGGCTGTCGCCGGACCGGGCAATGCGCAGAGGCGTCGCCGACGCCGCGCTGACGAACATGACCGCGAGCGCCGCGACGGCGACGCCATAGTTGAAGCTGGTGCGCATATCCCCTCCGATTGCTGAAGCGCATTATTGTGCTTTACGTGACAGAAACATCGGTCCGTCGGAATTTGCAAGCGTCCACGTTGTTCGTCAGCCGTCCATCATAAGACTGCCGCCGGCCTTGATGCGCTTGCGAATTCACGTGTAATACATACAATATTTGTGGAATTGATGTCTGCGGCATCGACGAAATCGGCCGTCTCCCGCGGCGACAAGGCATTAGCTGACATTACCCAGATAGTTGGCGCACGCATCGCGCGCGCGAGGCTGGTAGCAGCACGATAACAGCGGTCGAAATTCACGCCCGCCCGTCCCTGTCCGCGTTCATGCGCCAGCCGAAACGTGGGCTCAAACATGGCCCGGAGACAAAAAATCAAAAATAAATGTACGATATCAATGATCGTTGGCGGAGATGGAGTCCGCTTATGTGGGGTCCGCATTATGCCGGCCCGACGAACTCCTGCCATGGCAGCCCCATAAGGGCGGCAAGGCTCCGGCTATCGCCTACGGGATTGCTGGGTTCACTGGATCTTCGCGCTCGCCCACCGTTGTACGCGGGCGCTTATTCGACGGATATTTGATGGTTCTGCGACCCATCAAGCTAAGTGCTTGAAATGATTGGCGCTCCCAAGGGAGGCATAATTTCTCAAGCTATATCAGATGTTTAGGCCGAAGTGGGACACAAGGCCAGCCTTTGAACCATCAAGGCTTTTTGCCGAGATTGTCTCACCCGCGGGCGCGTAGACACAACGTTGCGGCGTTGCGTCTACGGATCGTCCTAAGCCCTCGCCCTTTGCGGACCTCGTAGGTGGGGTACGCTCTGTTTGGTCAAAACGGGGGCACTTTAGGCGGGGCGCTTGACGGACAGTCGACCTTGCCATGGCCGGTCCGTTCCACCAAACTCCGCCCCAATAGGCAGGTTATCCAGGGGATGTCGGCTTTCTTCGCGTCTGCCGATGAGAGGTGATCGAATGATGGGGCGGCGCCAAGTTCTCCTCGCCATTGCCGCGACGACCTTGGCCAGCGGAGCAACAGCCCAGCGGCGGCGTCCCCTGCTCGTGTTGCTCCTGACCGCCGGTGAGCATGACACGGGCTCGAACGTCTGGCCTCAACCCTTGCGGCGTGCCTTGGCGGAGTTCGGCTGGATCGAGGGAAGCAACATCGACATCGTGTCGCGCTTTGCGGAACATCGGCTGGACCGACTGCCGGCGCTCGCGGCGGAGTTGGCGGCGCTGCAGCCCGATGTCGTATTGACGCATGGCTCCGGGCCCCGGCACGCCGCGGCCGCCTTCCCAGCCTCGACGGCGATCGTGATCGGCGCGACGAGCGAGGAGACGCTACTGCTGCTGACAGGCGACAACTTGGCTCGACCGCGCGGCAATGTGACCGGGCTCACGGTCGCTTCGCGCGAGCAGCACGAGAAGTGCCTTGAGCTTCTGCGGCAAGTCGAACCCTCACCTCTTCGTGTCGGCGTGCTCGTACAGGCGGCGAGTCCCACCTACCGCGATTGGCCGCAACCTCTGACGCCAACCTTGCGGTCGCTCGCCATGACGGCCGCGCGCTATGAAACCT
>JBEIIL010000107.1:0-14204 GCA_040380755.1 Methylobacteriaceae bacterium | reverse complement strand
GTCGGCGCCGGTCCAGACCAGGCGCTCGACATGGCCGTTCCCCTCGGCCCGCAGCGCCTTCACGCCGGAGTGCATGGGGATGCCGCGCAGGACGACGCGGGCGGTGTACCAGAGGCCGCGGGCCAACGTGCCCGGCATGGCGGCGAGACCGGGCAGGCGGGCGATGCGGGCGGCTAGTGGCGTGGCGTCGAGTACAGCCACGATGCTGGCGCCGGCTGCGGCGTACTGGTGCGCGACCAGCGGCAGCAAGGGCCCGGCGCCGACGAGCGCGACGCGGCGACCGATGGCGACGCCCTGGGCCTTGAGGGCGATCTGGGCGCCGCCCAGCGTGAACACGCCCGGCAAGGTCCAGCCGGGGAACGGGATGACGCGGTCCATCGCACCGGTCGCCAGCACCAGCCGATCGAAGGCGAGTTCACCGTAGCCCTGCGGGCCGAGAGTATCCAGGCGGTTGCCGAAGACGTTCCATACCAGTGTGCCGGGCTGGTGGTCGATGCGGTCGCGCAGAGCCGGGACGGTGGCGTGGATGGCGACGGCGCGGCCGGCATCAAGGCCGTACAGCGCATCGGGACGTCGTTCGGCGCCGGCCGGCGGCCGACGGTAGATCTGGCCGCCGGGTCGGGCGGCCTCGTCGAGCAGCACCGGGCGCAGGCCGGCCAGCGCCAACGTCTCGGCGGCGCGTACGCCGGCCGGCCCGGCGCCGACGATGGCGACCACGGGATCAGACATCAGAGGCTCCGGTCAGCACCGCCATGCCCGGCTCCACCGGGGCCGTGCAGGCGCGCAGGCGGCGGCCGTCGGCCAGTCGCACCCAGCAGTCCTGGCACGCCGCCATCAGGCAGAAGCCGGCCCGCATCGTGTCGCCGAACTCGGCGCGCCGCAGCGCCGGCGCGTTGAGCAGGATGGCCGTCATCAGCGTATCACCGGCCTGCGCTTCGGCCGGCGTGCCGTCGATGGTGAAGGCGATGGACGGTCCGGTGCGGGCGACCAGGCGATGGAACTGCGGTTGGCTCACAGCATCGGCTCGAAACGGCAGTTGACGAGGAGCTCGGCCACCGAGGCGCTGTTGGGCAGCTGCAGCACGGTGACGACCAGGCGGGCGAGATCCTCGGGCCGGCTCATCTCCTCGCGGGGAAAATCCACGCCTGCGGTGAGGTCGGTGTCGACATAGCCGGGGCACAGCGCCGTGGCGCGGATGCCGTGCTCCCAGCCGATGCGCCTGGTGGCGTGCGACAGCGCCACGGCGGCGTGCTTGGCCATCTGGTAGCCGGCATTGAGCCCGAGCACGCGCTTGCCGGAAAGGGAGGCCACGGTCACGACCCTGCCGGTCCCGGCCGATTTGAGATGTGGCAGGGCGGCGCGGACCAGCCGGAACGGCGCCTTGACGTTCACCTCCAGCAGCGCGTCGAGGTCCTCGTCCGTGCCTTCCTCGAAGCCGACGAAAGGGGCGATCCCGGCATTGTTGACGAGCGCGTCGATGCGGCCAAAGCGGTCGAACGCGGCGTCGACCCAGGCGGCCTCGCCGGCGGTAGCGGCATCGTAAACGGAGACTTGGGTTTGCGGCCCCAGCAGATCGGCCGGAACGGACTGCGGGTTGCGGACACCGAGCGACAAAGCATAGCCCGCCGCCTTCACCTCCCGGGCGATGGCCAGGCCAATGCCCCGGTTCGCCCCCGACACCAGTGCGACACGCATCCGCTTCTCCGTCGAGGAAGCCTGCGCGGGGGGAGGGGGCCTGTCAACGCCGCCCGGCGGGGGGCTGGGTTGACGGATCGCGGCGGAACGTGGCGGGCGGGCGGCCGACACGTCTTGCAAAGAAGCGCGAGAAATAGGCCGGATCGCGAAAGCCGAGGTCAAAGGCGATTTCGGCCACCGTCATGCCGGTATAGACCAGCGCGCGCCGCGCCTCGACGATCAGCCGGTCGTGCACCACCACCACTGGCGGCCGGCCGGCGACGCGCATCGCCGTGGCGTGCAACCGGTCCGGGGTCACGGCGAGCGCCGCGGCGTAGTCGGCAATGCTCCAGCGGTCGCGCACATGGGCGTCGACCAGCGTGCGAAAGCGCCCAAACAGCACAGTGTGCGCATCGCGCTGAGGGTGCAGAGCCGGGGCCTGCAGCCGGGCCAGCGCCACCAGCAGCAGGTCGAACAGCGCCGCCTGGGCGGGCCGGGCAGCGACGGTGCTCGACGCCGCCTCGCCGCACAGGGCCTCGCACAGCGCGCCGATCGCGACCGGCCCTGGCCCGATGTCGGGAGCGGGCAGGGAAACGACACTCTCTTGCAGGGTGGCAAAGTCGATGCCGCCGTCGCGCGCCGTCGCGGCGGCCAGGCAGTCGGCGGCAGCCGTGACGACGATGCCGTCCGTGTCGGGATCAAACGTGAAGCCATGCACCGTGCCGGCAGGCAGCCACAGCAGCCAGGGGGCGTCGAGCCGGTGCTCGCGCCCCTCAATCAGCGCGTGGCAGCCGCCGCAGGCGACAAAGAACAGCTGGAACAGGTCCCCATGCCGGTGCGGGCCGATGCGCCAGGCGTGGATGGCGGCGCGTGTCCGGATCCGTTCCACATGCAGGAACCCCGGCACGGGTTCGCGCAGCGGGTCGCCGTAGAGGTCGTAGGCAGGGATTGAGCGGACAGGGCGCACACCCTGAAAAGTACCGGACAAAGGCGGGGGCGTCCATGGAGGCTCTTGCGGAGCTGGTCTAGACAGGATCGGAAAACTACAGGGAGGTCACGCGTGCGGACCCAGGTTGCGATCATCGGTGCGGGCCCCTCGGGGCTGTTGCTGGGCCAGCTGCTGCACCGGGCCGGGATCGACACGGTGGTGCTGGAGCGGCGCGACCGGGCGCATGTGCTGTCGCGAATCCGCGCCGGCGTGCTGGAGCGCGGCACCGTCGCACTGCTCGACGAGGCCGGCGTCGGCGAGCGTCTGCAGCGCGAAGGCCTCGTGCATGACGGGTTTGCGCTGAGCTTCGACGGCGCCCGGCATCGAGTCGATCTGCGCGGGCTGACGGGTGGCAGCACCGTCACGGTCTACGGCCAGACCGAGGTCACGCGGGACCTGATGGTGGCGCGCGAGGCGGCGGGGGCGCCGAGCGCGTACGACGCCGAGGACGTCGTGCTGGATGGGCTCGACAGCGCGTCGCCGGTCGTCCACTTCAGCCGCGGCCGCGAGCGCGTGTCGCTGTCGTGCGACTTTGTGGCCGGCTGCGACGGCTTCCACGGGGTCAGCCGGGCCAGCATTCCCGACACCGTGCTCAGCCTGTTCGAGCGGGTCTACCCGTTCGGCTGGCTGGGCATCCTGGCGGACGTGCCGCCCGCATCGCACGAGCTGGTCTATGCGCGGCATGCGCGCGGCTTCGCTCTGTGCTCGATGCGCTCGCCAACGCGCAGCCGTTACTATGTCCAATGCGCAGCCGATGAGCGTGTCGACGCATGGAGCGACGATCGCTTCTGGGACGAGCTTGCGACACGGCTCGACCCGGAGACGGCGGCTACCCTCGTTCGTGGCCCGTCGATCGAGAAATCCATCGCGCCGCTGCGCAGCTTTGTCGCCGAGCCGATGCGCTTCGGGCGCCTGTTCCTGGCAGGGGATGCGGCCCATATCGTGCCGCCGACCGGGGCGAAGGGGCTGAATCTCGCCGCCAGCGACGTGCGCTACCTGGCCGAGGGCCTGATCGAGCACTACCGGGGCGGCCGCGACAGCGGGATCGACGCCTATTCGGCGCGGGCGCTGGCGCGGGTGTGGAAGGCTGAGCGGTTCTCGTGGTGGATGACGTCAGTTCTGCACGATTTCCCGGACGGCAACGGCTTTGCTCGCCGCATCCAGGACGCCGAGCTGGCCTATCTGGTGTCGTCGCAGGCTGCGCTGACAGCGCTCGCGGAAAACTACGTGGGACTGCCGCACTGAACGCAGCAGCGACGCCGGATCAGCGATTCTGGCGAGCCGGCCGGCGCACCGGGACTCGGACCGGGATCGGCTTTGCGGCCGGCCGCGGCAGGAGGTCGCCCAGCCAGTCGGCGATACGGCCGGCCAGTTCGCGGAGACCCCCGAGACGGGATCGTGTGGTGCCAGCCATTGCCGCGCCTTTCCACGCTTGATCCGGACACGATCGGCCGGAGAGTCTTAATGATCGCTCACCGAAAGCGGCCAGAAAAGGGCTAAGCGGTGGTGTCGTTAAATATTCACGGCATGCCTATCGATCAAATTGACGGAATTCGGTCACAGTGCCGTTTCGGCAGCAGAGGTTGCCGTACATTTCGGCAGGCCGCGGCACGGCGCCGCTCTGTCACATCCGTCGGCCTACGCTACACTAGATATTTGCTGTTGCCGGGAGCTGTCGCATGTCTGCCATCCTGACGCGCATCGCCGCCCTTGCCCTGTTCATTCTGCCGTCCGTTGCGGTCGCGGATGATCGCGAGCCGTGCATCGGACTGATCTCGTCGCGTGCCATGCCGATCCACAGGGTGGCGATGGCGCCGGGCGAGATCGGCCTCACCTTCATCGGCCATTCGACCTTCGTGATCGAAAGCCCCGGCGGCGTCCGTGCCGCGACGGACTACAACGACTATGTGCGCCCACGCGAAATCCCCGATATCGCGACGATGAACCATGCACACTCGACCCACTACACAAACCGTCCGGACCCGGCGATCAAGCACGTCCTGCGCGGCTGGAACCCGCTGGGCGGCACCGCCCGGCACGACGTGACGCTGGGCGACATGCGCGTCCGCAACGTCGCGACGAGCATCCGCGACTACGGCGGCGGCACAGAGCGGGACGGCAATTCGATCTTCGTCTTCGAGACAGCGGGTCTATGCGTCGCGCATCTGGGGCACCTGCATCACACGCTGCTGCCTGGCCATTTGAAGCTGCTCGGCCGGATCGACGTGGTGCTGGTGCCGGTCGATGGCAGCTGGACCCTGGATTTGGCGGGGATGATGGAGGTGCTGACCGCGATCAACGCGCCGCTCATCGTCCCGATGCATTATTTCGGTCCGACCACCCTCAACCGCTTCCTGGATCAGGCACGCAAGTCCTGGCCCGTCGAGTTCTCCGACCGCAGCAGCGTGGTGGTGTCCCGGGCCACCCTGCCCGAGTCGCCGAAGGTGCTGGTGCTGCCGGGCCAATAGGGGCGGATTGCGGCGCACTGCCCGCCCTCCTAAGCTCGCCACGCTCCAGCTTGCGGATCTCCATGCCGTTTCGTCCTGTCCAAACCGTTCTCGCCGCAGCGTCGCTTGTCGCGCTCGCGGGCGTCCTTCCTCCAGCCTCGCTGGCTCTTGCGTCCGGCCCGCCGGCACTCCCTCGTCCCCGCGTCGAGGCGCTGCTGGCGCGCATGACGCTCGAGGAGAAGGTCGGGCAGCTGAACCTGGTCTCGGGCCACCATGCGGTGACGGGCCCCTACACGCGCTCGGATGTCCGGGCTGCCGTGCTTTCCGGCCAGGCTGGCGGTCTCTTCAACGTCTACGGCGCGGCCTACACGCGCAGCCTGCAGGAGATGGCGGTCCGGGAGACCCGGCTCGGCATCCCGCTGCTGCTGGGCTTTGACGTGCTGCATGGCTATCGCACCATTTTTCCGATCCCGCTGGGCCAGGCCGCGAGCTGGGACCTCGAGGGCATCGAAGAGAGCGAACGGATTGCCGCCAAGGAGGCCTCGGCGGCCGGCGTCAACTGGCTGTTCGCCCCAATGGTCGACGTCTCGCGCGATCCGCGCTGGGGGCGCGTCGCTGAAGGCTCGGGCGAATCGACCTGGCTCGGCGCCCGGATCGCGGCGGCCCGGGTGCGCGGCCTGATCGGCCGCGGCATGCAGGCGGAGGATGCGGTGGCGCCCTGCGTCAAGCATTTCGCCGGCAACGGGGCCACCGAGGGCGGGCGCGATTACAGCGGCATGGATCTGTCTGAACGGGCGATGCGCGAGACGCAGCTGCCACCCTTCCAATCGGCGATTGCGGCCGGGGCGCCCTGCGTGATGTCGGCCTTCAACGCCGTCGATGGCGTTCCCGGCGTCGCCAATGCGCGGATGCTGCGCGACATCCTGCGAGGCGAGTGGGGGTTTGACGGCGTCGTCGTGAGCGACTTCGGCGCCGTCGAGGAACTCACGGTTCACGGCGTGGCGGAGACGCCGCGCGAGGCCGTCCGCCAGGCCTTTGCCGGCGGCACCGAGATCGACATGGAAAGCCGCACCTATGTCGACCACCTGGCCGACCTGGTGCGCGAGGGCTCCGTGCCCGACGGCATGCTCGACGATTCGGTGCGGCGCGTGCTGGCTTTGAAGGAGGATCTCGGCCTGTTCGACGATCCCTTCCGCCGCTCCGATCCGGCGCGGGAGGCGGCAGTGATCGGCCAACCGGCGCACCGGCAGGCGGCGCTGCGGTTCGCCGAGAAGTCGCTGGTCCTGCTGAAGAACGACAACGAGACGCTGCCGTTCTCGCCGCAGCTTCGCCGCATCGCGGTGATCGGCCCGCTCGGCGCCTCGGGGGCCGACACACTGGGCCCGTGGTCGGCGCATGGTGATCCGCATTCGGCGGTGACGCTGGCCGACGGGGTGCGGGCGGTGGTCGGGCCGGACGTGGCTGTCGAAGTCGTCGCCGGCGGCGCGATCGACGCATCCACCCCGGCCGAGATCGCGGCCGCCGTCGCCGCCGCCGGCCGCGCCGATGCCGTGATCCTGGCGCTCGGCGAGCGGGCGACCCAGAGCGGCGAGGCGGCCAGCCGGGCGCAGATCGACCTGCCGGGCGACCAGATGGCGCTGGCGCGGGCGGTGCTGGCCGCCGGCCGTCCGACCGCGACCGTGCTGTTCCACGGACGGCCTCTAACAATCGAGGCGCTCGACCGGGAGGCCCCGGCCATCCTGGCGGCGCTCTATCCGGGCAGCGAAGGCGGCCTCGCGGTGGCGCGCGTGCTGTTCGGCGCAGTCGAGCCAACAGGCAGGCTGCCGATGTCGTTTCCGCGCGCCGTCGGCCAGATCCCGATCTATCACGACCAGCCGCCGACGGGGCGGCCGGCGACCGCCCAGTACAAGCCCTATACGAGCGCGCATACCGACGTCGCGCCAACACCGCTCTACCCGTTCGGCCATGGTCTCGGTTACACGCGCTTTGGTTATGGCGAGCCGCGGGTCGACCGGCTGGATCTCGCTCCGGGCGGGCGGGTTTCGGTCGCCGTCGACGTCAGCAATCTCGGCCCGCGCCGGGGCACGGCTTTCGTCCAGCTCTATATCCGCCATCGGGTGGCGCGGGTCTCTCGGCCGATCCGTGAGCTGAAAGGCTTCGCCCGGATCACGCTGGAAGCCGGCGCGACGGGGACGGCTGTCCTGGCGCTCGAGGCCGACGACCTGGCCTTCTGGCATCCCGGACCCCGATTCGCCCCGCCCGACGGCGGGCCGATCGAGATCATGGTCGGGCCCGACGCGGCGACGACGAAATCCGTCACTGTCACCTACAGTGCCCGCGCGGTGGCATCAGGCACCAGCCCACTGCGTCCGTGAGGCTGAAATACGTGATTGTTTGTGAAAATTTGTTTTTCACGTTGTTGTTCGGCGTTCGTTGGACCGGCCGCGGCGCCGCGGTATAAAGCGGTGCCGGAGGAGACCCGCGGCTGACAGCGAGGGCTGCATGACCATCCGTGACGGCATCGTCGAGGCGATCGGCAACACGCCCCTGATCGCGCTGCGCCGGGCGTCGGCGCTCACCGGCTGCCGCATCCTGGGAAAGGCGGAGTTCCTCAACCCGGGACAGTCCGTGAAGGACCGGGCGGCGCTTTACATGATCCGCGATGCCGAGGCGCGCGGTGTGCTGCGGCCCGGCGGCGTCGTCGTGGAGGGAACGGCCGGCAACACCGGCATCGGGCTTGCGCTGGTGGCCAATGCGTTGGGCTACCGCACGGTCATCGTGATTCCCGAGACTCAGTCGCAGGAGAAAAAGGACATGCTCCGCCTTGCGGGGGCGGAGCTGGTCGAGGTTCCGGCGGTGCCGTACGCCAATCCCAACAACTACGTGAAGGTTTCGGGGCGGCTGGCCGAGTTGCTGTCGCAGAGCGAGCCGGCCGGGGCCGTCTGGGCCAACCAGTTCGACAATGTCGCCAACCGCCAGGCGCATGTCGACACCACAGGGCCGGAGATCTGGGAGCAGACCGGGGGCGAGGTCCACGGGTTCGTCTGTGCGGTGGGCACCGGCGGCACGCTGGCGGGGACCGGCATGGCGCTGAAGGCACGCAATCCGGCGGTGAAGATCGCGCTCGCCGACCCCATGGGGGCGGCGCTCTACAGCTGGTACACGCAGGGCGTGCTGGCGGCGTCGGGCTCCTCGATCACCGAGGGAATCGGCCAGGGCCGCATCACCCGCAACCTGGAGGATGCGCCGATCGATATGGCATTCCAGATTCCCGACGATGAGGCCATCCCGCTGGTGTTCGACCTGCTCGAGCACGAGGGCCTGTGCCTGGGTGGTTCGTCCGGGATCAACGTGGCGGGTGCGATACGGCTGGCGCAGCAGCTTGGCCCGGGCCACACCATCGTGACCATCCTGTGCGACTACGGCACGCGCTACCAGTCGAAGCTGTTCAATCCAGGTTTTCTGCGCGCCAAGGGCCTGCCGGTGCCGGCGTGGCTGGAGAAGGGCCCCAGCGTGAAGGCGCCGCTGGTCTGACGGTCACGCGCTGCCGTTCAGGTCTCGCTCGCGCTGGCGCGCGGCATCGCCGCGAGGGCCGAGCGGTAACGGGACTCAGGGCCGAAATCGCCCACGTCCTGGACCGACAGAAGCTCTGCCAGCCGGTTGCGGGCGCGGTTGACGCGGCTCTTGATCGTGCCGATGGCGCACCCGCAGATCTGGGCTGCCTCCTCGTAGGAGAGACCCGATCCGCCGATCAGGATCAGCGCCTCGCGCTGGTCGGGAAGCAGCTTCTGCAGGGCCAGATGAAAGTCCATCAGGTCCATGTGGCCGTCCTGCGCCGGGTGCGTCGCCAGTCGCGCCGCCATCTGGCCGTCGGCGTCCTCGACCTCGTGCCTGCGCTTGCGGTGCTCGGAGTAGAAGACGTTGCGCAGGATCGTGAACAGCCAGGCCGAGACATTCGTGCCGGGCGTGAACGAGGAGCGGTTGCCCCACGCCTTCAGCAGGGTCTCCTGCACGAGGTCGTCCGCCCGGTCCGGGTTGCCGCTGAGCGACATCGCGAAGGCGCGCAGCGCCGGGACGGAGCGCAGCAGGTCATCTTTCATCCGCACCGAGGGCTCGTCCATCACGACTTGTCCTCAGGCTCGCTCTCGATGCCGTTGCCGGAGACATCGCCTTCGGTGCGTCCCGACCTTTGCTCGAGCTCGTTCAGCAGCTCCAGAAACCGATCGGGAACCGGCTGCGCCACCACCCCGTCGTAGATGGCCCGCAACTGGCGGCCGATATGTGACTGCACATCACTGCTGAACGGCTCGCCGGACGCCCGGCCTGAACCATCGCGCGCCGCGTCCAAATGCTGGTTCATGCCCGTACCCGTCCGTCGCCGATTCTTGCCCTCGCCCATCGCTCCCCCCAAAGGCGCCATTCCGTTCGAATTCGGACCCGCGCCAGTAGCGTGACGAACGGTGCCTCAACGCCGCGTCTTGGCGTCGGTTCCTGAAACGGCCGGAACTTTTCAGTGATGCCCACGTTAGCGTTGAGTGTCCCCGCGTCCCACCATCTTTCGGCCGGGGAAGGACATCAGAAGAGGGGCCTGCCTATGTCGATAGCCCAAGCGATTGCTCCGCATCTGCCGTATCTGCGCCGCTTCGCGCGTGCGCTCGCCGGCAACCAGCCGGGCGGCGATGCCTATGCGGTCGCCACGCTGGAGGCGCTGGTCGCCGATCCGGCCGCGTTCGATCACGATCAGGAGCCGCGCGTCGCACTCTACAAGGCCTTCCTGACGGTCTGGAGTTCCGTGCCACTGAACCATGCCGTCGATACGCCTGACGGAGCAGCAGGCGGCGTTCGCCGCAGCCTGTCAGCCCTAACTCCGCCCGCCCGCGTCGCCTTCCTGCTGTCGACTGTCGAGAGCTTCTCGCATGAGCAGATTGCTGCCGCGACCGGTCACGAGGCCGAGCACGTCGCCGCGTTGATCGATGAAGCCGGGCGCGACATCGCGCACCAAATGTCGACCGACGTGCTGATCATCGAGGATGAGCCGTTCATCGCCATGGACCTCGAGAGCCTCGTCGAAGGCCTTGGTCACCGCGTCCTCGACGTTGCGCGGACACGGGCGGAAGCGGTCGCGGCGGTCCGCAATTGCCGTCCTGGTCTCGTCCTGGCCGACATCCAGCTGGCAGACGGCAGCTCGGGCGTCGACGCCGTCAACGACATTCTCGACAGCTTCGAGGTACCTGTGATCTTCATCACGGCCTATCCGGAGCGGTTCCTGACCGGTGAACGACCCGAGCCGGCCTTCCTGATCACCAAGCCGTTCCGCACCGAAACCGTGAAGGCCGTGATCAGCCAGGCGCTGTTCTTCGACCAGAAGTCGCACCGCAGGCAACGATCTGCCGCGGTCTGAACTCTCACCTTTGCAGGACACATCAGTGGTGGCCGGGGCATGGCTCCGGCCACCAACCTGTCGGTGCATCACCCTCAAGACGTGCAGGCGACGGTCAGGAGCTGGCGTCGCTGTCCTCGTCGCCGCCGAGCATGCGGGCGCCTGCGAAACCGCCGGCCACGGCCACCGCAAGCAGGATCCAGGGGTTCGAGCGGCGCGCCAAGGTGCGGGCGAGGGACAGGACGACCCGGTCCTTCGCCCCCGCTCCGGCGATCATGCGCACCAGCTGGGTGCCGATCAATGCGGCCATGCCGGCGCTGGCCTGGCTGGCCTGCCGTCTGGCCGCCTCTTGGTCAGCCTTGCGCTGCCTTTTGGCCTGTGCCGCCCGGTGGACGACAAAGACAAATCCGGCCAGACCGAGGAACACGCCCGCCAGAATGCCGCAGGCGGCCAGGGCACCCATCTGCTCGGCCAGCCAGACGCAGGCGGCGGCAATCGCGAAGCCGACACCCAGAGTGGCGAGCAGCGCGATGCCGAGCACGGCTGCAGCGTCCGCCGCCATGCGGGTCATGGCGAGCTGCAGCGGCCTGACCGTCGCGTCGTGCAAGGCTCCGATCACACCGCCCATCAGCGCGACCGGCTCATCAGTCCCAGGAGCAGGCCCACGCCGGCGGCGACGGCCACCGAAGTTATCGGGTTGCGTCCGATCCGGGTTTCAACCCGGGCGTTGGCCGATGAGAGCCGGTCTCCGGCTTCGCTCGCAAGCAAGCCGCCGGCCTTGCCCAGATCCGTGCTGCGCACGCTGCCAAGCAGATGCCGGGCCTGTTCGACGAGATCGCTCAGCGTCGAACCGACATCGCGGCTGACGTGGCGAGCGGTTGACCGCGCCTCGCCGGCCTGCTGTGAGGCAATCGACGACACCGTATCGGCCAACCGAGCCATATCGCGGCGCAGGGCCGACAGGTCATTCGCCACGTCTCTGCTGTCCTTGGTCCCGAACATGCTGATCATCTCCCTTGCAGCCATCACGGTGAAGGCAACCGCCGTGGATTGTCCTTCTGCGGGGAAACGGCTGGTCGGCGGGGGAGGTTCCGTTGGTGGCGCGACAATCGACACTCCAGGTGGCGGGTCGCACGCCGAAAAAAGTCGACCCGCAACGGCTATGCGCCGTTGCGGGTCTGAGGCGGCGATGGACGTTCCGGTGGAGGGGGCATTCCGCCTTTCCGTCCGTCGCTCCCCCTCACAACGTGCGTTTGCCCGGACCGGTTCCCGCGAGGCCTGAAAAATCCTTTGCAGAAAGACGATCGAGGCCGGCTAGGCTCGTTTTTGTTGGAACCCGCATCGGCGCCACGACGTTCGCCGCAGGCCCTACCTAGTGCTCGTATGGCCACAATCCCGGGCCTGACGTGATGAGACGATTCATCTTTGCCATGATGTCGCGCAGAGCAGGGCGGTCAGCCGCTTCCCGGGCCAGCATGGCGTTGATGAGCTCACACAGTTCCTGTGGGGCCGTCTTTCGAATGTCGCGCAAACGCCTCGGCACGTGTGTGAGCTGCGGGTGGTCGGTCGCACCGTTGCGCCCCCTGAACGGCTGTTCGCCGGTCAGGCACTCGAAGAGCGTGACGCCGAGGCCGAAGACATCGGCGGGCGCCCCGACCTTCTGTTTGAGACACATTTCCGGAGCCATGTAGAGGGTCGTGCCGACGGTATGCTGGGTTGCGTCCGCTGCGATCGGCCGGGCGGCGCCGAAGTCGATCAGCTTGGGATGTCCGCCGGCGATCATGATGTTGCCAGGCTTGACGTCGAGATGAACGAAGCCCCGGCGATGGGTGTAGTCGAGGGCGGCGCCAATCCTGATCCCGAGGCGCATGGTGTTCGAGACCGACATGCGTGGGCTGTCCTCCTTCTGCAGGCCGTCGTGCAGGGTGGTTCCATCGAGGATTTCGGTCAGCAGATAGCCGGGGGACGTCGTGCCATAGCATCGGACGAGCGCCGGATGGGACAGCGCCATGAGCACTGCGGCCTCGCGGTCGGCCCGGCGAAGCGACCGATACTTCTTGCACGCGACCGGGCACCCCATGTCATGGTGCCAGCCGAGAAACACCTTGTGGCGCCCACTGTCAGTATCGAGGGGCGCATAAATGGTGACGGGTCCGGTCTTTCTGGGTCTTGCGTTCAACAGGATTTCTCCGCGTGGATGCGGAGGCCGCTGACCCGTCGCGCAGGCAAGGCCAACGCGACGGACAGGCAGCCTCCGGGTCGAAGCCATGCTTGCCAAGGCTTCTGCAGCCCCATGACATTATGTCTCTCAGTCATAGGGCACTGTCGGACTTGGGCAGGCCTGGGGGAATTGACGCGTCTATGCCAATTCTCTGCGACCAATTTTCGCATCAGCAATGCTTCGAAGACTTACGGCTCTTATTCGACTTCTTGCTCTTCGCGGACTTACACTTCACCGACTTCTTGCTTTTGGCAGAATGGCATTTTACGGATTTGACGCTGTATGCAGACTTCTTGCTCTTCCCGGACTTACACTTCTTGCTCTTGGCAGACTTGCACTTCTTGCTCTTCTTGCTCTTCCCAGACTTGCACTTCGGGGGTGACTTGGGCGGGCAACCGTCCGTGTCGGGGATGGTCGGATGGCAGGACGAGCCATGCTTGGCGTTCAGGAGTGCGGCATTGAATCTGTCCTTGATTGCGTCATGCGATCCAGTCCCCGAACCGGGGTGGACTGCACGATTAACGTATCCTGATATGATCATTCTATTCACTCCATCGCGCAAAATTGCGCTAATATTTTAGATAACAAAATGTAAATCACCGCAAATGAGTGACATAATTAATCTTAAGGGATTTGTTAAGGTTAAACTTTAGTATTTTATGTTTACAATACTAAGGGCGGCCTGCGGCGAGCTGCCAGCATGTCCATGGACCTGATGGAAGGTCCTTCGCCAGCCCGGCCCCGGTCAGGCCGTAGCTTCGGCAATGGTGCCTGGCCCGAAGGTCAGGTCCCAGCGTGCCCCGGGTCCGGGATGCGCGACGAGGGCCATGTCACCCTGGCGGGC
The DNA here is from genome assembly GCA_040380755.1 of Methylobacteriaceae bacterium. Lineage (GTDB taxonomy): Bacteria > Pseudomonadota > Alphaproteobacteria > Rhizobiales > Beijerinckiaceae > Alsobacter. The sequence continues at coordinate 650 of JBEIIL010000107.1, read as the reverse complement.
GAAGTTCTGCATCAGCAGCAGGCCGATTCCACCTGTGGTGGACGCAGCCTCGAGATCGAAGCCAGGTCCTGAGTCCCACACGGACAGGCGTGCCGATGACCCGATGCGGGTCACCTGCAGATCGACACGACCGCGACCCTCAACGAGGCCGTGCGCGAAGGCGTTGGACAGCAGCTCGGCAACAATCAGACCGGCCAATCCCGCCGCCGACAGCTCCAGTGGAACATTGTCGCCCGCGATGACAATGACCGCCTCCTGCGCCTCGTGCAGCAGGGAAATCGGCGAGGCCAATCGGCGCACAAAATCGACTACGCCGATCTCGGAGACATCCTCGTCCTCGTGCAACTCCTGCTGGATGATGCCGATGGCCTGAACCCGACGGGAGACGGAGTCGAGCGCGGGCCTGCACTCTCCGACATGGCGTCCCTTGAGGGCCAGCAGGCTCAAGATCACCTGCAGGTTGTTTTTGACCCGGTGATGAACTTCCGCCAGCAGCACGTCACGCTGGCGCAACGCCCGACGCGCTTCGGCCAGCGCCTCGCGGGCCCGGACCTCCGCCTGTTTGCGATCAGTGATGTCGACGGCTGATCCGAGAAAACCGCTGAAGTCGCCGGCTTGCGTGTAGAAGGGGCGCCCCGAATCCACCAGCC
>JBEIIL010000106.1:0-14276 GCA_040380755.1 Methylobacteriaceae bacterium | reverse complement strand
CTTGCCATCGCCACCGTGGCCGCCGTCGCCTACGGCTTCGTCGCCATCGCCTGGCCCATCGACAGTTTCGTGACCTCCTTTGTCGCCGGCCCGGGGCGCCTGCTGCTGGCTGCCGCCATGCTGGTGGGCACGCTCGCCTTCGTCCTCGCCGACGAGTGGCTGACACGCGGCACCGGAACACCACGCCTGGCCTATGCGGCGTCGAAGCTCGCCTTCGTCGTCTCGATGGCTCTCGCCGTCAGCCTCGACTTCGGGCGGCTGTTCTTCCTGATCATCATCGTGCCGGTAATCGTGCTGTTCCTGCTGGTCTACGGCCTGTTCAGCGGCTGGGCCTACCGCCGCACCGGCTATCCCTTCGTCGGCGGCATCGCCAACGCTGTCGCCTTCGCCTGGGCCATCGCCGTCACCTTTCCGCTGCTGGCGGGATAGGGCCTGCGCGCCGGGGCCAGGGGGAACGGTCGTGCTGCCAGTCGCACGCAGACAGTCTCCGGATAGCGCGTCGCCCCGCCCGCGCGGCTTTCCCCGCCGATCGTTCCGCTGCCGTCCCGACCGACCTGCTCCTCAGTCGCGATGGTCAAAACGTGCCGCGGGCGCCGGGCTGAGGCCGCTCGATGCTTTGGCCCGGGCCGTCGGAACGTTCCCGCCAAGGCCATGCCGGGGCCCAAAGCCAGGCTCCAGGCCTGCCTGACAATCCGCGGCAAGTGCGACAAGAGACGCGTCTGCCCGCCCCAGCCGCGGGCCAGACGTGATGAGCTTTAGAGCATCATCCCGCCAAGTGGGCACCGGTTGGCGGACGATGATGATGCAAAAACAGATGTCTGGGGCGGACGACCTGATGCAATCAGGTCGGATTCCGCTCGAGCGGCTGGACGCCGCACTCGCCGACGTGGAGCGAACGGGTGTCTCGAATGGATACGTCGAAGCGCCGTTGCCTATGCCGGCAGGACGATCACCTTCGTCTTGACCGGTGTCCGCGAATAGAGGTCCATCATGTCCTGGGTGAGGAGGCCGGTACACCCGCTGGTAATGCCGGACCCGATCGTCTCCGGGTCGATGGTGCTGTAGAGCGTGTAGAGCGTGTAGACGCCCTTCTGGTAGAGATAAAGGGTCCGGGCGCCGAGCGGATTGTCGAGACCGCCCGGCATGCCGCCGGCATATTTGCGCGCCTCGGGCTGGCGCAGGATCATTTCCTTGGGCGGCGTCCAGGTGGGCCATTCGGCCTTCCGCCCGACATAAGCATCACCGCTCCACAGGAACCCTTCGCGGCCGACATTGGCACCATAACGGGTGGCGTTTCCGTCACCTTCAATGCGGTAGACGTAGTAATTGCTGGGATCGACGATAATCGTACCCGGCGCCTCTTTGCTGTCGTAGCGAACAACCCGGCGGTGATATTTTGGATGCAGCTTGCTGACATCGACCGCAGGGACCGGGAATTTCTCGTTCGGCAACGGCCCATAAAACTGGGCCGCCTCCATGTTGCTCATGCCGTCGGTTGTCGTGCAACCGGCCAGCCCAAGCGCGCCAAGACCCGCGGCAGATCCGGCCAGAAAAGACCGGCGATTGAGACGCCCCGACCGAAGCCCAAGCCGAGCTCCCGCGTCTTTTTCGCTGGCGTCGGCAATTCCACCATCCATGATGGTGCTTGCGGAATGTCCACCGTTCTGTCGACCGACCATAGAAAACTCCCGCTGACGCCCGATACTCAATTTTCCCGGACAAGGATGCCGTGGCACGGCCCGATTGGCAAGATCGGGTCGGTGCTGCGCCGGCGCGCATTGCATGCAGGCCGGCAACGTCCACGCGATCTCGCCGTCTCGCTCCGCGCGATTTTGCAGAAACATGCACAACACGGGATCTGCCAGGTCAGCGGCGCCGTTTCTCGCCCTGCGGGCAGCAGGGCATGGGGACGGTAGCCCCGGGGGGTGAGGGTGCCGGGCTCAGAACTCCGCCAGCAGCCGTCCGAACCCACCCATCTGATCGGTGATGCCGTTGTCGCGCAGGGCCTGCCAGTAGGTCGCGGTGTTGATGGCGATGACCGGCTTGCCGAGCCACAGCTCCGCGGCCGCGGCGAGGCGCACCATAGACAGGTTGGTGCCCACCTGCACGATGGCGTCGACATCGTCTCCGTCGAGCTTGCGCAGCTCCTCGCGCAGTGTCGCCGGACCGACCTCGGCGATGCCGGTCCACGAGCGGCACTGCAGGCAGGTGTCGCGCGCCACCGCAAACCCCATGTCGCCGAAGTAGCGGGTCACCTCGGTGTTCATCACCGGCCAGTAGGGCGAGATGAATGCGATGCGCTTGACCCCGCCAAACGCCCGCAGCGCCGCCGTGCAGGCATGGCTGCCGACGGTAATCTTCACCCCCGCCTCGCCCTCCACCTTGGCGATGAAGGCGTCGGCCCCCTTGGCGCCGTCGAAGAAGGTCACCGCCGACATGCCCATAACCAGATGGGTGGGCGCGCAGGTCATGACGCTGCGCACCGCGTCGAGCACGTTCGAGGCGATGACCTCGGCGCCGGCGCGGAAGCTCTCGTTGCTCACCGCATTGGCGTTGGGCGTGTAGATGCGGCTGTAGTGGTTGGTCACGCCGAGCGGACGCATGGCGTCGAAATCCGGCTGGACGATGGTGTTGGTGGATGGTCCGAGCACGCCGAATTTGGCGCGCCAGCCCTGGGCGTCAGTCATCGCAGGTCTCCGGCTGGGGTTGGGGCAGGACGTGGCGAAGGGGGAGCCTGGTGGCCCGCCACTGCTGCGGCAGGCCGGTCATGCCGGTGCGGATTGCCCCGCGCGCGGCTGCTCACCGCGCCGTGGGGGTGAACCACTTCTCCTCGGCGAGCTGCTTCCACATCGCCTGGACGACGGCGGCGCCCTTGCGGGCGACCACGGCGGGATCGTCGACGACGAGACGGCCGTCGGCCACCTTGTAGTGGCCCTCGACGATGACGTCGCGCACGGCGGTTCCACCCGCATACAGCAGGTTGTTGAGCGGCTCGGGCGGCTTGGCGCCGACGCCGACATTGAACCCCGCGACGTCGACCGAGACGAGGTCGGCGCGCGCGCCGGCCTCGATCCGCCCCAGATCCTTGCGGCGCAGCCCGTCGGCGGGGTTGACGGTCGCAGCCTCCACCGCCGACCAGATCGTGGGAAGCTTCAGATCCTTGGCGCCGCCCGCCTGCAGCATGCGCGCGCGGGTTCGCCCGAGGATCACCGCGAGCTTCACGTTCTCCAGATAATCGTTGGAGTGGGTGTCGATCCCGATATTGGTCCGTACCCCCGCCGACAGCGCCTCGACCCAGGGCTGGATGCCGCCGCCGCCCCCGGCGCCGCCTGCCGACGGGCAGTGGGAGTAGATGCCGCCATGGGCCTTGAGGATCGCCAGGTCCACCGTCGGGTCCAGGCCGGTCATGTGCGAGCCGAACACCGGCATCGCGAAGAAGCCGAGCTTCTCCAGCCACTGGGTCGGCGTCACACCCCACAGCCGTTTCACCGTGTCGGTCTCGCGCTGGGATTGCGACAGGTGGATGTGCAGGCCGGTGCCCAACTCCTTCGCCGCCGCCAGCATCGCCGCCATGGTCTCGGGCGTGTGGGTGTCGGTGGCATGCGGCGACATCATCGGCTGCACCAGCCCGCCAGCGGCCTTGAGCTGGCGTCCGAAGGCAAGGTTGTCGGCGATTTCCTGCAGGGTCCCCGGCACCGAGTCGGTCAGGACCTTGTCGTCGCGGCGGAACCAGATCGGGAACAGCCGTGCCGTCCCCGGCACCATGCCGCCGACATAGCCGCGCACACCCCATGTCTGCGCAATGCGCGCATAGGCCTTCGCCTGCGCAACATTGAACGACATCTCGACCTGCGTCGTGCAGCCGCTCAGGAGCAACTCGGCGAGGTTGTAGGCCGTCAGTGCATCAAGGTCGGCGTCGGACAGCTTTTCCATCAGCTCGAGCGGCCGGGCATAGGAACGGCCGCCCTCGATGATACCACGGGTCGCCGAGCCGCCGGCCACGTGGGTATGGCCGCTGATGAAGCCGGGCATCAGGATCTGGCCGGCGAGCCGGCGCTTCGGCAAGTTGCCGGTCGGGGCGCCGCCCCGGCGCACCTCCTCGACCGCGCCGTCGCGCACCACGACGGCCGCGCCGTCGACGAGCTCGAAGGCGCCGTTCGTCCACGCCAGGGTCCAGTCCGGCTCGAGCGCATAGGTGCCGCGGGGGAGATCCGCCGCCGCCGGCGCCTGGGCCTGGGCCTGCGAGGCCAGCAGCAGCGACCCGCCGGCCGCCGCGACTGGCGCGCCGACCGCCGCAGCCAGAAAGGCGCGGCGCGAGGTCGCCGGCCGATGCTCCTGATCGTCATGCGCGGCGCCGCAGACAAGACAGCCGCCGAAGCCCGAAATCCCGTACATTCCGCTTCTCCCTCATCAACATGTCCGCACGGCAGCGTCCGGCCGCCGGTGGTGGTCTGCCTGATGCGCTCAGGCCAGCGCAGGATAATCCACATAGCCCTCGGCGTCCGGGCTGTAGAAACTCTCGGGCCGCGGCTCGTTCAGCGGCGCCCCGGTGGCGAAGCGGCGCGGCAGGTCCGGATTGGCCAGGAACAGCTTGCCGAACGCCACCGCATCGGCATCGCCCCGGTCCAGGATGGCCGTTGCCGTCTCGAAGGTAAACCTCTCGTTGGCGATGTAGGCGCCGCCGAAGGCCCGCTTGAGCTGCGGGCCGATGCTGTCCGGTCGTTCCGCCTCGCGGCCGAGCAGGAAGGCGATGCGCCGCCGGCCGAGTTCGCGCGCCACATAGCTGAAGGTCGCCAGCGGATCGGAATCCGACATGGAATGGCCGTCGGCCCGCGGCGACAGGTGCATGCCGACGCGACCGGGCCCCCAGACTGCGATCGCCGCATCGGCGCATTCGAGCAGCAGCCGGGCGCGGTTCTCGAAAGGGCCGCCATAGGCGTCGTCGCGATGGTTGGCGCCGTCCTCCAGGAACTGGTCGAGCAGATAGCCATTCGCCCCGTGCAGCTCGACGCCGTCGAAGCCGGCGCGCTGCGCGTTCTGTGCGCCGTGGCGGAAGGCCTCGACGATGGCGGGAAGCTCGTCGAGCCGCAGCGGGCGCGGGGTGACGAAGGGTGTCCTCGGCCGCACCAGCGACACGGTTCCGGTCGCCGCGATGGCGCTCGGCGCCACGGGCAGTTTGCCGCCGAGAAACATCGGGTCGGAGATGCGCCCGACATGCCACAGCTGCATCAGGATACGGCCGCCGGCGGCATGCACCGCCTCCGTGATGCGGCGCCAGCCTGCGACCTGCTCATCCGACCAGATGCCCGGAAGGTTGGCGTAGCCGACACCCATCGGCATGACCGGCACGCCCTCGGTGATGATCATCCCGGCCGACGCCCGCTGGCGGTAGTAGGTCAGCATCAGGTCATTGGGAATGCCCTGCGCATTGGTGCAGCGCGTGCGCGTCAGCGGCGCCAAGACCATGCGGTTGGGCAGATCAAGATCGCCGATGCGGACAGGGTCGAACAGGGTCGGCACGGCTGGCTCCGGGGCTCGGGACGGCTTCAGGGGTCGAAGGCGACGATGCATTTGCCGACATTGCGCCCGGCCATCAGGTCGGCGAAGGCCTGCGGTGCGCCGTCGAGCCCGGCGGTGACGGATTCGGTAAAGCGGAGACGGCCCTGCGCGATCCATGTGGTGCCGAGGCGGCGCCACAGCGGCATCGTCTCCCAGTGGTCGTAGACGACGAAGCCCGTGACGGTCGCCCGCCGCTGCAGGATCGGGGCGAGGCTCGGGCCGGGCAGGATCTCGGCGCTGTTGTACTGCTCCATCATGCCGCACAGCATCACGCGTCCGCCCATCGCGAGGCGTGGCATGACGCCCTTCAGCATCTCGCCGCCCACCGTGTCAAAATAGGCATCGACCCCGTCCGGACAGAGCGCAGCGAGCGTCTGTTTCCAGTCGGGATCACGGTAGTTGACGCACCCGTCGAAGCCGAAGGTTTCGATCACGAGCCGGCATTTCTCCGGCGAGCCGGCGATGCCGATGGAGCGCGCGCCCATGGCGCGGGCGACCTGCCCGGCCGTCCCGCCCACCGCGCCCGCGGCGGCCGACACGACGAAGGTCTCGCCGGGCTTTGGCGCGAGAACGTCGCGCACGCCGGCAAAGGCGGTTAGGCCGGGCATGCCCAGCACGCCGAGAAAGAGCGACGGTGAAACTCCGTCCGGCACAGACAGCTTCGTGGCACCTGGCGACAGCGCGGCCGCCATGCCGCGCAGGGCCGGATCGGCTGGCTCCGCCACGGACCAGAGCTGCCAGCCGCCGCGGGAGATCACCACGTCGCCCTCGGCGAAATCCGGATGGCGCGAGGCGGCAACGCGGCCCAAGGTCTCGCCGGGCATCACGTCCCCGGGCGCGACGGCGCCCGACATGTGCCGCCCCTTGATGGCTGAGGCCATATAGGGGTCGAGCGACAGGAAGGCGTGGCGGACCAGCACCTGGCCCGGCCCGGGGTCGGGCGTCGCGCAATCGACAACGGCAAGGTCGGCCGCCTCGGGGCGACCCGGTACGACGCGCGTCAGGACGACCTTGCGGTTGTGCGCGATGGCGCGACCTCCCGGGGCAGGCGGGGAACCGGCGCGGGATGCCCGCGCCGGCCGGTCTCACTCCGCCGCGACGGCGGCAGTGGGCTTCTTGGCGAATACCTTGAAGCGCGGCGGCTTGGGCGCGTCGAAGCCGGTTTCCTCCTTGGCGCGGGCGCGGATCTCGTCGATCGTGCCGCCATGGTTGAAGATCGGCAGCGGGCCGCGCTCGGCCGCGATCTTGGCCCGCAACGCATCGGTCGCCGCAGCGTCGAGCACACCCTCCGCCGAACAGACGACGCCGTTGCGCAGCGCGCCCGCCACCGTGACGAGGCCACGGGCCACGTCCAGCGCCACCAGTGCCGCATCACGCTTCAGCGGGTCGCCCCAGCCGCCGCCACCCCAGGTGTTGAAGTGCAGGATGTCGCCCGGCTCGACCTTGACGTGGTCGCACTTGGAGGGGACCAGCATGCTCGTCCCGTCGGCCCGCAGCAGCTTCTTGGTGGAGCGCATGCCCGGCGTGCCGCCATTGACGCCCCACGGATAGGTCAGCCAGCGATCGTCGTGGATGGAGATTTCGCCCGGCTCCAGGAACTCGTAGGCGATGTGCACGCCGTTGCCGCCCCGGTGCAGGCCGGCACCGCCGGAGTCCGGAATGGTCTCGTAGGCACGGATGCGCATCGGGAAATAGCTCTCCAGATACTCGTTCGGCACGTTGGTGAAGGCCGGCCACAGCGAGTGCCCGTCCGGCCCGTCGCCGACCGGGCGGCCCGGGATGCCGACAAAGCCGATCTGGAAGAGCTGGTACCACTCGCCGTGCTTGTCGAAGCCCGAATACATCAGGTGCGGGCTGTCCGAGAACCCTGCGGCGTTGAGCGCGTCGGGCGCGCCCTGGCCGAGCAGCCCCCCCATCAGGTCGAAGATCCGGCCGAGCAGATGGGTGCGGCAGGAGAGCGCCGCGGGACGCTGCGGCTTGAGGATGCTTCCCGCCGGGATGCGCACGTCGACGAGCTCGTAGAACCCGTCGTTAAACAGGATCTGCGGATCGAACAGGTTGATGGTGAAGGCGCCCAGGAACATCTTGAACATCTCCTCGTTGAGGAGAAAATTCACCGAGGCGATTGACTGCGGGTCCGTGCCCGCGAAGTCGAAGATGGCGACATCGCCCTCGCGCCACAGCGAGCAGGCGATCTTGTAGGGGCCGTGGCCCATGCCGTCATCGTCGATGTAGTCCTCGAAATAGGCCTTCTTCTCGGGGATGAACATCTTGATGATGGCCGACATCGCCATCTTGTTGCGGGCCAGCATTTCGCCCATGGCGCCGATAAAGGTGTCGACGCCGAAGCGCTCGCAGCACTCGTGCACCCGGCGCTCCGCCAGCCGCAGCGCGGCGATGATCGCGTTGAAGTCGGAGCGGTTCCAGTGCGGCAACCGGCAGTTGCGGAGCAGGAGGTTGAACACCTCCGTGTTGAGCTCGCCCTTGCGGAAGATCTTGGTCGGCGGGATCTGGATTCCCTCCTCGAAGATCTGGGTGGCGTCGGTGGGCAGTGAGCCCGGCACCTTGCCGCCAGTGTCGGTCATGTGGCCGAACATGGCTGCCCATGCCACCAGCCGGCCGTCGCGATAGATCGGCATCATGGTCAGCCAGTCGTTGAGATGGCTGACGGCGCCGCCGCACGAATAGGGGTCGTTGGTCAGGAAGATGTCGCCGTCCTCGATGGTCCCCTCGTAGCCCTGCATGAATCCGTACAGGAAGGAGCCGAACTGGCCGACGACCATCTTGCCGTCGTTGTTGGCGATCATCGGGAAGGCATCGTGCTGCTCGCGGATCCCGGGCGACATGGCGGTGCGAAACAGCACCGCGTCCATCTCGGCGCGGGCGTTGCGCAGCGCGTTCTCGATGATGTCGAGGGTGATGGGCTCGACGGCAACCTTGGCGAACGGCGTGGTGTTGGTCTGGATGATACGGGCGGGCATGGCGCGTCTCCGATCAGTGCGTCGGGCGGATGAGGATGCAGCCGGTCGGATCGATCTCGCCTGCATGGCCGGGAAGGATCAGCGTGGTGGCATCCATCTGGGCGACGATTGCCGGCCCCGTGATGACGTTGCCCGCCTGCAGCTTGGTGCGATCGTAGACCCTGGCCGCGTGGTCGGCCCCGTCGACATAGACGGAGGTCGTCTCCACCAGCGCGGCGGAAGGATCCTTGCCGCCTTTCTCCAGCGACTCGGCCTTCACCAGCGGCTCGGGGCCCTGCACCACGGCGCGCATGGTGACGAGCTCGTGCGGGGCATCGAGCGCAAAGGTGAAGAGTTGGGTGTGGGTGTCGTCGAAGGACTTGCCGAGTCCCTTGAGGCCGGTGGCCCTGAATGTCTCCAGCGTCGTCGGAATCGGGATGCCGAGTCCCTGGCCATGGTAGCGCACGTCGATCAGCAGGCTCGTCGTCATGTCCGCCTCGCTCAGACCCTCCGCCTCCAGCGTCTTGCGCGCCTCGGCGGCAAGCTCTTCGAGCACGCCGAGCACATGCGTGTCGGTGAGCGTCTCGAAGCGACGGATCATGGTGCGCGAAGCCTCGTCGCGCAGCCGCGTCGTGGCATCGCCATAGGCACAGAGCACGCCGGGACCCGGCGGGATGATGACGGGCCAAGAGCCCATCAGTCTGCCTAGCGCGTTGGCGTGCAGCGGGCCGGCGCCGCCGAAGGCCGCCAGCGCGAAGTCGCGCGGATCGTAGCCCTGCTCGATCGACACGAGGCGCCGCGCGCCGAACATGTTCTCGTTGACGATGTTGACGATGCCCTCGGCCGCCTTCTTCAGCGGCATGCCAAGCGCCGTCGCGATCTTCTGCACGGCCTGCGTGGCGAGCTCGAGGTCGAGCTTCATGTCGCCGCCGAGACGTGAGCTCACAGGCAGGTAGCCGAGAACCACATTGGCATCGGTGACCGTCGGCTCGGTTCCGCCCTTGGCGTAGGCGGCGGGGCCCGGCTTGGCGCCGGCGCTCTGCGGGCCGACGCGCAGCGCCTTGGTGAGCTCCGGCACATACGCGATGGAGCCGCCGCCCGCCCCCACCGTGCGCACGTCGATGGAGGAGGCACGCACCGTCACGTCGGCGACGCGCGTCTCGCGCCTCTGCTGGGCGACGCCGTTCTGGATCAGCGCCACGTCGGTCGAGGTGCCGCCCATGTCAAAGGTGAGGATGTTCTTGAAGCCCGCCTGCTTGGCGATCCACTGCGCGCCCGAGACGCCGCCGGCCGGTCCGCTCATCAGCAGGTTCACCGGCGCCGACTTGGCGCCCTCGACGGAGGCAAGGCCGCCATCCGAGCGCAGCACGTGCAGCTTGACGTTGCCCATGGAGCTGGTCAGCTCCCGGTGCAGGCTCTCGATGTATTTCGCGACGACCGGCCGGACATAGGAATTCACCACCGTCGTCTCGGTGCGCTCGTACTCGTACATCTCCGGGATGACCTCGCTCGAGGTCGAGACCGGGATATCCGGCATGATCTCCTCGGCAATCGCCTTGATGCGCTGCTCATGCGCGCCGTTGGTGTAGGCATTGAACAGCGACACGGTCAGCGCCTCGATGCCCTTGTCGCGCAGCGCGGCCAGGCGAACCCGCAGGCTCGCCTCGTCCAGCGGCTCGACAACGCTGCCGTCTGCACCGATGCGCTCGTCCGCCTCGATGGTCAGCTCGAGCGGAGCAAGCGGCGGGCGCTTGTTCCAGATCACCCAGCCGCCAAGGCCGCCGGGAACGTAGGAGCGGGCGATCTGCAGGGTCTGGCGATAGCCCTTGGTGGTCACGAGGCCGACCTTGGCGCCGCGCGAGGTCAAAACCGTGTTGGTGGCCACGGTGGTGCCGTGCATCACGTGTTCGATGCTGCGCGGATCGATCTTCGCCTCGGCGCAGATCCGGCGGATGCCGTTGAGCACGCCGATCGAGGAATCCTCCGGCGTGGACGGAACCTTGGCGCTGTAAAGCTGGCCCGTGGTTTCATCGATCAGCAGGAGGTCGGTGAACGTCCCTCCCACATCGACACCAAGTCGATACGAGCTGTGTGCGGCCGCTGCGGCTGGCATCTGCGTCTCCTATGTCGAGGGCGTGTCGTCGCCGTCGGCAAGTCCGAGGGCGCCGGGGTTCATGCAGGAAGCGGGATCGAGAACGGCCTTGAGCGCGGCGAGCGTATCACGCGCCGCGGGTGTCAGGCCGGCCAGGAATCCGTAGTAGCGGCCAATCTGGAAATGCGTGCCGCCGACGGCGTCAAGGGCTTCGGCAAGCCCTCGGCGCAGCCGATGGACGAGGGCGCGCGCCTCCGGATTCTCCGGCTGCGACGCGTAGGTCTCGCGCTGCGACGGGGTGCAATAGCGCAGGTGGAAGGCTGTCAGCCGGTCGGGCCAGAAGAACTGCGGCTCGACGATCAGCGCCCGGCCGCACAGGGCGGTGAGCATGCTGATCCGGATGCCGAGCCGCTTCATCTCCGGGCTGGCCGGGACGAGAACGGCATCGACCGCCGCGAGCGCTGCCCGCCCCCGTGACAGCGGCAGCACCCCGTGCACCGGCAACCAGAGCTCACCCTCGGGCCCGAGCAGCGCCTTGATCGGCCGGAACGGCCGCGACCGCGTGGCGCGCGGAATGGAATCGGCGATCTCGGTCGCCCCATGCCCGGCAAGAATCGCCCGGGCGCGGACCAGCGTCTCCTGCGCGTCGGCCTCGGTCGGGCCGTCGGCGACCAGATGCAGGCTGTAGCGAACCTCTGACAGGAAGGCCATCCGGCGCGCGCCGAGGCCGACCGCTGCCATCACGCCCCTGAAGCCGCCGCCACCGGCGTGGGCGACGTCGCGCAGCGTCTCGGCCTTCTCCCGCAGGGTGAAGCCGGTGCGCGTCAGGTGGTCGTTGGCGACGGGATCGAAGCCGAAGCATTCGGCGAGACCACGCAGCCCAGCGAGCGCGATTTGCGCATCGGCCATCGTCCCTTCGTCGGGCAGCGCGAATGAGGCGTAGGCGCTGGCCGGCATCGGGATCACCCGCAGCGCGGCGCGGACCTTCACACCGAGCGCACCGCAATCGCCCAGGAAGAGGCCGGTCAGATCCGGACCATACGCCCGGTGGAACGGGCTGCGGCCCTCTCCTGCCCACGCGCCCGTGCGCAGCAGCCGGCCGTCCGGCAGCACCACCTCGAGTCCCAGCACGCTCTCGGCCGCCGAGCCGTGCCCGGCCGAACCGAAGAAGGCGCCATTCTGCGACAGCGCACCGCCGATGGTGGCGGCGATGCCCGAGAGCGGCCCGAAGAAGGGTGTGCGCAGCCCCTGCGCCGCCAGCGCGTCATGGAGCACGCTCCAGGTGCAGCCGGCCTCGACGATGACAAAACCGTCCATCGCCGAGACGGTGCCGACCTGTGCGACACCGGTCATGTCGAGCAGCACCGCGCCGGCGCCGGAGGGCTGGTAGCCGCCGGTGTAGGACATGCCGCCGCCACGCGGGACGATGGCGAGCCCGGCAGTGGCCGCGGCCTGCACGACCGCCTGCACCTGCGCGACGCTGTGCGGCTGCACCACCAAAGACGCTGGCCACGGGCCACGCCCGGCGATGTCGTGGGCGAGAACCTCCAGCGCGTCGGGATCGCTGCTGACTCGCTCCGGTCCAACGATCGCGGCCAGGCGCGCACGGACAGGATCGTATCCGGGCGGCGGGACTGAAACCTGGGCGGTGGCGGAACCCATTGGTGCGCCTCAGTCCGGGTTCACGGTGGCGCGCAGCTCGCGCTTGAGCACCTTGCCGCCGGGATTGCGCGGCAGCGCATCCGAATAGACCACGCGTCGGGGCAGCTTGAAGCCGGCAAGCTGCGCCTTGCAGTGCTCGATCAGCGCCTCCGGATGGGCATCCGCGCCCGGTCGCCGGACCACCACCGCAACGATCGCCTCGCCCCACTTCTCGTCCGGGATGCCGATCACCGCCACGTCCAGCACCTGCGGATGACGGAACAGCACCTCCTCGATCTCGCGCGGATAGACGTTTACGCCGCCGGAAATGATCATGTCCTTCTTGCGGTCGACGATGTAGATGAATCCTTCGTCGTCGCGCATGGCCAGGTCGCCGGCCGAGAACCAGCCGTCGCGCAGCGCGGCCCCGGTTTCCTCCGGCCTGCCCCAGTAGCCGTTGAACAGATACGGCGAAATGCTGAAGAGCTCGCCGATCTCGCCTGGCCCCACCACGCGATTGTTCTCGTCGACGATCCGGACCTGCGTGCACGGAAATGGCTTGCCGACGCATTTCTGCTTCACGAGCTGGAACTCGGGCCGCAGGTTGGTGACGATGCCGCCCTCGGTCGACCCATAGGTCTCGTGCAGGATGCCTTCGCCCCACACGTCGACGATGACCTCCTTGGTCTTCTGCGGCAGCGGCGCGGCGTTGGAGATGATCGTCTTCAGCCGGTGGTCGCGGATGCGGTCGACCACTGATTTTTCCATGCCGAGGATGGCGTGGAAATGGGTCGGCACCATGAACGTGCAGGTGACGCGGGAGAGCTTCTCGACGACCTCGCCAGGATCGAAGGCCGGCAGGATCTCGCAGGTGCCGCCGAAATAGATGCACGCCATGGCGAAGCACAGGCCGGCACCGTGGCACAGCGGCGCGATCGCGAGGTAGCTGTCGGCCGGGCCGTAGCAGCCATACTCCGACGCCATCCCGAAGAAGCCCATGACGCGCGAGCGATGCGGCAACACCACGCCCTTCGGGCGTCCGGTCGTCCCCGACGTGTACGGAATGGAGAATGCGTCCCACTCCTGCAGCGGCGGCAGCACCGGCGTGCCGGCGTTGGCCAACGCCGCGTCGTAGGACGTGCCGAAGACGAGCACGTGCTCGATGCCGGCGAACCCGCTGTCGCGCACCATCTCGGTGAGGGAGGCATGGACGAACAGGACGCGGGCGCCGCAATCCTCGAAGATCGCCGCAATCTCGCGCGCCGTCAGCCGCGGATTGGGCGTGGCCACGGCGACGCCGACCGAGGAGGCTCCGACGACGACCTCGATGTATTCGAGGCAGTTCGGCGCCAGGATGGCGCAGGTCTCGCCGAAGCGCAGCCCAAGGCCCTGAACCAGCGCCGAAACGCGATCCGTCTGCGCCACGAACTGGGCGAAGCTGCGAGTACGCTGACCTTCAATCAGCGCCACCTTGTCGGGCGAATGACGCGCAACGGCACGCATCCCCGACCCCACATTGAGGGGGTGGTAGGTGGAGGGCGGAAACAGCCCGCCGGTGCGGTGCAGCGCAGCGCTCAAGCCACCTTCTCCAGGACACGCCACGACGCCGCTTCGGGCCGCATTTGTCCGGACAACATTGAGGAGCCTTTTTGCGGAAAGGTCAACCGTCGCCACGCCGGTGCGGCGATGAATCAGCTGGGGCTCTGCCGTTACGGAACGGGCGCAAGCCGGGCCCGCAGCACGTTCTTGAGGATCTTGCCGCTCTGGTTGCGCGGCATCGCCGCGATGGTGATGAAGTCCACCGGCACCTTGTAGGCGGCGAGACTGGTGCGGCAGTGCGCCTTCAGCGCCTCGGCGTCCACGGCGCCGTTGGCCACCACGAAGGCGACGATCTCCTCGCCCAGATCCGGATGGGTCCGGCCGACCACCGCCACGTCGACGATCTCGGCGCGCTGCAGCAGCGCCGCCTCGATCTCGTCGGGATAGATGTTGATGCCGCCGCGGATGATCATGTCCTTGGCGCG
>JBEIIL010000105.1:0-14280 GCA_040380755.1 Methylobacteriaceae bacterium | reverse complement strand
GCTCTTGCCCGGCTCAGCTCTTGCCCGGCCGGGCGACGGCGGCACTGACCGGCACGAGCACGAAGCCCTTCGCCTCGAGGCCGCGCGACCACTGTACCAGACGCTCGACCGTCAGGGGCAGTCCGCTTGCGACACCGATCGCACTGCCCCGCTCGCGGGCGATGGTCTCCAGGCGCGCCAGCTGGTCATCGATGGCGGATGCCTTGGGCACCGTGTCGACCACCGTGTCGCCGCGCGATGCCGGCAGCTTCAGCGCCTGGGCGCTGCTGCCGATAAGGCTGCGCGGCGAGGACCCGTCGTCGAGCACCATCAGCCCGCGGGTGGCGATGTCCTTAAGCACGGGGGTGAGTGCCGGCTCGCTCGAGGTAAAGCGGGCGCCCATATAGTTGATGATCCCGACATAGCCGGTGAAACGGCTCATGACCCAGTGCAGCCGATCCAGCGTTTCGGCCGGCTGGGCAGATGCCGTCAGCGTATGCGGGCCGGGATCATTGTCGGGATAGTCGAAGGGCTCCATCGGCACCTGCAGCATGACCTCGTGGCCATCCTCGCGGGCCCTGGCGACCTGGCGCTCGAGCTCGGGGCCATAAGGAGCGAAGGCCAGCGTCACCGGCCCCGGCAGCTTCGACACCGCGTCCGACGTCATTGACTGGCTGAGGCCGAGGCCGCCGACCACGATGGCAATGCGTCCGACCCGTGCCGGCGTCTGGGGCGCGGGGCGGGCATAGATTTCGGCGGGCCGGGCGCCGTCCGCCCCGATGCGCGGCAGGGAGCCGTGGCGCGAGCGCTCGACCAGGCGCCTGTCGGGCGCGGCAGCCAGCTTCACGGGAGGCGTGGGGACGCGGATGACGACGCCCTGCGCGGTTTCGCCGGAGCCGCCGCGCACGACGCGGACCCCTGTCTCGCGTTCGGCGTCGGCGGCGGACTGCTGGCCGGGCGTGCCTGCGGCGGCCTGCTGGTCGGGCGCGTCCGGCGCCTGCTGGACAGGCACCTGTGCCGGCAGCGGATCCGGCCGACGGGCACGCTCCACCACGGCGATCGCATAGGGTTCGCCGCCGAACGGATCCTTGACGAACACCAGATAGGCGGCCAGCGCCATGAACAGGCTGGCGACGAACCCGACAAACACCTGCCCCAGCGGCAAGGTCACGCGGCGCGGCGCGCGGGCCGGCTCGAGGCCGAGTGGTCGGATGAGATCGTCGTGGCCGAGTGTCACGAGTCCATCTCAGGGCTGGAACAGGGCCCGGGCGCGACCGGCCCCCCGGGGCAACGCTCCGCTGCTGCGCGAATCAGATGGGACAACGAAGCCATCAACCGCGCCATATCGCAACAGCGACGACGCAAAGCCGCGACGAAAAACGGCGGCGCTCCCGCTGGAGGCACCGCCGTTCGTCTCTGCAACCAAATTAATTGGCCTTGGAGGCCGGCTCCTTGGTCTTGCTGCTGGCGTCGTTCACCTTGACGCCACGAAGCAGGTCGTAGGCAAAGTTGAGCTGCTTGTCGTTCTTGGGATCCGGCGGCACGTAGGCGGAAGAGCCGCCCTTCTCGTCCTCGCCGTTCTTCAGATGGCCCTTCAGGCTGGCCTCGCCCTTGGTCTCGTCCTTGCCCTTGAGCTCGGCCGGAACCTCGTTGAGCACCTGCGTGTCCGGATCAATGCCCTTGGCCTGGATCGAGCGGCCTGAGGGCGTATAGTAGCGCGCCGTCGTCAGCCGCACGGCCCCGTTGGAGCCCAGCGGGATGATGGTCTGCACCGATCCCTTGCCGAAGGAGCGCGACCCGACGATCGAGCCGCGCTTGTGGTACTGCAGGGCGCCGGCCACGATCTCGGACGCCGAGGCCGAGCCACCATTGATCAGCACGATCACCGGCTTGCCCTTGGTCAGATCGCCGGCGCGGGCGTTGTAGCGCTGAGTCTCGTCGGCGTTGCGGCCGCGGGTGGAGACGATCTCGCCGCGCTCGAGGAACGCGTCGGACACCGCGATGGCCTGGTCGAGCAGACCACCGGGATTGTTGCGCAGGTCGAGCACGAAGCCCTTGAGCTTGTCCGCGCCGATCTCCTTGGTCATCGAGTCGATCGCGTTCTTCAGGCCCTCGAAGGTCTGCTCGTTGAACTGGGTGATGCGGACATAGCCGAGATCGCCCTCAGTGCGCGAGCGCACCGAGCGGATGCGGATGACGTCGCGGGTCAGCTTCAGCTCCAGCGGATCGCTTTTACCCTTGCGGGCGATCTTCAGGCGGACCTGCGAGTTGATGGCACCGCGCATCTTGTCGACGGCCTGGTTCAGGCTGAGGCCCTGGACGGCCTCGTCGTCGATGTGGGTGATGATGTCGCCCGCCATGACGCCGGCCCGCGAGGCGGGCGTGTCGTCGATGGGAGTGACGACCTTGATCAGGCCTTCTTCCATGGTGACCTCGATGCCGAGGCCGCCGAACTCGCCGCGGGTCTGCACCTGCATGTCGCGAAAGCTCTTGGCGTCGAGGAAGCTCGAATGCGGATCAAGGCCGGACAGCATGCCATTGATCGCCGACTCGATAAGCTTCGATTCCTCGGGTTTCTCGACATAGTCGGAGCGGATCTTCTCGAACACGTCGCCGAACAGGTTGAGCTGTCGATACGTGTCCGAGGCAGCAGCCACCGCGCTCGACGCAGAGAGGAGCCGTGTCTGGGTGGCGACCGTTGCGGCTCCGGCACCCAGCGCCGCGCCGACCATCAGAAGTGTGAGCTTGCGCATCATCCGCGAACTTTCTCATTCGTCGACGCCGCCCACCAGGGCGACGGATCGATCGATATCCCGTCTTTCCGGAACTCCACATAGAGCACCGGTTGCGTCGTTTCGCTACCCACCGACGCGGCTGTCGCCTGCGAGGCCTCGCCCATCACGGCCACCGGCTCCCCGGCAAGAACGAACTGTCCGAGTGAGACGTTCATCCGTTCCATGCCTGCGAGAAGCAGATAGTATCCCCCTCCGGCGTTGATGATCAAGAGTTGCCCGTAGGTCCTGAACGGGCCGGCAAACGCCACCCAACCGTCGCAGGGCGCCGACACGATGGCCCCCGGGCGGGTCGCATAGGCGGCCCCCTTCAGGGTGCCTCCGACTGCGTCTGGAGCATTGAATCCCTTGAGCAAACTGCCCGCGACGGGCAACGGCAGGAGGCCGCGGGTTTCGCCGAACGCGACCTTTGGGGCCAGACGGGCAGGATCGCGGAAGGCGAGTGCGGCAATGCGCTCGCGCGTCTCGCGCGCCTGCTGCTCGGTCTGATTGCGGACCTCGGCCTCGGCGCGCTCGGCGAGGCGTCGCGCCTCCTCGGCGGCGCGCCCCTGCGCCTGAATGTCGCCTTCAAGACGGCCGATCAAATCCTTGAGAGACTGGGCCCGGGAGGCGAATTCGGCGGCCTTGCGGATCTCGTCCTGCACGGTTTGCTCGGCCACGCGCACGTCCTGCTGGCGCGCGTCCATGAGGGCGGCGAGTCTTTGCCGGTCCTCGGCCAGCGCTGCAACCTCGCGGCCGAGGCCCTCGCGCTCGGCCGCGGCCGCGGCGCGCAGCCGCACCATCTCGGCCAGGTCAGAGGCCAGCGCCTCCGTCTCGGCCCGCAGTTCGGGCAGCACCGCGCCGAGCAGCATGGAGGCCCGGACCGCCTCCAGCATGTCCTCGGGACGGACCAGAACAGCCGGCGGCGGCCGCCGGCCCATGCGCTGAAGCGCCGCCAGAACCTCGACGACAACGCCACGCCGGCCGTCGAGCGAGCGACGGATCGCCTCCTCGGTCTGGCTCAGGGTGACGAGCCGCCCCTCGATGCCGGTGACCCTGTTTTCGGTGGCGCGCAGACGTCCTGTCGTGTCGATGAGGGCGGCGTTGAGGCGGGCCCGGTCGGAGCGCAGCCCGGCGACCTCGCTCTCCAGCCGCGCCCGTGCCTCGCCGGAGGCACGCAACAGGCGCTCGGCCGCCTCGAGCTCGAGCTGCCGGGTCTGGCGCTCTGCCTGCCGCTCGGCGAGGCGCTCAGGCGGGGCCGGCTGCGGCTGGGCGGCCACAGGCCAGGACTGCGTCGCCAGCGCGACCGCGAGCGCGAGCCCAAGGCCCCAGTCCGCTAGGCGGCGGCATTCCACCGGCATGGCGTGTCCATGATTCGCTCAAACGCGATGATAGGGATGGCCCGACAGGATTGTCATGGCCCGGTAGAGCTGTTCGGCGACCAGCACCCTGACGAGCTGATGCGGCAGCGTCATGCGGCCAAAGGCGATCCGCTCCTGCGCGGCGGCGGCAAGCGCCGGATCAAGCCCGTCGGCACCGCCGATCAGAAAGGCCAGATCCCGTTGCGAGGCGTCGCGGCGCTGCGCCAGGCTGCGGGCAAAACCGTCGCTGTCGGTCATCGTGCCGCGCTCGTCGAGCGCCACCAGCGCGGCCTCGCCGGCCCGGGCCCGCAGCGCCGTGGCCTCCTCGCGCTTGCGGTCGGCAGGGCGCGCCGCCCGGCTCTCCGGCAATTCGGCGATGTCGAAGCCGGTCACGCCCAAGCCGCGGCCGACGGCCTGGATCCGCTCGGCGTAGCGCACAACCAGGTCACGCTCGGGGCCGTCCTTCAGACGGCCGACCGCCAGAACCAGAATGCGCATGGCCGCCCCTGCGGGCGCGTCAGGAAACGACGCGCTCGCCCGGACGGTCGCCACCCCACATCTTTTCCAGATTGTAGAAGTGGCGGACCTCGGGCCGGAAGACGTGAACGATCACGTCACCCACGTCCACGAGGACCCAGTCGCAATGGGGCATGCCCTCGACCCGCAGGTCCTTGCGGCCCTGCAGCTTCAGACCCTCGATCAGACGGTCGGCGATCGATCCCACATGCCTGTTGGACCGGCCGGACGTCACGATCATCGTGTCTGCGAGGGAAGTCTTGCCCGCCAGGTCGATCACGACCGTTTCCTCGGCCTTGGCATCGTCAAGCAGTGCCAGGACATGCGGGAGCAGGGCACCGTCATCCGGCCCTATCGGACCGGTTGCGGCGAGGGGCGAAGCCGGTTCGGCTTGCCGCACATGGGCTGTCGTCAGCGTGAAACCCTCTTGTATCGGTGCGCCCAAAGACACTGCGCACGACCTCAATATAAGTCAGATGGCGTAAAGATCCAATGACGGTCCGTGGACGGATTTGCGTCAGTCCGGCGCGAGCCCCTGACCGGCGGCGCGCAACGCCGTCGAGGACAGGTCGGACCGGCGGCCGTGCAGGAAGATCCAGGCGGGCGGCGGCGCCCCGGCGAGCAGTTGCGCATCGGTCTCGTCGAGCCGGTTGCCGCGCAGCGCCATGGCGGCGACGGCGTTGGCGGCCCGCAGCGTCGAGCCGGGCCGGTCGATCACCGCCAGCGGCACCAGCCCTGCAATGCGCCGCCAGCGCTGCCAGCGATGGAACGCGGCCAGATTGTCGGCCCCCATCAGCCAGACGAAGCGAACGCCGGGGCAGCGGCGGACAAGGTAGCTGATGGTGTCATGGGTGAAGCGGGTGCCGATCTCCGCCTCGAAGCCGGTGACGTCGATGCGCGGGTCGGCCGCCACCGTGCGGGCCGCTTCCATCCGGGCGGCGAGCGGCGGCAGGCCGGCATTGTCCTTCAAAGGATTGCCGGGCGTGACCAGCCACCAGACCCGGTCGAGACCCAGCCGGGTCAGGGCAATGCGGCTCACCAGCCGGTGGGCGGCATGCGGCGGGTTGAAGCTGCCGCCCAGCAGGCCGATGCGCATACCGGTCGCGTGGCGCGGCAGGATGGGTGGCAGGCCCGCACCCGGCCGCGGCCGGACCAGCGGCCCCTCGGTGCGCAGTCCGCCGCCAGGCGGGTCCAGCGTGCTCACAGCCGGCCGTCGTGGGCGGCGGCCAGGATGGCGAGCGCCGCTGCCTCGTCGAGCGGCAGCGGATTGCCGCCCGCGGTGGGATCGACCACCGCCATGGCGGCGATCTCGGCAAAGCGGCTGTCGTCGACGCCGAACGCCGGCAGCGTGTGGGGGACGCCGACGGCGGCGCGCAGCGCGAGCACCCAGTCGAGGAACCCCTCGAAACTGGCCGGAAGATCGAGATAGGCGGCGGCGCGCGCCAGCCGGGCGGCGATCGCCGGGCGGTTGTGGACAAGCACGTAGGGCATGAACACCGCGTTGGTGAGGCCGTGGTGGGTGTCGTAGAGCGCGCCGACAGGGTGCGACAGGGCGTGGATTCCTCCGAGCCCCTTCTGGAACGCAACAGCCCCCATAGCCGCCGCAGCCATCATCCAGGCGCGGGCCTCCCTGTCGGTGCCATCGGCGACGGCCCGCACCAGCCCGTCCTTGACGAGGCGCATGCCCTCCAGGGCGATACCATCGGCCATGGGGTGGAACCCCGGCGCGCACCAGGCCTCGAGGCAATGGGCGAGCGCATCCATGCCGGTGCCGGCCGTCAGCCGCGCCGGCAGGCCGACCGTCAGGGCCGGATCGCACAGCACCACCTTCGGCATCATGCCGGGGTGGAAGATGACCTTCTTGGTGTGGGTCGCCTCCTGGGTGATGACGCCGGCGCGTCCGACCTCGGATCCGGTGCCGGCGGTGGTCGGCACGGCCACGACCGGGGCGATCCCGGCCGGATCGGCGCGGGTCCACCAGTCGCCAACATCCTCGAAGTCCCACATCGGCCGGGTCTGGCCGGCCATGAAGGCGACGACCTTGCCGACATCGAGCGCCGAGCCGCCGCCGAACGCCACGACACCATCATGGCCCCCGGCCCGAAGGGCGACAACGCCACGCTCGACATTCGACTCGACCGGGTTGGAACGGACGTCGGAGAACACGGCTGCGCGAAGCCCCTCGGACTGCAGGGCCGCCAGGGCCGCCGCCACCATCGGCGAGGCCGCGAGGCCGGTGTCGGTGACCAGCAGCGGCGCCGTCATGCCGGCGCGGCGGCAGGCCTGGGGCAGCTCGGCAATCCGGCCCTCACCGAAAATCACGGCTGTCGGGTAGTTCCAGTTGGCGCGAAGGCTCATGGCTGCGGTCCGGACAGGGTTGGGAGGGCCGCCGGCCAGGGACGGGCGACGGCAGGAAAGCGATGGAGACGGATGTCCAGGCCGACGGCTGGGAGCGTCACGGGCCGGCCAACTTCAGGTGGAAGCTCTTGGGGCGTGTCAGCGTCTCGTAGCCGATGGCCGACAGGCTGGCGCCGCGGCCGGTGTCCTTGACACCGGTCCAGGCGAGGCCCGGATCGAGATAGTCGCAGCGGTTCATGAACACCGTGCCGGTTTCCAGCTGTTGGCCGATGCGCTCCGCCGCCCCGGCGTCGCGGGTCCAGATCGCGGCGCTCAGTCCGTAGGGGCTGTCATTCATCAACCGCACGGCCTCGCCATCGTCCGCGACCTTCATGACGCCGACGACGGGGCCGAAGGTCTCGACGGTCATGAGTTCCATCCGGTGCTCGACATCGACCAGAAGTTGCGGCGCCAGATAGGGACCCGTTCCGGTGTCAGCCGGGAAACGGCCGGGATCGACCAGCCCGCGGGCGCCGGCGGCGCGGGCGGCCGAAAGCTGGGCACGGACATGGTCGGCGCCGCGGGCGGTCGCCAGGGGGCCCAGCGTCGTGGCCGGATCGAGCGGGTCGCCCAGCACATAGGCGGCGACGGCAGCAGCGGCGCGCTCGACAAAGCCGTCATAGAGACTGGCATGCACGTAGATCCGCTCGATGCCGCAGCAGGACTGGCCGGAGTTGAAGCAGGCGCCGTCGACGAGGTTTGCCACAGCATCGTCGAGGTCGGCGTCCTCGCGCACATAGGCGGGGTCCTTGCCGCCGAGCTCCAGCCCGAGGCTCGTGAAGGTCCCGGCCGCGGCGCGCTCGATGGCGCGGCCGCCGGCCACCGAGCCGGTGAACACGCAATGGTCGACGGAGCTGCTGGCCAGAATGCCCGCCGTCTGGTCATGGCTGAGGATCAGGTTGGCGAAGAGCCCGTCCGGCAGACCTGCGGCCATGGCCGCCGCAGCGAAGCGCTCGCCTGCGAGGAGGGTCTGGGCGGCGTGCTTGAGCAGCACCGCATTGCCGGCGATCAGCGCCGGCGCGATGCTGTTGACGGCCGTCAGGTAGGGGTAGTTCCACGGCGCGATCACCAGCACAAGGCCGAGCGGGTCGCGTCGAACGTAGCGCGTGAAGCCGGGGCGTTCCGCCGGCACCACGGGCGCCAGCGCGTCGTGGGCGATCCCGGCCATGTGCCGCACCCGCTCGGCGACGCCGCGGAACTCGCCGCCGTAGCGGACCGGCCTACCCATCTGCCAGGCGAGTTCGGGGATCGCCTCCGCACCCCCGGCCAGCAGCGCGTCGAGCATGCGCAGCACGGCTTCGATCCGGACCTGCAGCGGCTGCGCCGCCCAGTCGCGCTGGGCGGCGCGGGCAGCAGCGATCGCCGACGCTATGCCGGCGTCGGACGCAATGCGCCGGCGGGCGATCTCGCGGCCGTCGACGGGCGAATGGCAGACGATGTCGGTCATGGATCCGTCCTGCGCCGTGTCATCACGCCCGGTCTTTTCAGATGATCTCGAAATAGCGGGCGAGCTGCCAGTCGGTGATCGCCCGGCGCGCCTCGCGCTCCTCCCAGAGCCGCGTCGCCGCATAATGGTCGACGAACACGTCGCCGAACAGGGCCCGGGCCGGCCGGCTGCGCTGCAGCCGCTCGGCAGCCTCTGTCAGCGTTCGCGGCAGGTTGCGGCGCGCCGGGATCTTCGCCGCATAGGCGTTGCCGGCGATCGGCGCGTCGGGCTCGATGCGGTTCTCGATCCCCCACAGGCCGGCGCCGATCGACGCGGCCAGCGCCACATAGGGGTTGATGTCGGCGGCGGCGACGCGGACCTCGACGCGCTGGCTCTTCTCCGAGCCGCCGATGACGCGCAGCGCGCAGGTGCGGTTCTCGACGCCCCAGGTGGCCGCTGTCGGCGCCCAGAAGCCGGGGATCAGGCGGGTGTAGGAGTTGATCGTCGGGGCGATCATGGCCAGCAGCTCGGGCAGCAGGGCCTGCTGGCCGCCGACAAACCAGCGCATCGCGTCGGACATTCCATGCGGACCGGCCGGATCGTGGAATACGCCACGGCCGGTGGCGGGGTCAAACAGCGACATGTGCAGATGACCCGACTGGCCGGGCCAGTCGGCCGACCACTTGGCCATGAAGGTCGCCATCAGACCGCGGCGCTGCATCAGGATCTTGGTGAAGGTCTTGAACAGGGCGGCGCGGTCGGCCGCCTCAAGCGCACCCTCGACCTTGATCGCAGCCTCCAGCACGCCGGGGCCAGTCTCGGTGTGCAGGCCCTCGAGATCGATCTCGAAGGCGCGGCAGAAATCGAGCAGCTCGCGGTAGATCTCCGCATGCACGCCGGCGCGCAGCAGGGAATAGCCGAAAAAGCCCGGCGTCAGGCTGCGCAGGTTGCGGTAGCCCTTCTCGCGCACCGTGTGCGGCGTTTCCTCAAACAGGAAGAACTCGAACTCGGCCGCGGCCTTCACATCGAAGCCGAGCCCGGCGGCGCGCGCCAGCACACGCCGCAGCAGGTTGCGGGGGCAGGCCTGCGCCGCCTCGCCATCGAATTCGGCGATGAACAGCGGCTGGCCGGCCTCGAACGGGATGCGCCGCATGGTGTCGGGCACGATGCGGACGGCGGCGTCCGGATAGGCGGTGTGCCAGCCCGTCAGGCGGACATTGTCGTAGAGCTGATCGTTGGAATCCCAGCCGATGACCACGTCGCAGAAGCCGAAGCCCTTCTCGAGCGCGTTCTCGAACTTCGACAGCTCCATGTATTTGCCGCGGAACACGCCATCGATGTCGAAGACGCCGACCTTGACGTCAGCTGCGCCGGAGGCGCGCACCATCGCCGCCGCCTCGCGCGCATCGCGCGGACGCCTCTGTCCCATCGTGTCGCTCCCCGGCTGGCCCACCTGCGCAATCTAGACCGGGGCGGGCCCGGGGCGGAAGCCACTCAGGGGCGGATCTGCCCCGTGCCGCGGACGCGGTACTTGAAGGAGGTGAGCTGCTCGACCCCGACAGGGCCGCGGGCATGCATGCGGCCGGTGGCGATGCCGATCTCGGCACCGAAGCCGAACTCGCCGCCGTCGGCGAACTGGGTCGAGGCATTGTGCAGGACGATGGCCGAATCGACCTCGGCCAGGAAGCGCTCCGCCGCCGCCGGATCGTCAGTGACAATGCTGTCGGTGTGGTGCGAGCCCCACTCCTCGATATGGGCGATGGCCGCATCGAGGCCCGCCACCACCGCGACGCTGATGATGGCGTCGAGATACTCCGTGCGCCAGTCGTCTTCGGTGGCCTCGCGCACCCGCGGATCGACGGCGCAGGCGGCGGGATCGCCCCGCACCTCGCAGCCGGCGTCGAGCAGCATGCGCACCAGCGGACCGAGATGGGAGGCCGCGCAGCCGGCATCGACCAGCAGTGTCTCGGCGGAGCCGCAGACCCCGGTGCGTCGCAGCTTGGCGTTGCGGACGATGGCCAGCGCCATGTCGAGATCGGCTGCGGCGTGGACATAGACGTGGCACAGACCTTCGAGATGGGCGAAGACCGGCACGCGGGCCTCGTCCTGGACGCGGGCCACAAGGCTGCGGCCGCCACGCGGCACGATCACGTCGAGGGCGCCGTCGAGCCCGGCCAGCATGGCGCCGACCGCGGCCCGGTCAGTGGTCGGGACGATCTGCACGGCATCGGCCGGCAGGCCGGCGGACTCGAGCCCACGGCGCAAGGCGGTGACGATGGCAACGGCGGTGGCGTGGCTTTCCGACCCGGCCCGCAGCACGGCGGCGTTGCCGGCCTTGAGGCAGAGCGCTCCGGCATCGGCGGCGACGTTCGGCCGGCTCTCGAAAATCACGCCCACAACGCCAAGCGGCGTGGTGACGCGCTCGAAGGCGAGGCCGTTGGGCTGCTGCCAGGCGGCGAGCACGCGGCCGACCGGGTCCGGCAGGTCGGCAATGTCCTCGACGGCCCGGGCGACCGCCTCGAGCCGTCCGGCATCGAGCACAAGCCGGTCGACGAAGGCACCGCGGGTGCCGCGCTCCTGTGCGGCGGCGACATCGGCGGCGTT
Organism: Methylobacteriaceae bacterium; assembly: GCA_040380755.1. Classification (GTDB taxonomy): domain Bacteria; phylum Pseudomonadota; class Alphaproteobacteria; order Rhizobiales; family Beijerinckiaceae; genus Alsobacter. The sequence goes on along the minus strand of JBEIIL010000105.1, from coordinate 3,226 downwards.
GGCGGCGAGAATGGCGGCCGCATCGGCGCGGATCGCCGCGGCTCCGGCGCGGAGTGCCGCCTGCTTGATGGCTGACGGTGCTAGCGCCAGTGCGCGGGCGGCCGCGCGGGCAGCGCGACCGATGCCGTTCATGAGAGCGGCGACGTCGGTCTCGCCGTGGCGTACCATCCCCATCCGGACCTCCCTACTCGGCCGCCAGCGCCATGTCGTCGCGGTGGACCATCTCGGCGCGGCCCGCATAGCCGAGGATGGCGGCGATGTCGCGCGACGAGCGACCGGCGATCTGCACCGCGTGGCCGGCATCATAGGCGACCAGACCGCGGCCGAGATCGGCACCGTCCGGTCCGCGCAGCACCACGGCGTCGCCGCGGCCGAAGACGCCCTCGACGCGGACGACACCGGCCGGCAGCAGGCTGCGGCCGGTCCGCACCGCGCGCACGGCGCCTGCATCCAGATGCAGCACGCCGCGCGGCTCGATGGCGCCGGCGATCCAGCTCTTGCGGGCCGAGACCGGGTTCGACCCGGTGAGGAACCAGGTGCAGCGCCCGCCGGCCGCCACCGCCGCGAGCGGGTTCTTCACCCGGCCGTCGGCGATCACCATGTGGGTGCCGCCGGCCGTTGCGATCTTCGCCGCCTCGATCTTGGTCACCATGCCGCCGCGCGACAGCTCGGAGGCGGCGCCGCCCGCCATGGCCTCGATTTCGGCGGAGATGCGGGGCACGACGGGGATCAGCGTCGCGGCCGGGTCCTGGTGCGGCGGTGCGGTGTAGAGCCCATCAATGTCGGAGAGCAGCACCAGCAGGTCGGCCCCCGCCATGGTGGCGACGCGGGCGGCGAGCCTGTCATTGTCGCCGTAGCGGATCTCCGTGGTGGCGACGGTGTCGTTCTCGTTGACCACCGGGACCGCACGCAGCTCCAGCAGCCGCGCCAGCGTGGCGCGGGCGTTGAGGTAGCGGCGGCGCTCCTCCGTATCGCCCAGCGTCACCAGGATCTGGCCGGCGGTGATGCCCTGGTGGCCCAGCGCCTCGGCCCACGTGCGGGCGAGCGCGATCTGGCCGACGGCGGCGGCGGCCTGGCTCTCCTCCAGCCGCAGCGCGCCCGGGCCCATGCCCAGCACCGTGCGGCCGAGCGCGATGGCGCCGGAGGAGACCACCAGCACGTCGGCGCCGCGCTGGTGCAGGGTGCCGATATCCTCGGCCAGCGCCGCCAGCCAGGCGTGGCGCAGGCGGCCGCGGTCTCGGTCCACAAGCAGGGAGGACCCGACCTTGACGACGATGCGGCGGAAAGCGTCCAGCCGCGGCAGCGTCACGGACGCCATCCCGGCGGGGCACCCGTCGTCTCGGCACGCTGGGTCTCGCCGAGACGGTTCACGTCGATCACGGCGAGGAGCGCGCGCAGCCCGGCCTCGACGCCCTGGCCGCTGGCCGCCGACAGCAGCAGCGGCTCGCGCTTGGCGGCGCGCTTCAGCCGCATCTTCTGCTGCTTCAGCGTCTCGGGGTCGAGGGCGTCGGTCTTGGTCAAGGCGACGATCTCGGCCTTCTCGGCGAGACCGTGGCCATAGGCGTCGAGCTCGGCGCGCACGACCTTGTAGGCCTTGCCGGCATGCTCGCCGGTGCCGTCGACCAGATGCAGCAGGACGCGGCAGCGCTCGATGTGGCCGAGGAAGCGATCGCCGAGGCCGAGGCCCTCATGGGCGCCCTCGATGAGACCAGGAATGTCGGCGAGCACGAATTCGCGGCCATCGACACGCACCACGCCAAGGCCCGGATGCAGGGTCGTGAACGGGTAGTCGGCGATCTTCGGGCGCGCCGCCGTGACGGTGGCGAGGAAGGTCGACTTGCCGGCATTGGGCAGCCCGACAAGGCCGGCATCGGCGATCAGCTTGAGCTTCAGCCAGATCCAGCGCTCCTCACCCTCCAGGCCCGGATTGGCGCGGCGCGGTGCGCGGTTCACCGAAGTGGTGAAATAGGCATTGCCGAAGCCGCCATTGCCGCCCTTGGAGAGGATGAACCGCTCGCCCACGGCGGTGAGGTCGGCGATCAGCGTCTCGCCGTCCTCGTCGAACACCTGGGTGCCCTTGGGCACCTTCAGCACAACGTCGCCGCCGCGGCCGCCGGCGCGGTTCTTGCCCATGCCGGGCGTTCCGGACTGCGCCTTGAAGTGCTGCTGGTAACGGTAGTCGATGAGCGTGTTCAGCCCCTCGACACATTCGATGACGACGTCGCCGCCGCGGCCGCCGTCGCCGCCATCGGGGCCGCCGAACTCGATGAACTTCTCGCGCCGGAACGAGACGGAGCCGTTGCCGCCATTGCCGGAGCGAATGTAGATCTTGGCCTGGTCGAGAAATTTCATGGACGAAGCTCTACCGCATTTTCGCACGGAGTTGTTACCCCCGCGCGAAAATCGACCTGCCCGGCCGAGGCGGGCTCAGTGCGCGCGGCGGATCGTCAGGTCGACCTTGCCGACGCCGAAGAACAGGAAGCTGAGGTCGGCGGTGTTGCGTACCGTGCGCCGGTCGGTCTGCACCAGCAGGTCCTTGAAGCGGATGTCGTAGGAGCCGCCGCCCTTGACGGCGACCCGCGCCGTGTAGGTGAGGCGCACGGCATCGCCGTCCTGGACAATGTCGGCGGTGCCCAGCACATCCTCACGGGTGCCGGTATAGCGGCCCTCCGCCACCTTGGTGAAGCGCCAGGTCTTGCGGTCGCGCTCGCCATCCGAATAGACGAAATCCTCGACCAGCGTCAGCGTCTTGCCATCCCAGGTTCCCTTCATGCGGACCTTGAGACCGCGGGTGGTGCCGTCACGGGTGTTGACGAAGGTGCCGCTGGCGACCAGCGGACCACGGAAGAACTTCTCCAGCACCAGCTTTTGCGGGGCTGGAGTGGCGGCGAAGGCCGGCACCGCGGCCAGCAAAGACAGCACGGCGGCGACGGCAAGACGGAGATACGGCATGGCAACAGGGCTCCTGGAAACGCTCCCCCGCGCCTTCTACGCAGCCATCGCGGCCGCGGACCTGCGGCGGCGGGCGATTGCTGGCGCGAGCCGGCCCGGCCCGGTCACGCGCAGGGGGTCAGCGTCCCGTCGGCTCGGGCGGCCGCGCCCTCCTGGGGAGCCCGGACAACACGACCCGAACTCCAGCCCTTGAGGCTCTGCCAGGCCTTGCGGTCGAGGCGGAACTGCTCGACCGGCAGCGGCCCGCCCCGGGCCGGCTGATCGACCAGGCCGG
>JBEIIL010000104.1:0-14383 GCA_040380755.1 Methylobacteriaceae bacterium | reverse complement strand
GGCCACCGCCGCGGCGCCGGCTGCGCCCGCCGCCACCTCGCCGCTCGCCCAGCCGGCGGCCGCTCCGGCCGCCGCTGCCGCCGGAAGCGCCGTGTTCCCGCGCGCAGTGTCGACCACCTACGCCAAGGAGTCGCCCGGCGTCGCCCGCCGCAAGACCTGCCTCGACCAGTACAACGCCAACAAGGCGAGCGGCGGCACCGGCAATGGTGGCCTTACCTGGGTTCAGAAGGGTGGCGGCTATTACAGCCAGTGCAACGCCCGCCTGAAGGGTTGAGCATCGGCCTCCCGGTCGACCGAATGAGCCATCCTGTCGGGCGGGCGATGCCCCGCCCGACATGCTTTGCCGTTGCGGTGACGGCTTTCAGCAGGGTTGGGGTTGCTATCGCAACAGGCTGGTAACGCCTAGGATTGTAGGGTCAGTCACTGTGGAGCTCTCGCCTGATGTCGTCCTCGCCCGGGTCCGTTTCAGAGCTTGCCGCCGCGCTGCGATCCTGCCGCGGCGCGTTTGTCGGCGTCGGGCTGATGAGCGCGATGATCAGCGTGCTCTATCTCACCGGCTCGTTCTTCATGCTCGAGGTCTATGACCGGGTTATTCCGAGCCGCAGCATTCCGACACTCATCGGCCTCGCCATCCTCGCCCTCGCGCTGTTCGCCTTCCAGGGCGCGCTGGACATGGTCCGCTCGCGCGTGCTGTCGCGCATCGGCGCGGCGCTCGACGAGCAGCTGTCGCCGCGGGTCTTTGACGCGGTGATGCGGCTGCCCCTGCAGCAGCCGGGGGCGGCCGACCGCCTGATGCCGTTGCGCGACCTTGACCAGGTTCGGGGCTTCCTCGGCGGTCCCGGGCCGACCGCGCTGTTCGACCTGCCCTGGATGCCGCTCTATCTCGGCATCTGCTTCCTGTTCCACCCGCTGATCGGCACCGTGGCGCTGGTCGGTGGGCTGCTGCTGATCGTCCTGACGATCCTCACGGACCGCTTCACCAGCGAGCCCGGACAGGCCCTGACACGCCACGCGCGAACCCGCATCGGCCTCGCCGAGGCCGGCGCGCGCAATGCCGAGGCACTGCGCGCCATGGCGATCACGCCGAACCTCGCCCGGATGTGGCAGGGCGCCAACGGCCGCTGGCAGGACGCCCACCAGCAGACCTCCGATGTCGTCGGCGGCTTTGGCTCCGCCACCAAGGTGCTGCGCCTGGCCCTGCAGTCGGGCGTGCTCGCGGTCGGCGCCTGGCTGGTGATCGAGGGCCAGGCCACGGCCGGGATCATCATTGCCAGCTCGATCCTGACCGCCCGGGCGCTGGCGCCGGTCGAACTCGCGATCGCCCACTGGAAGGGCTTTGTCGCCGCGCGCCAGAGCTGGCAGCGGCTGGGCGAGCTGCTGCGCCGCATCGGCCATGATCCGGCGCCCCATGCCCTGCCGCCACCGCGCACGGCGCTTTCGCTCGAGGCGGTGTCGGTGGCCCCTCCCGGTGTCCAGCGCCTGGTGGTCCAGGACGTGAGCCTGACGCTGGCGGCCGGCCAGGCGCTGGGCGTCATCGGCCCGAGCGCGTCGGGCAAGTCGTCGCTCGCCCGTGCCCTTGTCGGCGTCTGGCCGACGGTGCGGGGCAAGATCCGTCTGGACGGGGCCGCGCTTGACCAGTGGTCGCCGGTCACGCTCGGCCAGCACATCGGCTACCTGCCGCAGGATGTCGAGCTATTCGCCGGCACGGTGGCGCAGAACATCGCGCGCTTCGAGGCCGACCCGGACACCGGGGTCGTCATCGCCGCGGCGCGGGCCGCCGGCGTACTCGACATGATCCTGCGCCTTCCCAACGGCTTCGATACCGAGCTTGGCGACAGCGGCACGGCGCTGTCGGCCGGCCAGCGGCAGCGCGTCGCCCTCGCGCGCGCCCTGTACCGCGACCCGTTCCTCGTGGTCCTCGACGAACCCAATGCCAATCTCGACCAGGAGGGTGACGCCGCCCTCACCGAGGCGATCCTCGGCGTGCGCAAGCGCGGTGGCATCGTCGTCGTCGTCGCGCATCGCCCCAGCGCGCTCGCCGGGGTCGATCAGGTGCTGATGATGGCCGACGGCCGTGCGCAGGCCTTCGGTCCGCGCGACGAGGTGCTGCGCAAGGTCGTCCGGCCGGCCGGGCAGGGGACACCTGCCGCGAGGCCGCAGGAGGCACGGGCCGACGCCGCGTCGGCTGCCGGCGCGGTGTCGCAACCGATGGGGCTGCGCGTCGTCAACCAGCCAGAGCCTGGCCGATGAGCGCAACCGTGGCGATGAGGGGCGACAGCCCGGCCCGGCTGTCGATCCGCCGGCATCTCGTGGTCGGCCTGGCGCTGACATTGCTGCTGGCCGGCGGCGTCGGCGGCTGGGCTGCCGCCACCGTCATTTCGGGAGCGGTCATCGCCCCCGGCCTGTTGGTGGTCGACAGCAATGTCAAGAAGGTCCAGCATCCGAGCGGCGGCGTGGTGGGCGAGATCCATGTGCGCGAAGGCGACCGCGTCCGTTCAGGCATGATCCTGCTCAGCCTCGACCAGACCCAGGTCCGCGCCAATCTGAGCATCGTCAGCCGGGCGCTCGATGAGCTCGCGGCACGTCAGGCGCGCGACGAGGCGGAGCGCGACGGCGCGCCGCTCGCCTTCCCGCCGGACCTGCTGGCGCGGGCCGTCACCGATCAGGCCGTGCGCCAGATCGTGCAGGGCGAGCGCCGGCTGTTCGAGCTGCGGGCCGCCGCCCGCGACGGCCAGAAGGCGCAGCTCGCCCAGCGCATCGGCCAGCTGGGCGACGAGATCCGCGGCCTGACCGAGCAGGCCGCCGCCAAGGGGCGCGAGATCGGCTTCGTCCAGCAGGAGCTGGTCGGCGTGCGGGGACTCTACGCCAAGGCGCTGGTCCAGCTCAACCGCGTCAACGCGCTGGAGCGTGACGCCGCCCGGATCGAGGGCGAGCGCGGCCAGCTGACAGCGGCGATCGCCCAGGCGAGGGGCAAGATCACCGAGACGGAACTGCAGATCATCCAGATCGACCAGGACCTGCGCACCGAGGTCGGCAAGGACCTGGCCGAGATCCGCGCGAAGACGGCCGAACTGACTGAAAAGCGGGTGTCGGCCGAGGACATGCTGCGCAGGATCGACCTGCGCGCGCCGCAGGACGGTGTCGTCCACCAGCTCACCGTCCACACCGTTGGCGGCGTCGTGACACCCGGCGAGGCGATCATGCTGATCGTCCCGGAGAATGACGCGCTGCTGGTTGAGGCCCGCATCCAGCCCAGCGACATCGACCATGTCCGCGCCGGGCAGAAAGCCCTCCTGCGATTTTCCGCTTTCAACCAGCATACCACGCCGGAAGTCAGCGGCGTCGTCCAGCGGGTCTCCGCCGACGTCAGCCAGGATCCCAAAAGCGGATTGTCATTCTATACGGTACGGATTGCCCTACCCGAGCCGGAGCTCGGCAAGCTCGCCGGCCAGCGGCTGGTGCCGGGCATGCCCGTCGAGGCCTTCATCCAGACCGGCGACCGCACGGTGCTGAGCTATCTGACCAAGCCGCTGACCGACCAGGTTGCGCGCGCCTGGAAGGAGCGCTGAGCCGGTTGGTGCGCACCTAGCCGAGCAATCGGGCCGAACTGGCAGCGACGAACGGCCCGTTGCGGAAACCCGCCGTCCGCTTTCCATACAGGAAGAGGCCGCCATCAGGTTGGCGCATCACGCCACCTGCGGCCTCGAGCACGGCCTGCCCGGCCGCCGTATCCCACTCCATGGTCGGGCTGAACCGCGGATAGAGGTCGGCCTCACCCTCTGCCAGCAGGCAGAATTTCAAGGCCGATCCGGCGGCCCGGCAGGTCACCGGCCCGTGCTCGGCCAAAAACGCGTTGGTTTCTGCGTCCCGATGCGAGCGGCTGGCCACTGCAACCAGCCCATCCTGCGGCGGCACGCGCACCGTGATCCGCCGTCGGTTGCGGGCCTGATCGAGCAGGGCGCCGGGCGAAAGGTCCATGGCCTCGGCACCGTCGGCGCCGCCGATCCACAACCGCTCGGAGGCGGGCGCATACACCACGCCTGCAACCGGGCGCAGATGCCGGCAAATGGCGATGTTGACGGTGAACTCGCCATTGCCGGAGAGGAATTCCCGCGTCCCGTCCAGCGGGTCGACGAGGGCAAATGCGTCGAGGTCGCAGCCTTCCGGAAAGGCGCTGGCAGATTCCTCGGACAGGACCGGAACGCCGGGCAGCAGCACAGCGAGCCCCGGCAGGATGGCGGCCTCGGCGGCAAGATCGGCCACCGTGACCGGGCTGCCGTCGATCTTGGTCTGCGCGCTGCAGGTCCGGTAATGCGCCATGATGGCGGCACCCGCGGCACTCGCCAGCCCAGCCAGCCGGTTGAGGAGGGCAAGACTGGCAAGCTCTGGTTTGCGGCGGGCGGACGGTGGGCGAGCGCTGGCCATGCGGCTTTTCGTTCTTGTGGGACATGAGCCTTAGGCCTGTGTCGGCGGGCACGCAAGCCTGTTCACGTGGTGTTCGCAACCGATGGTTGATTCAACCTGCAAGACTCAACCGCCAACCAGTTGGCTTGCAATGACATTTCGGAAAGCCACGGAACAGGCTGTCACCGACCGTAGCGTCTTGTGAATGCGCGTGACCGTCCGCAACGTCGCAGTCGGTCACAAGCCGCCACAACCGGACTCACAATGTCACCGTCCGTGCCGCAAATACCTGAAAACGCATACTTATCCCCTTTGACCTGAACACGTTTACGAATAATCCTCAGCCTCGTTAACGGTTCGTTTACCTCGATCTCCGGTTTCCGACCGGGCCAGCCTCCGGGTTGGTCCGCCGGCGGAGGCGTGCCTGGGCACGGTGGGGCGGCGAGGCCACAGGAGACGACCATGAATCCGACAGGAGTGGGCGCTGCCGGCGCCGGTGCGGCGGGTGCAACAGGGGGTGATCCCTCGGCCGAACTCAGCGCCACGTTCGACAAGGCGATCGAGACCCAGAAGAAGCTTCAGGAGGTCCAGATCACCAAGCAGCCGCAGCTCGACGCGGCCAAGGAAAAGCCGCGCTGAGGCGCGGCTTGATCACACGTCACCGGGGCCGCCAGGCGGTCACCACATCGCATCAACGTGCACGGGAGAGCACAGATGGGTATCGAGAATTTGGGGTTTGGCGGCGTTTCAATGCTGCTTAAGTCCTGCACGGCGGATCTCGCCAAGCTGGAAAAGCTGTTTGAGGGCGCTGTCGGCGGCCAGAAGTCCGGCCACGGCTGTGGCGGCAAGGGCGATCACGGCGGCAAGGGCGACCACGGCCGCAAGGGCGACCATGGCGGCAAGTGCGACCATGGTGATAAGGGCGACAAGGGCGGCCTCAGCAGCCTGCTCGGCGAGATCAAGGATGAGCTCTCGCAGCTCGAGGACACCATTTCGGACCTGACGAAGATCGTCGGCGGCAAGGGCGACGATTGCGGCAAGCCCGGCAAGGGCGATGAATGCGGCGGTCACGGCGGCTCCGGCCAGGGCGGTTACGGCGGCTATGGCCAGGGCGGCTTTGGTGGATACGGCCAGGGCGGTTATGGCCAGGGTGGACAGGGCTGCGGCCATTCCAACCAGGGCGGCTGGAACCAGGGCGGCTGGAACCAGGGCGGCTGGAACCAGGGTGGTTGGAACCAGGGCGGCTGGAACCAGGGGGGCTGGTGCATGCCACCGGTGTGGTCGCCCCCGGTCGATTGCCGTGGGGACCATCGTCCCGAACATCGCCCGAGGCCGCCGGTCGACGACTGTCGTCCGTGGAAGCCCCCGGTTGAAGACTGCAAGCCCGGGAAGCCCCCGATCGACAACAAGCCCCCGAAGCCCCCGGTGGATTGCCACCCGAAGCCCGAGCCCAAGCCTCCGGTCGACTGCCATCCCAAGCCGGACCCGAGGCCGCCGGTCGATTGCAAGCCGCCCAAGCCTCCGGTGGACGATTGCAAGCCCCCGAAGCCCCCGGTTGACGACTGCAAGCCGCAGCCCAAGCCTCCGGGCTGCGATGACGGCCACCGCAAGAAGGACGACCTCCTGTCCTTCGCCAACAACGGCAAGACCGGCACGGTGAAGGTCGGCGATCGCTACGAGCTCAGCTTCGACCAGTCCAACCAGGGCGTCACCCTCAAGGACCTGTGTGACAAGTCCGAGACGAAGGTGTGGGGCGACCCCCATGTCAGCGAGAGCAACGGCGACAAGTGGGAGTTCAAGAAGGACCTGACCTTCAAGCTCGAGGACGGCACCAGAGTGACGTTCCGCACGGTCGGCGGTGACGGCAAGCCGGTGACCGGGGACACCAAGGGCCCGAGCTTCGTCGACAGGGTCGACATCGTGAAGGGCCACGAGGCGGCGTCCGTCGAGAACATCGCCGGCCAGTTCCACCACGGCGAAGGCCTGAAGATGAAGGAGCTCGACAAGGCTCCCAGGCCGGACAAGGACACGCCGGTGATCGTTGAAAAGGGCTCCGACTACTTCCTGAAAGGCAAGGAAGTGAACGGCGACACCTTCAACAAGAACGGCGAGACCCCGCGCGCCTGATGCGTGCGGATCTGAACGGTTCTGCGGGCCGCGCCACCCGGCGCGGCCCGTTTCCGTCCCCAGGAGACGATCATGATCAACCCGGTTGCTACCGGCACCACCCCGGCCCCGCAGGCCGTAGCGGGCTTTGACGCGGCCCTCAACCGCGCCCAGAGCCAGGCGGCTCCTGCCAAGGACCCTATGTCCGATCCGGCCGTCGAGAAGGCGATCGTCGCCATCGCCGGCTCGATCCTCAACGGCGCCCTGCAGGCCATGCAGAAGATCGGCAAGGGCGGCTGACGCATCATCCTACCGGCTGAACCTCGGTTACCGGGCAACATGATGCGATCTGTCAAAATTCTGGAGCGACGGCCTGATGCACGCGATCCGTCAGGAGATGCGGCGGCGCATGCATCAGCCGCTGGCCCTGCAGCACCGCTGGATGAGCAGCGTGCTGCGTGGTCCCTATGGCTACTTCGGCCTGCCGCACAACTGGAGGGCCCTCAACGCGTTCCGGCGAGACATCCGGCGGATCTGGCTCAAGAGCCTGCAACGGCGAAGCCAGAAGAACCGTCGCATGAGCTGGGCGTGGTTCGAGGCTGTGACCGAGCAGCTTCCCCTGCCGCTCCCGCGCATCACTCACCCCTGGACGCCCAGGAGGACGGCATGCGGGTGACTTCCAGGAGGAGCCGGGTGCGGGAAAGCCGCATGCCCGGATCTGTGAGGTCGAAGCCGAATGGCCGAGCTACTCGACCACGACCCCAATCGGCTGCGAAGGCCGACATCAACCTGTTGCGAGTAAGACACTGAGAATAAATCGCAATCAGGGAAAGCAACAGGGTCATTGTTGATGGACGCCGAAAGGGGTCACGCGTCGGGGCTGATTCACAACCGGACCGGCAATGGGGCCTCGGCGGGCCGCGCGACCGCCAACCGCCGGCGAAATGATTCCCCTGTGTGAAACCGCAGGGGCTGGCTGAGCGTAGATGCTGCTGGGCCCGTTGTCCCGGAGACCGTCATGGCCGTTCGTCCCGATGCCACACTGTTCCCGCCCACCCTGTGCCGCCGGTCGGCGCTGGGCCTGATCGGAGCGGCGCTTGCCGGGCCTGCCGTGGCCCAGACTGCGCCCGAGTCCGCTGCCAGCCGCCGAACCGCCTACAGTTTCAGCTTTCCAGGCCTGCATGGCGGCACCATCACGCTGGCGGACTGGACCGGTCGACCGATCTTGGTGGTGAACACCGCGTCCTTCTGCGGTTATGCGGGGCAGTTCGACACGCTCCAGAGGCTCTATGGCGCGTTTCGCGAGCGTGGGTTGGTGGTTCTGGGTGTGCCATCCAACGACTTCGGCGGGCAGGAGCCGGGTGGGCCGCAGGAGATCGCCGATATCGCCAAGGGGCACGGCGTCGCCTTCCCGCTCACTGCCAAGCAGAGGGTGGTGGGGCCGGGCGCGCATGCCTTCTACCGTTGGGCCGCGGCCGAACGACCGCGCGACGTGCCGCGCTGGAACTTCCACAAATACCTCGTCGGCCGCGACGGACACATCGCGGCGGTGTTCCCGACGTCGGTTGATCCCGCCGACAGCCGCATCGGCATGGCGGTGAGCCGGGAGCTGATGGGATAGGGGACAGTACCCGCCGAAACTTCAGTCATCAGAGCGGCTCGACCGCGCTGCTTGCCTCAGGGGACGCGGCATCAGAGGCTTCGGTCGAGCGCGAGTCCCGGAAAGTCGTCGAACCTGTTGTCGGGCCGCCGGACCGAAGGCAAGGGAACAGGCCGCCCGCCGGACCCGCCTGTGGCGTTTTGCCGATTGGTTGCATCTGCGCAGGATCGAAGCTCGATCCGCAGGCGCGATCCGCTTGCATGGGATTGATTGTGCCGTCCTCTTCAACGGCGATCCGACCCGAGGCGATGGCCTTTTGAACCGCCTTGTCGGAGACGCCGAAACCGATCACCTCGCCATACATGAAGATTGGCGACGCCCTGTTGCCCGCCGCCACGCTTTTCACAAATCGTTCTGTCAGAGCCTTGCGCATTCGCCTTGCCTGATCCGTGATCTGCCGCTCAATGAGGCGGCAGATCGAACGGTCAGCAAGATGCTCTTTGCCGATCTCGCCGGGCAGGGCGGAAAGGGGCGGAAACAGGGCGGAAACACCGCCAGGGCCCTAAGCCACTGAATTTCAGCAGTTTTTCCACAGACGGCCGCGTGGCCAGCAAAAGCGGCCGGTCGCATATATGTCGCGCGGCGGATGCGCGGCGTCGTCGTGCTCTGTCGCATCCGGTCGCCGAAACGCACCGAATGCGACAATGACGTTCAATCGTCTCACAGTCATGTTGGCAAATGCGAACAGAAACAGTGCTTTAACTACTATGTTCTGTATTTGTTTGAGCCGGCTACACCGATCAACGTCGGTTGCGGATCACCGGTTGTCACTGACGATTTGACGTGTTGCCCCCTGAGTCACCTCGTTCTCAACCATGAACCGATCTGGTTGCCAGCTGCCCTCCATCCTCGGACCGTCCGGCGGGAGACCTCTAAGGGGTAGTAGGCTGCTCCCCGTCTCTTGGCCGAGTTGTGATCCAATCACGTCCAGCCGCCGTCCACGACATAGTGCTGGTTGGTGCACGCGCTGGCTTCCTCTGATGCGAGGAACACCGTGACCCGGGCCACCTCGTCGGGCACGAGCTGCCGTTTCAGGCACTGCCGAGCCATCAGTTCGCGCTCGCTGTCTGGCGTCAGCCAAAGGGTCTTCTGGCGCTCCGTCATGATCCAGCCGGGGGCGATGGCGTTGACTCGGATGTTGTAGGAGCCAAAGTCACGGGCTAGCGACCGCGTCAGGCCGAGAACGGCCGACTTGGCGGCGGTGTAAGCGGCCATGCCGCCCTGACCGACCATCCAAGACGTCGATCCGAAGTTGATGATCGAACCAGAACGGCGCTGCATCATGTCCGGCAGCACGGATTGGGCCGCGAAGAACTGGTGCTTCAGGTTCACGGCGATGCGTTCGTCCCAATACTCGGGCGTCACTTCCAGTGTGGCGTGGCGCTCGTCATGGGCGGCGTTGTTGACCAGGATCTCGACCGGGCCGAACCGTTCACGCACCCGTGCAATGGCGGTCCGCAGCGCACTTATGTCGGTGAGATCCGCGTGCTCGAAATGCACAGTGGCGCCTGACGCCGCAAGCTCTGCGACAACTGCCCGGGATATGTCGGCCTGGATGTCGATCAGGGCCACCCGGGCGCCTTGCCCGGCGAAACGCCTGACGATCGCCGCGCCGATGCCTGACCCCCCTCCGGTGACCAGCACGACCTTGTCCCGCAGGTCCGGATAGATTGCGCCCGTTGTCATGATCCGCTGTCCCTCACTGCCGACCCTGACGGATCTAAGCCAGGGATTTGAAATTTTTCCATCATTTTTTGAGTTGTAAACCTCATCCGCCGGAATAAGCTGCTCCGCAGATGGGGTGACGCCATCAATTGGGAGAACGCGGATGGGCATGTTGAAGAAGGCCGCCTTGGCGGCCGTCGGTCTGTTGCTGACAGCCGGCTCGGTCACGGCGCAGACAACTTTGAAATGGCTGCACATCGAGGTGAACCCCAACCAGGTCAAAATCTGGGAGGAGGTGGCGCGGGATTTCGAAGCCAAGAATCCTGGCACCAAGATCGAGATGCAGTTCCTGGAAAATGAGGCCTACAAGGCCAAGTTGCCCACCATCCTGCAATCCAAGGACCGCCCCCACATCATCTACAGCTGGGCCGGTGGCGTCCTGCGTGCGCAGGTCGAGGCCGGTGTCGTCGAGGACCTGACGCCAGCGATGCAGGGCTACAAGGACAATCTTGCCCCGGCGGCGGTGACGGCGTTCACGGTCGACGGGAAGATCTATGGCGTTCCGCACGCCCAGTCCCAGGTCGGTTTCATGGTCAACAAGGAGCTGATGGCCAAGGGGGGAGTCGATCCCTCCAAGGTGAAGACCTGGGACGATCTGCTCGATGCCGTGAAAAAGCTGAAGGCGGCCGGTATCACGCCGATCGTCGTCGGCGGCGCGGACAAGTGGCCCCTGCACTTCTTCTGGACGAACCTCGCCGTCCGCCTCGGCGGCAAGCCCGGCTTCGACGCCGCGCTGAAGGGCGAGAACGGTGGCTTCGCCGGCGAGACGTTCCTGAAGTCCGGTGAGTTGTTCAAGCAGCTCGTCGACCTGCAGCCGTTCCAGACCGGGTTCCTCGGTTTCAAGAACCCGCAGGCTGTTGGCTCATTCGGCGACGGCAAGGCCGCGATGATCCTGGCCATCAGTTCGTTCTATCACTCGCAGAAGGCACTCTCGGCGGACAAGAAGGGGATCAGCGACGACAACATCGCCTGGTTCGACTTCCCGACAGTTCCCGGCGGCAAGGGTGACCCCTCAGACACGCTCGGCGGCATCAATGGCTGGCTGGTGACAAAGGGCGCGCCGAAGGAAGCCGCGGCCTTCGTCAAGCACTTCGTCTCCCCCGAGGTGCAGAAGCGCCTAGCGGCCGGGAACTTCCTCGTCCCGACCTACAAGGGGGCTGACGAGGGACTCGCCAGCCCGTTCATGCGCAACATCGCCCAGAACCTGGCCAAGTCGAAGTATCACCAGAACTTCTATGACCAGGATCTCGGCCCCAATGTCGGTCGCGTCGTCAATGATGCCACGACCGAACTTGCGGGTGGGTCGATGACGCCGCAGCAGGCGGCCAAGTCGATCCAGGACGCCTACAAGCAGGGCAATTGATCCCGGAGGGACGGGGGCCTGGCCCCCGCCAGTACCCCGTGTCGTATCTCCAGCCTGGGGCGGGGAGGCAATCATGACCGCTCTCGCCGCCCGCCGCCCGCTCCAGTCGGGAAAGCTGACGGCCATTCTGCTGTTCCTGCCGCCTGCGCTGCTGTTGTTTTCAATTTTCGTCGTGTTGCCGATCCTCGAGGCGGCCTGGTATTCGGGCTTCAACTGGAACGGGTTTGGAACGCCGAAGAACTGGATTGGCCTCGACAACTATCGGTTCGTCTTCGAGACCCGGGCCTTCGGGCTCGCCTTCCGCAACAACATGCTGATCATCGCGGTCTCGCTGCTGGTGCAGCTGCCGCTGGCCCTGACGCTGGCCATCCTGCTGGCCGAGCGCTTCCGGGGCGCGGTCGTCCTGCGCATGCTGTTCTTCATGCCATACATCCTGGCGGAGATCGCCACGGGGCTCATCTTCAGCTTCGTTTATGATGGCGAATACGGCCTCCTGGCGGCGATCTGGCGTATCTTCGGTGCCGAGGCGCCGCACCTGCTTGCCAGTCCACAGACGTCGATGCTGGCGATCCTGATCGTCATCGTATGGAAGTATTTCGGCTTCCACATGATGCTGTTCATCGCAGCCCTGCAAGGGTTGGATCGCAACCTGATCGAGGCCGCTCGCATCGACGGTGCCTCGCGCTCCCAGACGATCCGGTACGTGATCATCCCACTGCTCTATCCGACGATCCGCCTTTCGGCGTTCTTTGCGGTTGTGGGTTCGCTGCAGCTTTTCGACCTGGTGATGCCGCTGACGCGTGGTGGGCCGGCAGACTCATCCCAGACCATGGTGAGTTTCCTCTACACGTTCGGGGTGACGCGCATGCGCGTCGGCTTCGGCAGCGCCGTGGGCGTGATCCTGTTTGTGATCTGCGTCACCTTTGCGTTCACCTACAAGCGCTGGTTCATGCGCGATGAGTGACAGCCCCACGCTGCGCCGCAGCACGTTCGACCCGATGGCGCTCTACAAGGCGCTCTTCCTCACGGTGGTAGCGGTGTTCGTCGCCACCCCACTGCTGGCGACGGTGCTGGGCGGTTTCAAGTCGCTGGGCGAGTTGCGAACCAACCCGTTTGGCCTACCGCAGGTGTGGGAATGGAGCAACTACACCGACATTCTGCTGTCGGCGCGCTACTGGACCCTGCTCAAGAACTCGCTGATCATCTCCACCATGACGGTGGCGCTGTCACTGATCGTGGCGTCAATGGCGGCGTTCGTCTTCGCCCATATCCGGTTCTACGGCAGCGACATGCTGCTCAACTACATCACCATGGGGCTGCTATTTCCGGCGGCGACGGCAATCCTGCCGCTGTTCATCAGGGTCCGCGACCTTGGTTTGCTCGACAGCTATTACGGCGTGGTGCTGCCGCAGGTCGCGTTCTCGCTGGCGATGAGCGTGCTGCTGCTGCGCCGCTTCTTCCGCGACCTGCCGCAGGAGTTGCTGGAGGCGGCGCTCGTCGACGGTTGCAGCTACATCAACTATTTCCGCTACGTGACACTGCCGCTGTCGCGGCCGATCCTGGCGACCGTCGGCACCATCGCGTTCGTCCAGAGCTGGAACGCTTACCTCATCCCGCTGGTGATGCTGAACTCCGACGCGCTGTATCCTTGGCCGCTGGGCATCATGGTCTACCAGGGTGAATACTCGTCCGAGTGGAATCTGATCCTGGCGTTCATCACGCTCACCATCCTGCCCACCATCCTGCTGTTCCTTCTCGCCCAGAAGCACATCGTCGCCGGTCTGACCGCCGGCGCAGTGAAGGGCTGAGGCTGCAACGGGGCCCTCAGCAAAACCGGATTGAACTGAACTGGAGCATCGAATGGTCAAGACGGGTATCGGCGTCATCGGTTGCGGCAATATCAGCCAGAAATACATGGTCGCCATGCAGCAATTCCCAAACATCGAGCTGCGCGCCGTGGCGGACATGCGACAGGCTCCTGCCGAGCTGCGTGGCAAGGAATTCGGTGTCCCGGCCATGAGGGTGGACCAGCTGCTGCGGCGCGACGACATCGAGATCGTCGTCAACCTGACCGTCCCGCTGGCACACACCGACGTCAGTCTTGCCGTGCTCAATGCCGGCAAGCACGTGCATTCGGAAAAGCCCCTCGGCGTCAACGTCGCCGAAGCCCGCAAGGTGATGGACCTTGCGGCCCAGAAGAACCTGCGCGTCGGCTGCGCCCCCGATACGTTCCTGGGCGGCGGCCACCAGACCGCCCGCAAGCTCATCGACGACGGCGCCATCGGCACGCCCGTTGCGGGCTCAGCGTTTTTCATGTGTCCGGGGCACGAGCGCTGGCACCCGGCGCCCGGATTCTACTATCTGCGCGGCGGCGGTCCGATGCTCGACATGGGCCCCTACTACATTACCAACCTCATCCAGCTCCTTGGACCGATCGCCTCGGTGATGGGTTCGGCCACGATGCCACGCAAGGAGCGCCTCGTGACCAGCGAGCCGATGAATGGGACGATGATCCCCGTCGAGGTCGCCACCCATGTAACTGGCATGCTCGAGTTTGCCTCCGGCGCTGTGGTGACGATCACGATGAGCTTCGACGTGCCCAAGCACCGCCATACGCCCATCGAGATCTACGGCACCAAGGGCAGCATCCTCGTTCCTGATCCAAACAGGTTCGGCGGCGAGGTCATGATCGCTGCGGTCGGCGGCGAATTCGAAAGCATGCCGCTGACGCATGGCCACGCCGAAGGCGAGTTCCGCTCGATTGGTGTTGCCGACATGGCCGCGGCGATCCAGGCAGGCCGTCCACACCGCGCCAGCGGCGCTCTCGCGCTGCACGCGCTCGAGGCCATGGAGGCGTTCCAGGTTTCGTCGAATGAGGGACGCCGCGTCAGGCTCGAAACCACAGTCGACCGGCCGGCGATGATGCCGGTCGGTCTGCCCATCGGCCAGATGGATTGAACAGGGCAAGAGCATGAAAACCGCGATGATCGTTTGGGGTGGGTGGCCAGGCCACGACCCCGATCTGTGTGCCTCGATGATCCGGGGCTGGCTGAAGCGCAATGGGTTCGACGTCCGGGTTGAGACCAGCACAGAGGTGTTCCTCGATCCCGCGATCAGAGACCTGT
>JBEIIL010000103.1:0-14425 GCA_040380755.1 Methylobacteriaceae bacterium | reverse complement strand
GTGGCTGGGCGCCAATCTCGTCGTCGAGGGCATCCCGTCGCTCTCAATGCTGCCGCGCGGCAGCCGCCTGTTCCTGCCGCAGGGGGCCGTGTTTGCCGTCGAGGACCAGAATGCGCCCTGCATCGGCACGGGCCGGGCGGTGGCCCGGCAGTGCCCGGGGCGGGATGGGCTCGACTTTGCTTTCGTGAAGGCAGCGCGGCGCCTGCGCGGCCTCGTCGGCTGGGTCGAGCGAGGCGGCGCCGTGCGGGCAGGTGATGCCGTGTCGGTTCGCCTCCCCGAGCAGTGGATCTATCCTGCCTAGCTTGACCTGGAGCTCTCCTTTCAGTGCTGTGGCGTACCGAGCCGGCCGACCCGGGCACCTGCCCAGCCCATTTCGTGACCAGAACGCCGGTTCGACAGCCAGCGGACCAAGGCAGCGCCTTGCAAAATGCCGGGCCCGGGTTTATTTCGGCGTGTCGAGATTGGCCGGGCGACCGGGCCGCTTCGCTCCGCTGCGATTGCCTGGCGGGCGCACGTTCTGGCACTCACACCAAAATCGAGCGATTGCGGGGTCGTGTGGCCGGCTCCGTGGAAGCGGCGCTGCAAGAAGGATCGACCCGATGCAGACGGGCACCGTGAAGTGGTACAATGACCAGAAGGGGTATGGATTCATCCAGCCCGACAATGGCGGCAAGGACGTGTTCGTCCATGTGTCCGCCCTGGAACGGGCCGGGATGCGCGGCCTGACCGAGGGTCAGAAGATCGCCTACGAGCTGGTGACGGACCCGCGCAGCGGGCGCGAGTCGGCCGGCAACCTCCAGAACGCCTGAGGCGTTCCGGCCGGGCCCACCGGCCGCCCTGCAAGGCAACCGATCCGCCGGCCCCCGCCGGCGGGTCTTCGTTTCGTGAACAGAGAGGTCCAGGCTTGGCCAAGGAAGAACTGATGGAATTCGAGGGTCTCGTCACCGAGATCCTTCCCGACGCCCGTTTCCGCGTGCAGCTCGACAGCGGGCACGAGATCGTCGCCTACACCGCCGGCAAGATGAAGAAGCACCGGATCAAGACGCTCGCGGGCGACCGGGTCACGGTGGAAATGTCGCCCTACGACCTTGAGAAGGGGCGGCTGATCTTCCGCCACAAGGACGAACGGCCCGCCGCCGCCAACCGTCCGGTCCAGCGCGGCCAGATGCGCCGCCGCTGACGCCGCGACCGCGCCGCGGGACACAAGGTCCGGCGGCGGGGCGCTTCGGCCCGCGCATTCGCGTCGCTGCGTCCGCGCCCTGCACACAGGTCAGGTCTCCATGGCGCGCCTTCCGTCGCTTCCCCACGACCGGCTGGTGCCCCTGATCGTCGCCACGGCGCTGTTCATGGAAAATCTCGACGCGACGGTCTTGTCGACGTCGTTGCCTGCCATTGCGGTGGACCTGGGTGAAAGCCCGATCCACCTCAAGCTTGCGCTGACCTCCTACCTGCTGGCGCTCGCGATCTTCATTCCTGCCTCGGGATGGGTGGCGGACCGCTTTGGCGCACGCCCGGTGTTCTGCGCCTCGATGCTGGTGTTCGCGGCCGGCTCCATCGGCTGTGCGTTGTCCGGCGGGGTCGGCAGCCTCGTGGCGGCGCGCGTGCTGCAAGGCATGGGCGGCGCCCTGATGATCCCGGTCGGGCGCCTGATCGTACTGCGCAGCGTCGACAGGCGCGACCTCGTCAATGCGCTCGCCTGGCTGAGCATTCCGGCGCTGATGGGCCCGATCATGGGGCCGCCGGTCGGCGGCTTCATCACGACCTATTTCGACTGGCGCTGGATCTTCTGGATCAATGTGCCGATCGCCGGCATCGGCGTGGCGCTGGCGCTGGCCTTCATCCCGGACATCCGCGAAACCGAGCGGGTGCGGTTCGACCTCGTCGGCTTTCTGCTGGTCGGCCCGGGTCTTGCCGCGTTCCTCACCGGTGCGACGCTGGCCGGGCTCGACCTTGTGCCCGGCTGGGGCATCGTTGCGCTGCTGGTGACCGGGGCTGCCCTGCTGTGGATTTTCGTCATCCACGCGCTGAGGGTGCCCGATCCCCTGATCGACCTGCGCCTGCTGGCCTTGCCGACCTTCAGGGCCAGTCTTGCAGGTGGCTTCGTCTTCCGGGTCGGGATGGGCGCCTCGCCGTTCCTGCTGCCGCTGCTGCTGCAGGTCGGGCTCGGCATGAACGCCTTCGCATCCGGCCTGACCACGTTTGCGGCCGGAGTGGGCGCCGTGACGATGAAGCTCTGTGCCGCCCCGATCCTGCGGCGGTTCGGCTTCCGGCGGGTGCTGATCGTCAATGCCGTCCTGTCCTCGGCCAGCGTGGCGGCGCCGGCGCTGTTTGGCGTTGGGACACCCGCTCTCCTCATGCTGGCGGTGCTTCTCGTCGGCGGTTTCCTGCGGTCCTTGCAGTTCACGGCGATCAGCGCCGTGGCATACGCCGATGTGCCGACCGAGAAGCTCAGCCCGGCGACCAGTTTTGCCGCAGTCCTGCAGGAGCTGTCGGGCTCGGTCGGTGTCGCCGTGGCCGCGCTGGGGCTCGAACTGGCCGCCAGCGCCCTGGGCGGCCCGCTGCTGTCGGCGTCGCATTTTCCGTTCGTGTTCGCCGTGGTGGGTCTCGTCGCGGTCAGTTCCGCGGTGATCTTCTGGAAGCTGTTGCCGGCCGGGGCCGGTGCCGACCTGGTCGGGGGCCCTGCGGCTTCACTGCGGGGGAGGGAGCCGTGATCCGTGTCACCGGGCGTGTCACGATCGACGAGCGTGAGCTCGACGAGCAGTTCATCCGGTCGTCGGGGCCCGGCGGCCAGAATGTCAACAAGGTCGAGACCGCGGTCCAGCTGCGCTTCGACGCGGCGCGATCGCCCGGCCTGCCCAACGACGTGCGCGCTCGGCTGATGGTGCTGGCCGGCAGCCGGCTGACCCAGGAGGGCGTGATCGTCATCACCGCCCAGCGCTTCCGCAGCCAGGACCGCAACCGGCAGGATGCGCGCGAACGGCTCTTTGCGCTGATCCGGGAGGCTGCCGTGGTGCCGCGGACGCGACGTGCGACCCGCCCGACTCTGGCTTCGAAGGTCCGCCGCCTCGACGGCAAGACCAAGCGCGGCGATGTCAAGCGAAACCGGCGCGACCGTCCGGATGAAGACTGAATTTCTCGATTGCATATTTGGAATTCACAACTTTTTATATTCTTACGCGACGTCAAGGATTGATGGTTTAGGCTCGGTTTCATTGCGAACCGGACTTTTTCATGCTTTACCCGCCACGGTTTGGGATCATTTCCGTGCTTCTGGTGCAGAAGCCCTGCCACGAACGCACATTGCTTGCGGCCATGCTGCGCGATGGCGGGGTCCCGTCCATTGGCCTCGCCAATGACATTCTGCCGGCTGCCCTGGCCATCCGGCGGCTGCGACCGGACGTGATCCTGGTCGATCTCGACTCGGTGGGTGCCGGCGGGCTGGCGCTGGCCGGGGGCCTCGAGGGGTTGCCGGGTGGGCCGCCGCCGCTTGTGGCGATGACTTTCAAGCCAACCACGACCTTCGTGGCCCAGGCCCACGCGCTGGGCGCGGCCGCGGTTCTGGCCAAGCCTTACACGCGTGCAGCGCTGTGGCGGCGGATCGCCGACCTGGTGACAACCAGACGGAGCGAGTTGGTGGAGCCCTAAAGTATCATCCCGCCAAGTGGATGCCGGTTGGCGGACAAAGATGACGCTAAAACAAAGAGCTAGAGCGAACGACCTGATGCAATCAGGTCGGATTCCGCTCTAGCCTGGGCAGTCCTGCAAGGCGACGGTCCAGCTTTGCGCCTTGGCAGCGCAACAAGTTGGTTGTTACACTCGACAACAGGTTCGTGACGGGGGTTCGACGTGGCGCCGGTCGACGATGCAGGGGCCGCAGTGCTCGGAGATCCTCAGCTGGTCACACCGACCGCCGCGGCCGTTGTGGCGACGCAGACGACTGCAGGGCCTGTGCGCTCTGGCCGTGACTCTCACGGCCTGCGCACCTACGCAGCCCTCGACCTCGGGACCAACAATTGCCGGCTTTTGGTCGCGCGCCCGTCCTCGGACGGGTTTCGCGTCGTTGACGCCTTCTCGCGCATCGTCCGCCTTGGCGAGGGGCTTGGCGCGTCAAACCGGCTGCGCGACATCGCGATCACCCGCACCATCGAGGCCCTGCACGTCTGCCGCTCCAAGATGGAAGGCCGTGGCGTCTCGCGGGCCCGGCTGATCGCCACCGAGGCGTGCCGGGCCGCGGTCAACGGGGCTGATTTCGTGGCGCGGGTGCGGGACGAGACCGACCTCGAGCTGGAGGTGGTCGACCGCGAGACCGAGGCGCATCTGGCCGTCACCGGCTGTGCGGCGCTCGCCGATCCGGAGGCGGAGGGAACGCTGCTGTTCGACATCGGCGGCGGATCATCAGAGCTGATCTGGCTGGGACGGGCGCGGCGCGGCGCCTCGCTGCGCGACCGTGTCGTCGCCTGGACCTCACTGCCCGTAGGGGTCGTCACCCTGGCGGAGCGCCATGGCGGCCTGGAGGTCACGCGCGACGGCTTCGAGGGCATGGTCCATGAGGTTGACGGGATGCTCGCGGCCTTCACCAACGAGGTGGCCAAGGTCGGCCGTTGCAGCCGGTTCCACCTGCTTGGCACATCCGGCACCGTGACGACCATTGCGGGCGTCCATCTCGGACTGGCACGCTACGATCGCCGGCAGGTTGACGGGATCTGGATGCAGGACGCCGATGTCAGCACGGTCGTCGACCGGCTGATCGGGATGGGCTATCGGGAGCGGGCCGCCAATCCGTGCGTCGGCAATGAGCGCGCCGATCTGGTGCTCGCCGGATGTGCGATCCTGGAGGCGATCCGCCGGGCTTTCCCGGCGCCGCGACTGCGCATTGCCGACCGAGGGCTGCGCGAGGGAATCTTGATGCAGCTCATGCTCGAGGACGGGGTCTGGCACCCGGCGAAGGGGCGGCCAGCGTGACAGGCGAGTCCGGCCGCGAGGGCGGCCGCTCGCTGAAGCAGCGGGTGAAGACGGCGCGAAAGCGAACATCGTCGCAGAACCGTTGGCTGGAGCGGCAGCTGAACGATCCCTATGTGGCGCGGGCCAAGCGTGAGGGCTACCGCTCCCGTGCTGCCTACAAGCTCCTCGAGATGGATGACAAGTACCGGATCCTGAAGCCCGGGCAGCGCGTCGTCGATCTCGGTGCCGCGCCGGGCGGCTGGGCTCAGGTGTCGGCGGCGCGCGTCGGTTCGGTGCAGGGCCGCGGCAAGGTGGTGGGCATCGACCTCCTGGAGATCGCTCCGATTCCGGGCGTCACGTTCGAGGTCATGGACTTTCTGGCTGATGATGCACCCGATCGGTTGAAAGCCATGCTGGGCGGGCAGGCTGACGTGGTGATGTCGGACATGGCGGCCAATTCGACCGGCCACAAGAAGACCGATCATCTCAAGATCGTTGCGCTGGCCGAAATGGCGATCGATTTTGCCCGACAGGTCCTTGCTCCGGGAGGATCCTTCGTGGCCAAGGTGCTGCAGGGCGGCACCGAGAGTTCGCTGCTCGCCGACCTCAAGCGCGATTTCGGCACCGTCCGCCACGTGAAGCCTGCGGCGAGCCGGGCCGATTCGGCCGAACTCTATGTGCTGGCGATGGGCTATCGCGGCGCGCGCGGCGTGTCAGAGCGCGGCCCGGATCCGGTCGGCATGGACGCGTAGCGCCTCCGGCTTGGCCATCTCGCCGGTGTGCGGGCGCAGGGACACACCGGTCCAGCGGGGCAGAACATGCACGTGCAGGTGGAACACCACCTGACCGCCGGCACTTTCGTTGAACTGCTGGATCGTCAGCCCGTCGGCCGCCATGCCGGCCTTGACGGCGCGGGCCACGATCTGCACGCCGGCCATCAAGCCGGCGAGCGCGCCGGTGTCGATATCGAGAATCGTGCGGGACGGGACCCGCGGAATCACCAGGACATGCCCGTCGGCACGCGGCATGATGTCCATCAGGGCGAGGCAGGCCGCGTCCTCGTAGACCTTCTCGCACGGCAGTTCGCCGCGCAGGATGCGGGCAAAGACGTTTGTTTCGTCATAGGCGGTCATGGTGCTGATCCCGATCCCGTTGCAGACACCCAACTGTGGCCAGGCGGCCTGCCCCGGTGTGGCGTGCCGTGCAGGGAGCGTCAAGCCGGGTCAGTCGTCGATGAAGCGTTCTCCGGATGGGTCGAAGCAGATCTGCAGCGGGCAATAGGGGGTGTCGCGGGCCGGCACCATCGTCCGTTTGGTCGATTGGCCCGGCAGGCAGTTCCGGCTGTCGGCAACAAAGCGGTCATAGGTCATTCCCCCCGTCGAAAGCACGATGGCGCCCTGCGCCAGTACGAGTTGGCGGTTCTGGCCGCACGTCATGGTCAGGGTGGATGGCCGGTTCTGCGCCAGAGCGGGGCCGGAGGCCAGCATGGCGAGGATCAGAAGGGGAAGGCGCATTGTCGTCTCCGTGGTGTTGCCGCGGCCTTGAAGACCGGGCCTGTCTCAACTCTTGCGGAAGGGGGCCTGTTCCGTCAGCTCGCGCCGGGCCGCTTCCACATAGGCCCGCTCGCGCGCCAGATAGTCGGCGACGGCACGGCGCAGGCCGGGGTCAGCCAGATCATGGGCCGAGTAGGTCGTCACCGGCCGGTAGCCGCGGGCCAGCTTGTGCTCGCCCTGGGCCCCAGCCTCGACCCGCCTGAGCCCGTGGGACAGGGCGAAATCGATCGCCTGATAGTAGCAGACCTCGAAATGCAGGAACGGATGCTCCTCGACACAGCCCCAGTTGCGGCCATAAAGCGTGTGCGCGCCGATGAAGTTGATGGCGCCGGCCACGTAACGACCCTCGCGCCTGGCCATGACCAGCAGTACGCGGTCGGCCATGCGCTCGCCGATCAGCGAGAAGAAGGTTCGGGTCAGATAGGGGCGACCCCATTTTCGTGAACCCGTGTCCATGTAGAAGGCGTAGAACGCATCCCAGTGCGCCTCCGTGATCGCCGCACCTGTGACGTGTTCGATCGTGATGCCGCCGGCCAGGGCATCGCGGCGTTCCCGCTTGATCGCCTTGCGCTTGCGGGATGCCAGGGCTTCGAGGAAGCCGTCGAAACTGCCATAGGCCTCGTCCAGCCAGTGGAACTGCTGGTCGGTGCGCTGCAGGAAGCCGTGCGTGCCGAGCTGGTCCCACTCGGTCTTGGGCAGGAAGGTGAGGTGGACCGAGGAGGCGCCGGCCTGCTGGCGCAGCGTCCGCAGTCCACCGATCAGAGCCTCGCGCGCCTGCCCGGCGCGCGGCCCGGGGCGGACCAGCAGTCTGCGTCCGGTAGCCGGCGTGAACGGGACCGAGATCTGGACCTTGGGATAATACGACCCGCCGGCGCGCTCATAGGCGTCCGCCCAGCCCTGGTAGAAGAAATATTCGCCGAGGGAATGACCCTTCAGGTACGCCGGCGCACAGGCGAGAAGGGTGCCTGCCGCATCCTCGACCAGCACATGGGCGCCGGCCCAGCCGGTTCGCGGGACCGCTGATCCGGACTCCTCCAGCGACAGCAGAAAAGCGTGGTGGAGGAAGGGGTTGTCCGGGTCAGTCTGAGACAGAGAATCCGGCTGCTCAGAGACTGATTCACCCGCTTCACGCGGTGAATCAACATCGGCTGCGAGAGCGCAGGCGTTCCACTGTTCCGCCGGAACAAGGCCGATCGACCCGGCGACGCGCAAGGTCAGCCCGGGCTCTGCCATCAGGCGGACCCGTCGCAGCGCGTCACGGGACGAAGCCCTCGAAGACGATCTGGTCGGCGCCCTTGGCGGCGAGAACGCGCTGGTCGGGCGTGCGCACGGTCCAGGTCATCAGCGGCAGTCCGACCGCGTTGCGGCACAGGAACGGTGCGGCCGACTGCAGATCCATCACCTGCCAGGAGATGAAATCGGGCCGACTGTCTTGGTAGTGCAGCAGGTTGGCCATGGCATGCCGGCGCGCTGCGGGCAGCACCTGCCATTCCGCGTGTTCGTAGCGATTCTCACCGACGATGCCACGCGGATGCGCAGGCGTCAGGTCGCGCAGGGCCGCGACAAGATCGGGATCGAATGATTTCAGCGCGACCGGGCCTGGATAGGCCCGCACCACCTCGGCCGTGCGCCGGGCCAGGCGCAGATCGCCATCGAACGCGCTCTTGATCTCCAGGATGAGG
This sequence comes from Methylobacteriaceae bacterium, assembly GCA_040380755.1. Classification (GTDB taxonomy): domain Bacteria; phylum Pseudomonadota; class Alphaproteobacteria; order Rhizobiales; family Beijerinckiaceae; genus Alsobacter. The sequence continues at coordinate 6,249 of JBEIIL010000103.1, read as the reverse complement.
GGGACGCGACCGTCGATTGCCGCCAGGAACGCGCCCAGTGTCGGCACCTTGTCGGTGGTGTCGCGCAGGTCGAGGGCGCCGATCTCGGCCGATGTCTTGTCAGCGACCCGTCCTTTGGCCGTGGTCAGCCGGTCGAGCGCGAAATCATGGAACACGACCGCCTCGAGGTCGCGCGTGAGCTGCACGTCGCACTCGATCGCAAAGCCGCCCGCGATAGCCGCCCGGGCTGCGCCGATCGTGTTCTCGACGACGCCGGATGCGCGATGATGCAAACCGCGATGGGCAATCGGCCGCGCAACCAGCCAGTCGGGCGCCAGCATCACGCAACCTCGAACATTGCTTCGACTTCGACCACCGCGCCCAGCGGCAGTTCGGCAACGCCGATGGTGCTGCGGGCATGCCGTCCGCGGTCACCCAGCACCGCAACGATGAGGTCGGAGGCCCCGTTCATCACCGGCGCGATAGCGGTAAAGCCCGGCGCGACATTGATGAAGCCGCCCAGCCGGATGCAGCGGGTGATCGCGTCGAGGCTTCCCAGCGCCGCTTTTGCCTGGGCAAGAATGTTGATGGCGCACAGGCGTGCGCCCTCGGCCGCGACCTCCGGCGCAATGTCCGCGCCGAGTCTGCCTGTGTGTGCGGGAGCGAGCTTTCCGTCCGGTCCGAGGCAAAGCTGCCCTGACACGACCAGCAGCGTGCCGCTGCGCACGGCGGGGACATAATTGGCAATGGGGGAGGCCGGGGCCGGCAGGACGATGCCGAGATCGGCAAGGCGTGTCTCGATGCTCATGACGGCTCCCTGGCAGCGTCCTGATCGTTGGCTTGGCCGCTACCGGTTGTCGCCCATTGCCGCGAGGCCTGCAAGGTATGGCGGCGGGGGTGTTCCGCCGCATTGATGCCACCGTGCCGCGGCTCTATCGTCATCTCCCGCATCCGGAGACTGCCATGTCGATCCGCCGATTCCTTGCCGCCGGAGCAGCCATTGTCGTCAGCGGGGCGGCCACAGCCGCCGACCGCGTTCCGATGGCCGCGCACCGGGCCACCTACGACCTTTCGCTTTCCGACAGCCGTGGCTCGAAAGGGGTCGACAGCGCGCGCGGCCGGATCGTCTTCGAGTTCACCGGTTCGGCGTGTGAGGGCTATGCCCTGACCTTTCGTCAGGTGACCGAACTCTCCGGTGGCGGGCTGGGAACCCGGCTCTCGGACATGCGCTCGACCACCTTCGAGGAGGCGGATGGGTCCAGTCTTCGCTTCAACACCGAGTCGCGGATGGGGCCGGGACGCCCGATGGCGACCGACGGTTCGGCCGAACGAAAGCCCGGTGTCGGGATTGTGATCCGGCTGAAGAAGCCAGCGACGACCCGCAAGGATGTGTCGGGGGAGATTGTTTTCCCGACCGAGCAGATTCGCTTGCTGATCGAGGCCGCGCGGGCCGGGAAGCCGACGCTTGAGGTCAAAATCTTCGATGGCTCCGAGACCGGGCAGAAGGTCTATGACACGTTTGCGGTCATCGGGAAGGAAAGCCGGGGCGGTGACGGAGTTGAAGAGTCGGTGCGGCAGGCCGGGTGGGGAGACATGCCCCGCTGGCCGGTGTCGGTGAGCTATTTCGAGAATGGCCAGCGCGACGCCCAACAGCCGCTCTACACCATCGCGTTCGACTTGCTGGAAAACGGCGTGTCGCGCAATCTGCGCCTCGACTACGGCGATTTCAGCCTCAAGGGGCAACTGACCCGCCTTGATGCGCTGAAGACGCCAGATTGCGACAAGTGAGCGGCTCCCACTAGGAGCCGGGGCGCGGCTTGCGCCCCGGCGCACCGAACACCAGTCCGCGCATCACGGCATCGCCACCAAATCGTTCGCGCAGGGAATCGATGGCCCTCTCGACGCTGGCCTGACGAACAACCCGTGTGTTGACGAGATCGCCTTGGTCGGCGTCATTGGCGGGACAAAGATCGCTCGCTCCGATGCCGATCAGGCGGAACGCGGTGCCGCCGGTCTCGCGCGCCAGCAGGTCACGCCCCGCCTCGAAAAGGGACGCGGCAAGCTGCGTCGGCGGCAAGCCCGATCGGGCCCGAGTGCGGGTGCGAAAATCTGCCGTCTTCAGCTTCAGCGTGACACCGCGCGTGGCCAGGCCCGACCGACGCAGGCGAAGGGCGACCTTCTCGCTCAGGCGCATGAGGACCGGCAGCAGGGTCTCCGTGTCGGCGATGTCCTCGTCGAAGGTGGTTTCGGCCGAAATGCTCTTGGTCTCGCGCTCCGGCTTGACCAATCTTGCGTCTTCGCCCCGAGCGAGACGGGCGAGGCGCATCCCTTCCTCGCCATAGCGTTTGGCCAGTTCGGTAGTGTCGCAGCGTTGGAGATCGGCGATGCTGCGGATGCCGTCACGGGCGAGGCGCTCCTGCGTGACACGTCCGACACCCGGAATGATCCCGACTGGCCGCCCGGCAAGGAAGGTTGCGGCTTCGGCCCGGCCGATCACGGTGAAGCCGCGGGGCTTGTCGTGGTCCGACGCGACCTTGGCCAGAAACTTGTTCCACGAGAGGCCAACCGACACGGTAATCCCGACCTCGTCTTCCACCTCGCGGGCAAAGCGCGCCAGCGTCACGGCTGGTGGCGCGCCGTGCAGCCGCTCCGTGCCTGACAGGTCGAGAAAGGCTTCGTCGATCGACAGCGGCTCGACCATCGGGGTCAAGGCGAGCATGCGGCGGCGGATGTCTTTGCCGACCGCCGCATACTTGGCCATGTCGGGGCGGATCACCACGGCATCCGGGCAAGCGGCCAGCGCCTTGAACATCGGCATCGCCGAGCGCACGCCGTGGGTGCGGGCGACGTAGCAGGCGGTGGCGACGACGCCCCGGCGGCCGCCGCCAATGATGACTGGCCTGTCAACCAGTTCGGGCCGGTCCCGCTTCTCGACGGCGGCATAGAAGGCATCGCAGTCGACATGGGCAATGGTCAGCTCTGCGAGCTCGGGATGGGAGAGGATCCGGGGCGACCCACAGGACGGACAGCGTACCTTGCCGGTGGTGTCGGACAGGCAGTCCCGGCAAAGATGCAGGCCCGGCATGGCACTACCCCTCGCGGAGCCCCTCCGCATGCGGGCCGGCCAGCCGGTCGCGGGCCCGCAGGACCGCTGCCGGGTCGGAGCCCTGCTGGGCTGTGAAGGCCAGAAGCAGCGATTCGTCGGCAGCAAGGTGGTCGAGAACCCCGATCAGGAAACCCTGCGCCGAGGCTGCCGTTCGCAGGGTCTGCGGTGTCAGGCCGGTGGCATCGAGAAAGCCGGCGAGGCGGGCCTCGTCACCCGCAAGAAAGGCGAGGACTTCGACCGCCAGCCCCTCTGCCGCGGCATGGTCCGCCCCGTCGCGGGACGCCTTTCCAGAGGGAGGTTTGTGTTTCATCAACATGTCTCTGTTATATCCATTTAAGCGGTCCTGGACGAGGCCGCCCATTGGTCTGGCCAAGCCGGACCCGAGTCGGGGACGGGCGAATGCCGAAGACCGTGCTCATTGTCGAGGACAACGAGCTGAACATGAAGCTCTTCAACGACCTTCTTGAGGCGCACGGATACGCGACTCTGAAGACGGCCAGTGGCGTCGAGGCGGTCGAACTGGCACGCACCCATCACCCCGACCTGATCCTCATGGACATCCAGCTGCCGGAGGTGTCGGGAGAGGACGTGACCGAGTGGCTGAAGAGCGACGAAACCCTGCGCTCGATCCCGATCGTCGCCATCACGGCTTTCGCGATGAAGGGTGATGAGGAGCGGATTCGCCGCAAGGGATGCGAAGCCTATCTGTCGAAGCCGATTTCCGTCGCCAAGTTCATCGAGACGGTGCGGATCTACGCGGGTGACGCGAAGTCATGAGCGCACGTGTCCTCGTCGTCGATGACATCGCGCCGAACGTCAAGCTGCTCGAGGCGCGACTCTCGGCTGAGTATTTTGACGTTCTCACGGCCTATAACGGCGCCGACGCCCTGGCGATCTGCGACCAGGGCCTGGCCGACATCGTTCTGACAGACGTGATGATGCCCGGCATGGATGGGTTCGACGTCTGCCGGCGGATTAAGGCCAATCCGGCCACGGCCCATATTCCCGTCGTGATGGTGACGGCGCTCGACCAGCCGAGCGACCGGGTGAAGGGGCTCAAGGCCGGCGCCGACGACTTTCTCACCAAGCCCGTCAACGAGATCGCACTTCTGGCGCGCGTGCGCAGCCTGGTGCGGCTCAAGGCCGTCACCGACGAGCTGCGCACCCGCGCCGTCGCGTCACGCGATCTCGGGATTGCCGACCCTGCCGTGCAGGCCTTGGCAGACACCGGGCTCAACGGCCGGATCCTGCTGGTCGAGGATCGCAAGAGCGCGTCGGACCGGATTGTGCAGACGCTCTCCATGCAGCACAGCGTGGTGCTGGAGACGGATCCGCAGCGGGCCCTGTTCGTCGCGACCGACGAGGCGCCGGACGTCGTCATCGTCAGCACCGACCTGGCCCACTATGACGGGTTGCGGCTATGCAGCCAGATCCGGTCGCTCGACCGGACCCGGCACCTCGCGATCCTGATCCTGGCGGAGGCCGACGACACCGGCCGGGTTTTGCGCGGGCTGGACCTCGGCGTGAACGACTATCTCGTCCGTCCAGTCGACAGGAACGAGCTGCTCGCGCGGGTGCGCACGCAAATCCGGCGCAAGCGCTATGCCGATCGGCTGCGCGAGACCGTGCACGCCTCGATCGAGCTCGCCATCGTCGATCCGCTGACTGGCTTGCACAACCGTCGCTACCTCGACAGCCACTTCAACGCGATGGTCGAGGAGGCCCTGAATCGCGGCCGGCCCATGGCCGTCCTGGTCCTTGATGTCGATCGGTTCAAAGCCGTTAACGACTCGCACGGGCACGATGCTGGCGATGATGTCCTGCGCGAGTTCGCCCAACGCGTCCGCAAAAGCCTGCGTGGCAACGACCTCGTGGCGCGGTTCGGCGGGGAAGAGCTTGTCGTGCTGATGCCCGATACGCCCCTGGATACGGCCCGGCTCGCCGCGGAGCGCATCCGGACACGGGTGGAAAAGGACCTTTTCGCCGTGCACAAGGGAACCCGGCAGATCCCGGTCACCGTTTCGATCGGCGTCACAGCCGTCCAGGGCCCTGGCGATACGCCCGATGTGCTCCTCAGGCGGGCTGATTCGGCGCTCTACCGCGCCAAGGCCGAAGGTCGCAACCGCGTCATCATCGACGTTCAGGCTGCGTAGTCGCAGAGCATTCGTGCCACCGGGCTTGCGAATGTTGACCTTTACCTTAACATCTGATTAATCTGCAACAAGCCATCGCGAAGTTGGACGCGTCGTTGTGTCTGCGGTAATCTGATGGCCGTTGCGTCCGTTGGGCGTCCCCATCGCCCCGGGCGAAACGCAATACCCTACGGAATGCTCAGGTCCGCCGCATCTCCTGGGTCCCGTGGGGTTCGGCCGGCTCGGGAGTGGCCGGAGTGGCCTCCTCGCAGGCTACTCCCGGCCGGCCACCTTTTCCTTCCCCTGACAGTGACGATGCCGCGATCCGCGGATCACCGTGCGGTAGCGGCGATGCTGTCGGCGAAGCGTTCCGCGGGCGACGCCAGGCCACTGCGCCCAGGGTCGGCGATCGAACCGACACCAATGATCAGCGGTCGACCCTCTTCAACGAGGAGGAGCGGGGCGCCGGAATAACCGAAATTGGCTAGGCAGCGATGGCCGATCACGCGAGCGCGGGGATCGCCGAAAATGCGACAGCGCCGCATGATCGATGGCATATGGCGCCGTTCCATTCCGTAACCGACCTGTACGACAACACCGGCTGATCCCAGTCGCGCCATGTCGGCGTAAGGCACGACACGCAGGCCGAGCGGCGCGACATCTAGCGGTGATTCCAAGGTTACCAGTGCCCAGTCGGACGAGGCCGAGGCCGCCCCTGTCGGGCGCTTCGAGTACACAAAGTCCGGCGACAGCGTGATGGCACTGCCCACCGCATGGCCGGAATCGCCGTCGCGGGCATAGCCAGCGCGGAAGACCACATCCTGAGGCCTTGCCACTTGTCCGGGACGCGGTCCGAACAGGCAATGGGCGGCGGTAAGCACCAGCTGCGGGCCGACGAGCGTCCCGGTGCAATGCCCCGTCACCTGTCCGAAGATCGTGTTCAGCCGACCGATCGCCCGCCATTGGCCCTCGGGCTCGAGCGGCTCCCACGATTTCTGCGGTCCGCCTGGCGGCGGCGCGCGCCGCGGCGGC
>JBEIIL010000102.1:0-14579 GCA_040380755.1 Methylobacteriaceae bacterium | reverse complement strand
GTCCAGCTGTCCGCGGTTTCGGCCTGAAGGCTGCGTCCGGTGAACTCGAGCCATCTGACATTGACGTAGTCGCGCGTCCGGTCAGGGCCGGATCGCCAGATGAGGACCGGCGCCGCGTCTGCCAGTTCGAAGAACCGATGTCCGCTGTCCATCGCGCGTCGATGCCCCGGGGGTCCCGGTATGCGTTGGCCGGCGACAGGGTGATCAACTCCGGCGTGGGCAGAAGGTTCCGCCCTGCAGGGGTCGAGCTTGGAACGCAACGGTGAGTCCCGCCGACCCCCCGGTTCGTCGCCGGCGCCTGAAGACCTTAGTGGGTCTGCTCGCTGACCTTGGCGTCGCGCAGCCTGCGTCTGTGCGACGCCTCGCCGCCCTTGCGGCCGGCCTCGGCGGCGAGCTTGGGGTCCCTCGAGAAGCTGCGCGCCTCGGGAGCGACGCTGCGCCCGCCCTTGCGGCCCGCTTCCGCCGCCAGTTTCGGATTGAGCGAGAAGCTCCGCTTCTCATTCGGTACGCTTTCGCCACCCTTGCGGGCGATGTCGCGCTGCCTGCCTTCATCCATCGACGCGAAACCCCGGTTCGAGCGCTGCTGCTTGTCTGGCATCGTTGAGCTCCTCTCCGTGCTTCTCCCCGACAACGCGGTCGCGTCGCGGGAGGTTCCAAGCTCAACCGTGAGAATGTGACAGGCTGCAGAGCCCCACCGCTCCTGGATGCAGTGACTGGCCACCGGCGCACCGGTCCAGCGGCTGCCTTGGCCGACGAACCGGTTCCACCTCTTTCACCCCCATAGGCTGATGGCGGATCCAGACCCGGCCAGTCCTGTCTGCCGTCCGCTTTCCGCCTGCCTGCCGAGCAGGCCGGAACCATGCGCGCGGACGGTGCGTTCCCCGGCTGATGACATCGCCCGGCCAAATCCTGGACCGGTGCGTGAACGGAGAGAATGACATGACGATCGGCACAGTGCTCCTGATCATCCTGATCCTGCTGTTTCTCGGCGCGGTGCCGGCTTGGCCGCACAGCCGAAGCTGGGGCTATGGGCCGTCCGGACTTTTTGGCCTCGTCGCGCTGGTCCTCGTTGTCCTGCTCGTCACCGGACGTCTCTGACCCCCTGATTGAAGGAACCCTGCAATGGCTGACAACGCGAATTCCAAGCCCCCCGAGGCGGCTGATGTTTCCGAGGACCTGGTCCAGCTGCGCGCCGATTTTGCGCGGCTGAGCGATACGGTGTCCGGCCTGCTGCGCAACCACGCCGGAACAGGCGCGGACAAGGTGCGCGATGTGGCATCGTCGACGCACGAGGCGTTCAACGCCATGACGGGAAGCGTCAGCAAGGCTGGCAACGGCATCGTGCAGGACACCGGCAAGCGCCTGAACACGCTTGGCTCCGAGCTGGAGGGGACGTTCCGGGACAACCCGACCTCGGCGCTGGTCACGGCCGCAGCGCTTGGCCTCGTCGTCGGCCTGCTGACGCGCTGACGGGGGCTCGATATCCGGCCGGACACGGCGGGAGAGAACCCCCGGACAGGAACCGGGGTTCTCTCCTGCCTGTCGCCGACATGTCATGCGCTCAGGGCGGTGATGTCGCTGCGCTGGGCCTTGCGGCGGAAGAACAGGGCCTGACTGATCACCGCCTTGACGGTCTCGGTCAGGAACGGCTTCGTGATCAGGAATGCCGGCTCGGGCCTTGCCCCGGTCAGGAACCGCTCCGGATAGGCGGTGATGAAGACGACCGGGACCTTGAGCGTGCCGAGGATCTCGTTGACAGCCTCGAGGCCGGACGATCCGTCGGCAAGCTGGATATCGGCCAGGATCAGACCCGGCTGAAACTTCTGCATGGCGGCGATGGCTTCGCGATGCGTCCGCGCGACATCGACCAGGGCATGGCCGAGGTCCTCGACGAGCGACTGGAGGTCAAGGGCGATCAACGGTTCGTCCTCGATGATGAGCACGTCCGTCCTGATCTGATCGGCAATTTCTCGCCCCGCCACCTCGATATACTCTTGCGCCTCGGCCGGCGGACAGTCCATGACCGCGGCCACCTCGGCGGTTGTCAGGCCCTCGAGGGAGCGCAGCAGGAAGGCAATGCGCGAGCGGGGCGTCATGGCCTCGAGGGTCTGCTGTGCGCCCGCCTCGGCGGACGGATCTGTTGGATCCGACTGGGACGGGATGGGGACCGAGCGCCACACCTCGAGCAGAACCTTGTAGAGACTCACCCGCACGTCGACCTGCGGGTCGATCCGGCGGGGTTCGGCCATGTTCGCCTCGAGGGCAGACTGAACATAGACATCGCCGATGCGCTGGTTGCCGGTCAGCGCCCGGGCGAAGCGGCGCAGATAGGGAAGGTGCGGGGCGATGGGCTGAGCGACGGACATGGGACCCCTCAACGGAAGCTTTGCCGCAGCGAGGCGACATTGCGGCATAACGTGCCGGCGAAAAAAAGGTTCCGCAGGATACGGAACCGCGAGCGTAACGGCGACGTTGTCCCGGCAGCGCAACGGTCGACCCCCTCCATCCCCGACGGGGGCCGTGCCCGGAGGTGGCGATGTCGAAAAAGTCCGTGCGGAGCTCTGAGCCAGATCCCTCCGGGTCAGATCCCTCCAAAAACGGCCAGCCGCCGTCGCAGGCACTGGTTCCGCAGATCCAGGACCACATCGGTCGCCAGCTGCGCAGCATCTACAACGACGTTCTCAACCAGCCGGTGCCCGATCGGTTCCGGGAACTCATGGAAAAGCTGGACGCTCCCCCCGATGACGCGACGGGCCTCAAAGGTGATCCGTCATGACCGTGCAGCCGCCACGCTCCTCCGGGGCTGCCGCAGGCGCCAGCCTGAAGGCCGAGTTGCTCGCCGCCATCCCGAGCCTACGTGCCTTCGCCATGTCGCTGTCGGGGAACCTCGACCGTGCCGACGATCTCGTCCAGGAAACGCTGGTGAAGGCATGGAGCAATCTGGGTTCTTTCACCGAAGGCACGAACATGTCGGCCTGGCTGTTCACCATCCTTCGCAACATCTTCTACTCCGAGTACCGCAAGCGCCGCCGCGAGGTCGCCGATCCCGAGGGGCAGATCGCCGCGCGCCTGGCGACCGGGCCGTCACAGTCGGCCCACATGGATTTCCTCGACTTCCGCGATGCGCTGCAGCAGCTGTCTCCGGACCAGCGCGAGGCGTTGATCCTGGTGGGTGCGTCGGGACTGTCCTACGAGGAGGCGGCGAAGATCTGCGGCTGTGCCATCGGCACGATGAAGAGCCGGGTGAACCGGGCCCGCAACCGGCTTGCGGTCCTGCTGGCGATGGGTGAGGAGCCGGACGGGGACGAGGCCACGCGCTGGGCGTCGAGCATCGAGGCGTCGCAGTCGGTCCGGATCGCCGGGGACTGACCGACTCGAGCCGGGCACAATCCGCCCGCCTCAACTCCAGACTTTCCCGATGTCATGCAGACCGCCTAGAGTGCGTCGGACGAGCGGCGAGCCGCTTCGGTCCAGGGAGACGACGAATGGGTCTGTTCAATTTCATCAAGTCCGCCGGCCAGAAGATCTTCGGCGGATCAGAGGCGCATGCAGCCGAGCCGGCTGCTTTGGAGAAGGAGGTCGCCAAGCACGGTCTCAAGGCCCAGGGCCTGACCGTCACCGTCGAGGGCGACAAGGTCAAGGTCTCCGGACAGGCCAAGTCGACCGAGGAGGCCGAGAAGATCATTCTCGCGCTCGGCAACAACGAAGGTATTGCGCAGGTTGAAAGCAACCTGATCGTCACCAAGGAAGAGCCCGCATCCGTGATGTACACGGTCAAGAAGGGCGATACCCTGTGGAAAATTTCTGAGGAAAACTATGGTAAGGGCAAGGGTGGCCAGTACAACGTGATCTTCGAGGCCAATAAGCCGATGCTGTCACATCCTGACAAGATTTACCCCGGCCAGGTGCTGCGCATCCCGCCGCTCGGCTGATCGCAGAAGCCCTTCCCTCGTAGCTCCTGCGCGGCGGGGGAAGGGCATCGCGGCGGACTGGCGCGGCGCCAGCGTTGCATTACAACTTCACCGCGTAGCAGAAAATGGTGGCACATGCCGGGTTCTGGAGGGCGTGCGGTGCAGGACATCACGGTGGACAATCTCGACATCGACGATATCCGCAGCGGTCTCGCCGACGGTTCGATCGTGCTCGTGGATGTGCGTGAACCGCATGAATGGGATGCCGGCCATATTCCAGGCTCCTTGCTGCTACCGCTGTCAACCTTCGATGCCGCCGACTTGCCCGATTCGCAGGGGCGCCGGATCGTGCTGTCATGCCGCTCCGGGAAGCGGTCGCTGACGGCGGCGGATCTCGCCCATGCGGGAGGCGTGGCGGTCGACGCCCATTATGCGGGCGGCTTTCTCGACTGGGTCGCCCAGGGTGGCCCGGTCGCGACGGGTCGCTGACCGCGCGGCAGCATGGCGCGGCGAGGCCGTGCCAGCGCCCCTCGCCGTGCGTCGTCCGACGGTCTACGATGTTGTTCTGCCGAGGGAGCCGCGCTCCCGCCTTCCATGCCCCTGACGAGGTCCATCATGTCTGTGAAGAAGTTCGGCATCGGCCAGCCCGTGCGTCGCGTCGAGGATCAGCGCCTGCTCACCGGCGGCGGCCGCTACACCGATGATTACGCGCCGGAGCGCTGCCTGCACGCCGTCGTGCTGCGCAGTCCGCATGCGCATGCGCGGTTCACGATCAGCGATGTCGAGGCCGCCGGGGCCATGAAAGGCGTGCGGCTGGTGCTGACGGCCGCCGACATTGCACATCTGGGGCCGGTGCCCTGCCTGGCTCCGATGCCGAATGCCGACGGCACCAGCAATTTCGTTGCCCACACGCCGGTTCTGGCACACGGAACCGTCCGGCACGTGGGCGACGCGATCGCGTTCGTGGTCGCCGACACGCCGGTACAGGCGCGTGACGCCGCCGAGGCAATCGTCGTCGACTACACCCCGCTGCCTGCCGCAGTGGGGGCCCGGGCCGCGATGGCGAAGGGCGCTCCGGCGGTATGGGGCGAGCAGCCTGACGATGTCGTGTTCGATGCCCAGATGGGTGACAAGGCCGCGGTTGACGCCATCTTCGCCAAGGCCGCGCGGACCGTCGCCATCACCATCGAGAACAACCGGCTCGTGACGAACTATCTCGAGACGCGCGGCTGCGTCGGCGAATGGGATGCGAAGGCGAAGTCCGCCATGCTGACCGTATCGAGCCAGGGCGTGCACGGTCTGCGCGACACGCTCGCCGGCATCATGGGGCTGCAGCCCGGTCATATGCGCGTCGTCACCGGCGACGTGGGCGGCGGCTTCGGCACCAAGACCTTCATGTACCGCGAGTATCCGCTGGCGGTCGAGGCGGCGCGACGGCTGAAGCGTCCAGTGAAATGGATCGCCGAACGCGGCGAGCATTTCACCGGGGACACCCAGGGCCGCGACAATCTCGCGGTGGCCGAGTTGGCGATGGATGGCGCCGGCAAGTTCATGGCGATGCGCTTCGACATCATCGGCGATCTCGGCGCCTATCTGTCGCAGTACGGGCCCTACATTCCCTATCTGGGCGGAACGATGATGACCGGGGTGTACCGGACGCCGGCGCTGCATGTGCGTGTGCGCGGCGTCTATACCAACACGGTGCCGGTCGACGCCTATCGGGGCGCAGGCCGGCCGGAGGCCGCCTATCTGCTGGAGCGTCTCGTCGACCGAGCCGCCCGCGAGATCGGCATGAAGCCGGACGTGCTGCGGCGGAAGAACTTCATTCCGACGACGGCCATGCCGTACAAGACGCCGATCGGCGACCGGACCTATGACACCGGCGATTTCAACCAGCACATGACGCAGGCCATGGTGGCAGCCGACTGGGATGGCTTCCGCGAGCGCCGCCGCGCCTCCCGCAAGGCCGGCCGGATCCGCGGCATCGGGCTCGCCACCTATATCGAGTGCACCGCGTGGGGATCGGGCGAGGACGTGGCTGTGCGGCTCGAGACCGACGGGACCGTGACGGTCTGGTCGGGCACGCAGTCGAACGGCCAGGGCCACGCGACGGCCTATGCACAGTTTGCCGCCCAGCACCTTGACATCCCGCTCGACCGGGTGCGGGTGATCCAGGGCGACACGGCAACAGTGGCCACCGGGCACGGGACAGGCGGCTCCCGCTCGATCCCGGTCGGAGGCGTCTCGGTGTTCGTGGCATCGCGCAACCTGGCCGAGAAGCTGAAGGACCTGGCGTCGCAGACCCTCGAGGCATCGGTTGCCGACCTGGACATCGTCGACGGCGCGGTTGTGGTGGCGGGGACCGACCGGCGGATCTCCTTCGCGGACCTCGCCAACCTGCCTGCCGCCACGGAGGCTGCGCGCTCGGCGGAGGGCGACTTCACGCCGCCAAACGCCACCTACCCGAATGGCACGCACGTGGCCGAGGTGGAGATCGATCCCGATACGGGTGTCGTCACGGTCGAGCGCTATTCGATCTGCGACGATTTCGGCATCGCCGTGAACCCGATGCTGCTGGCCGGCCAGGTGCATGGCGGCGTTGTCCAGGGCATCGGCCAGGCGCTGCTGGAGCGCACCATCTATGATGCCGAGGGCCAGCTGGTGACGGCGAGCTTCATGGACTACTGCATGCCAAGGGCCGGCGACGTGCCGAGCTTCCACTTCGAGACCCGGAACGTGCCGTCGACCACCAACCCGCTCGGCATCAAGGGCGCGGGCGAGGCCGGCTCGATCGGCTCCTGCCCGGCAGTGATGAATGCCGTCGTGGATGCGCTCGACGACGGTTACGGGATCCGCGACATCGATATGCCGGCAACGCCGGATCGTGTCTTTGCGGCGATCCGGGCGGCTGCAAGCCGGGCTGCCTGACTGGTCCGATCACGATGGTCTGACGCAAAGGTGAACTTGCAATCATGCAAGCTCGCCTTTGCGGCGTGATTGGTCGCATTGCGGTGCGGTCCAGTACAGGGTGTCACTGCCAAGACTATGGCCCGACCTAGCCATCACCGAGGGGAGTCCCGATGAAGCGTTTCCTGATCGTTGCCGCCATCGCCAGCGTCGCCGCCACTGCGGTCTATGCCCAGGGCGATGTGATTACCCAGCGTCGCGACCTGATGAAGGCTGTCGGCGGGGCAACCCGCGATCCCGGCGCGATGCTGAAGGGCGAGATGCCGTTCGATCTCGCCAAGGTCCAGCGCTCGCTCGCCGTCTACTCCGATTCGGCCAGCAAGCTTCCCGGCCTCTACCCCGACACGTCGAAGACGGGCGGCGAGACCACCGCCGCGCCGAAGGTTTGGGAAGACGCGACCGGCTTCAAGGCATCGCTCGCCAAGTTCGACAGCGAGGCGAAGGCGGCTGCTGCGGCGATCAAGGACGAGGCGTCGTTCAAGGCCGCCTTCCCGAACGTCCTGAAGAACTGCGGCACCTGCCACGAGACCTACCGCGTCAAGAAGGGCTGAGGTCCCGCCCTGCGCGGCGAACCTCTGGTGCACAGGGCCCTGCTTTCCCGCCGGCATTCGCCGGCGTGACGTCAACAAGGGGACGGACCGCCACACGGCGGGCCGTCCCCTTCGGTTCTGTCGGGGAGATGCCTGATGCGGACGCTGATCGCCGCCGTCGCCGTTCTGGCCGTGCTCGGGCTGGTCGGGTTCCTGGTGCTGACCGATCCCTGGACCTACACGGCGCTGCGCAGTGACGGCCGGCTGGCGCCGACGACGAGCGCCCGCGACCTTGGCAATGGCAAGACGCTGTTCAATGCCGGGGGCTGCGCCTCCTGCCATGCCGTACCCGGTCAGGACGACAAGACCCGGCTTGCCGGCGGGCTGGCGCTGCACACGCCGTTCGGCACATTCCACGTGCCAAACATTTCACCGCACCCGAGTGACGGTATCGGAGCCTGGTCGGAAACGGCCTTCATCCGGGCCATGCGGGAGGGCGTTTCGCCCAAGGGCGCGCATTACTACCCGGCCTTCCCCTACACGTCTTACCAGCGCATGGCGCCCGACGACCTGGCGGATCTGTTCGCCCACATCAAGACCTTGCCGGCTCTTGCGGGCGTGGTGCGCGACCACGAATTGCCGTTCCCGTTCGGCTTCCGGCGCGGTCTCGGCCTGTGGAAGCTCGCCTTCCTCGATGGCCAGGTCCTGGCGCCCGATCGGGCCCGCAGCCCTGAATGGAACCGCGGCCGCATGCTCGTCGAGGGGCCCGGCCACTGCGCCGAGTGCCATTCGCCGCGCAACCTCGCCGGCGCCATCGACGGCGCGCGGCGCTTTGCCGGCGGGCCCGATGCCGAGGGGCGGGGCTACGTGCCCAACATCACCCCGGACAAGAGCGGCATCGGCGGATGGTCGAAATCCGACATCGCCGAGCTTTTGAAGACCGGGTTCACGCCCGATTATGATTCGGTCGGCGGCTCGATGGCGCCGGTGATCCGCAACACGGCACAGCTCACGGATGCCGACCGGGCTGCCATGGCGGAGTATCTCAAGAGCCTGCCGGCGATCGCCAGTGCGCCGCGGCCGAAGAAAGCGCCTTAGCGGGCGGCTACGCCAGGGGTGTCGCCGCTCAGTCCATCACCGCCGCCTTGAGAATGCAGACCATGGTAGCGTGGGACGCCTCGGCCGCGACGGCGCGCACCGTGTGCGGGCGGTCGCAGCGATAGCGCAGCGTCTCGCCGGCGCGGGCGCGCTGCTTCTGGTCGCCGACCTCGACCTCGAACTCGCCGGCGATCACCGACAGGCACTCGATCGAACCGCGCTGATGGGCATCGGAATCGAGCACGCCGCCGGGCTCGGCCTGGACGTCGTACCACTGCAGCCATTCCACCGTCTTGATCCAGCCGATGATGCCGAGCCGGACCTTGCCGTCGTCCGACATCAGGATCGGCGTGTCGCCGCGGCTGGTCTTCTCGATGAAGGGCTCGTCATCGCCAGAGCTGAGCACCCCCTCGATCGAGACGTCGAGGGCCTGCGACAGCCGCCAGATCGTCGCCAGCGTCGGATTGGTCTCGTTGCGCTCGATCTGGCTGATGATCGACTTGGCGACGCCCGACTGCTCGGCCAGTTCGGACAGAGAGAGGTTGTAGGCCTTGCGCAGCCGCTGCACGGTCTTGCCGAGCTGTCCCGACAGGGCATGCGCGCCAATGTCGAGAACCTTGACCCGGTCGCGTCCCTCGACACCCATACCGTCCTCCGGTTCGTCAAAAGCGTTTTGAAAAGCGGACGACTGTTTGTAATGACGGACGACAGAGGAGTCACGGGGTTTTGCCTGTCCGCCGGATGGACAGGGCAGGGCAGGGCCCCGGCGGAAGGGTGATGGACGGCGTCATGAGTGGCATCATTGTGATCGATCGCGAGGGAAATCGGCATGCTCTCGAGGCGCTCGAGGGCTGGCGTGTCATGGAGATCATCCGCGACTGGGGACTGCCGATGGAAGGCACGTGCGGCGGCGCCTGCGAGTGCGGGACCTGCCATGTGTTCGTTTCGGCGGACTGGGCGGCCCGCCTTTTTCCGGCCCGCGAGGAGGAGGAGACGCAACTCGACATGGTGCCGGGTGCCGGTCCGGCGTCGCGGCTGTCGTGCCAGATCCTGTGGACAGAAGACCTCGATGGACTCGAGGTCACGCTGGCGCCGCTGCCAGGCTGAGGCTTCAGGTGGTGCGCTGCGGCGCCGCCTCGCGTTCCTGGCGGGCGCGCAATCCAAGCCGGTGCTCGCGCCACAGCACGAACAGGCCGGCCGCCACGACCATCGCTGCACCGACCATCACCAGCGGGGCCGGGATGTCGCCGAAGATGGCAAAGCCGAGGACCAGGGCCCAGAGCAGGGACGTGTAGTCAAACGGCGCCACGACCGAGACCGGCGCGTAGCGAAAGCTCATCGTCATCAGGATCTGGCCGATCCCGCCGAGAATGCCCGACAGGACCAGCAGCCCGGCCTGGTGCGGATCCGGCATGCGCCAGCCGAAAGCCAGGGTCAGAAGGCTCATCACCGCGCATGTGGCGGAAAAGTAGAACACAATCGCACCGGTCTTCTCGGATTGCGACAGGCGCCTGACCTCGATTGTCGCGAAACCGCTGAAGGTGGCGCCCGCCAGCGCCAGAAGGGCCCCCGCTGCGGCAGAGCCTGGCTTCGGCACGCCATTGCTGCCAGCCGCAAGGTAGGGCCACATCATCACGATCATGCCGCAGAACCCGACCAGCAGGGCGCTCCAGCGGTAGATCCGTACGGTTTCCCCCAGCAAAAGGGCAGCAAGAGCGGTGGCGATCAGGGGCGAGGCGTAGCCGATCGCGGTGGCATCTGCGAGCGGCATCATGGCCAGCGCGGCAAATCCGCTCGACATCGCCATGACGCCCATAGCCGAGCGCCGGATGTGACCGCCGAGATTGCTGGTGCGAAAGGCGTCAATCAGTTCGTTGCGGCTGGCCAGCCAGGCGAGCAGCGGCAGCAGCGCGAAGGCGGACCGGCAGAACACCATCTGGCCGGTTGGAAAATCGGCGCTCAGCACCTTGATGACCACCGACATGGCTGCGAAAGCCAAGGCGGACAGCAGTTTCAGGGAAATGCCGAGGAGCACGTTCAAGGGGATGGGCCGGTCGCAGACGCAGGACAACCCGAGCCAAGGGATCATGAAATCCCGCGGCATGCAAAGCCGTGCGGTGCACGGCGGCGTCCCGGCCAGCACATGGCTGGCCGGGAGGTTGTCGCTCAGAAGGATGTGCGGAAGGTGCCGCCGTCGATCAGGATGTTCTGGCCCGTGATGTAGCCCGCATGGGCGCTGGCCAGGAAGGCGCAGAGCTGGCCGAACTCGTCGACATGGCCGAAGCGTCCGGCCGGGACGGTGGCCATGCGGTTGCGCCGCATGGTGTCCGCGTCGACCTTGCCCATTTCGGCCATCCGCTTGGTCGAATTGGTCAGCCGGTCGGTGTCGAACATGCCAGGCAGGACCGCGTTAATGGTGACATTGGCGTGCGCGACCTCGCGCGCCGGACCTGCCAGGAAGGCGGTGAGGCCGGCGCGGGCGCCCGACGACAGGTCCAGCCCGACCAGCGGGGTGAGCACCGAGGCGGACGTGATGTTGACGATGCGGCCGAAACGGCGTGCGACCATGCCGTCGACGACCCGCTGGATCAGCTCAAGCGGTGTCACCATGTTCTGGATCACGCCATCCAGCATGGCGTCGCGGTCGATCTCTCGGAAGCCGCGCGGCGGTGGGCCGCCATTGTTGTTGATCAGAATGTCGGGCTCCGGGCAGGCGGCCAGAATCGCGTCCTGGCCGGACCGGGTGCTGACGTCGGCGGCGACGGGGATCACGGTGGCGCCGGTTGCGTCGGCGATCTCGCGGGCCGTCGCGGCAAGCCGCTCCGGGTCGAGACCATTGACGACGACGGTACATCCTGCCTGCGCGAGCGCCATGGCGCAGCCCTTGCCGAGCCCGCGGCTCGATGCACAGACGATGGCCTTGCGGCCGGCAATTCCCAGATCCATGGACGTCATCTCCCATCGGTTGCAGGCCGACCCTAGCGAAGCCGCGTTCAGACGAACAGGGCCAGCCTTTGCGATGCGTCGAGGGACTCGATGGCGGCGAAGGGCGCCACACGCGGGTCGTGCGGTGCCATGGCAATCTCGCGCGGGCGCGGCGGCGGTTCTGGCTCGCGCCGCGGCGGCTGTGGCGGCGGAGAACCGACGAACATCACGCCATCCTCCTGCTGGTCTTGTACCGGGAGAGCGACCGGCAGCCGCAAAGGCTCCCCGCAGGCGGCGGCGGGCTCGCTTTCGCTGCCCATCATCGCCTGGATGCGGCCCTCGATCGTCCGCAGTACGTCGATCAGGGTCCGCACCCGGGTGGTGGTGAGCGCGTGCTGGCTGGAGGCGCGGTAGAGGTCCAGGGCGTGGCGGTCTGCCGCGCCGGCGGCCGCGAGGTTGCCGGCCTCGCGCAACGACCACGCCATCTCCTGGGCGCTTTCGGCGGCGTTGAAGGTCTCGCTGTCGGCCTTCTCGGCGGCTCCGAGCAAATCGTCGAAGGCGTGTCCTGGCTGGGGCGGCGCACCGCCGCTGCCGTCGACGAGGCTGGCGGCAATATCGCAACGCGCGCGGGCGATGCTGTCGGCCATGTCGGCGAGGTCGCGGCGCAGGCCGAGCAGGTCGGGCTCGACGTCCGGTGTCGCCTTCACCGATTTCTCGATCCGCGACAGAGCCTCGAGCAGGATGCCGGTGTCGGCCGTCCGGTTGCGCCGTGCAAACTCCGCGAGGAACCAGCGCCCCCGCGACGTTTCCATCACGGCAGCCTCGATGGCCTCGAAATCGGCGACAGACAAAGTCGGGTGGGACACGTCCCCGGACATAAACCCTCGACACGCCCGAATCAGGAAAAATTCGCAATTTCCACGAAATCATCCGGTTGCTTGGTGTACAAGAGTTCGATGGCCCGTAACGGCCAATTCACACTGCCGATGCTAGGATACGACCCAGTGCCGCGGTTGCGGACGCACACGCGGACAAAATGACATCGGATCTTTCCGCCGGCCTGCGGATCGCTGCCCTCTACGGGGCCACGTTTGCAAGGCTCGGCATCAGCATGCCGTTCTTCCCGCTGTGGTTGGTCTTTCTCGGGCTCAGCCCGGACCAGATCGGTCTGATCAGCGCGCTGCCGCACGTGGTCTGCGTCTTGGCAACTCCGCTGACGATCGGCCTTGCTGACCGTTTTGCCCCAGCCACGGTGCTTGTTGTTGCCAATCTTGTGGCTGCCGCCGGGTTCGCCCTGATGATCCCTGGCCCGTCCGTGCCGCTGCTGGTGGGGCTCGTCGTCCTGACAGCCGTGGCGCAGTCTCCCCTTGTCGCCGTCGTCGACGTGCTGGCCATCGCCGTCCTGAAGACCCGGCCACGCCTGCAATACGGCCGGCTGCGCGCCTGGGGAACCGTTGCGTTTATCGCCACCAACGTCGTGGGGGGTGTTCTGGCAGGCTGGCTGCCGCCCCCGGCCATCCCGGCGGCACTCGGCGTCGCCTTCCTCATCGCCGCCGCTGCATCCCTGGTGGCTCCGCGATTGCCCGCCACCGCGCCGACGGTCGTCGCGCCTCGCCTGGGTCCTGTGCGGATCGGTCGGGTGCTTGCGCTGGTCATTGCTGCCACGGGGCTGATCCAGGCCAGCCACAGCATGCTGTTTGCCTTTGGGTCCATCAGTTTCGAGGCCGCCGGTATCCGGGCTGAATGGATCGGCGTGCTATGGGCCGTTGGCGGCATCGTCGAGGTCATTCTCTTCACCCTGCTGGGCAGCGCGGTGGGGCCACGGTTTCCGGCGTTTCTCGCCATCGCGGTCGGGGGCGCCGTCTCGACGCTGCGGTGGGTCGTGCTGGCCTTCGAGCCCGGTGTCTGGTGGCAGGTCTTTGCCATGGCGCTGCACGGGATCGGCTTCGGCGCGACCCATCTGGGGACCATCGCGGCGTTTGCCCGGCTGGCTCCCGAAGGCGGACTGGCGCGCGCACAGGGCGTGATGGTCGCCGTCCATGCGCTCGGGATCGGGCTGTTCATGGCCGCATCCGGGCCGCTCTACGGTGCCTGGGGCGGGGCCGCCTTCGCCACCATGGTGCCGCTGTCGGTGGCCGGCGTTGTGGTCGCCGGGCTGGCGTGGCGGCTTCAGCCCCAGAGCACCGGGGATGGCGGGAAGGCAACGCTGCCCTCGTAGCGGAGCCCGGGCTCGCGATCGCGCGCCAGCAGCAGCGGGCCATCGAGGTCGACGAAGCGGGCGAAGGGTGTCAGCAGCATCGCCGGGGCCATCGCCAGCGAGGTGCCCAGCATGCAGCCGACCATCACGTCCAGTCCGGCGGCACGCGCGGCGCGGACCGTCTCGAGTCCGGCCGTGAGCCCACCGGTCTTGTCGAGCTTGATGTTGACGGCATCATAGCGGTCGGTCAGGGCCGCGAGATCGCCGACGCCATGGGCGCTCTCGTCGGCGCAGATCGGCACGATGCCGCGCATCTGCGCCAGGACGGCGTCGGCGCCAGCCGGCAAAGGCTGCTCGACGAGGGCGACGCCGGACGCCGCACAGGCCTGCAGCAGCGCCGGCAGGGCAGCCTCGGACCATCCCTCATTGGCATCGACGACAAGTTCGGCATCGGGCGCGGCGGCGCGGACAGCCGCAAGGCGCGCCTCGTCGCCGTCTCCCGCGCCGAGCTTGATCTTCAGGATCGGCCGGTCCGCAGCCCGCGCCGCCGCGGCCGCCATGACGTCCGGCGTGCCGAGGCTGATGGTGAAGCAGGTTGTGGCCGGTGCGATCCGGTCAAGTCCGGCGAGAACATGCGCCGGGACGCCGGTCCGCTTGGCCTCGAGGTCCCAGAGGGCGCAGTCGAGCGCATTGCGGGCGGCGCCGGCCGGCATGGCGGCGGCCAGATCCTCGCGCGTGCAGCCGGCTGCGATCCTGCCCCGCATGGCCTCGATCTGTGCTGCTACACCTTCGACTGTCTCGCCATAGCGTGCATAGGGCACGCATTCGCCGCGGCCGCCGACGCCGTCCTGCGTGATGGTCGCGGTGACAACGACGGCCTCGGTGCGACTGCCGCGAGCAATGGTGAAGGCGCCGGCAATCGGAAACCGCTCGATGGCAATTGCGAGAACT
>JBEIIL010000101.1:0-14622 GCA_040380755.1 Methylobacteriaceae bacterium | reverse complement strand
GGCCCCGACCTCGCCGCTGTAGCGCTTCCGCCACCAGGCCGAGGGCCTGGGCAAGCACGCCAAGGCGATCAGCGCCGCGGTCGAGGCCGGTAAGCCCGCCGCAGGCCTCCGCGACGAGTTCGTCCGCGCGGATGCGGCCCTGCTGGCCGAGAAGGCGTCCCTGTGGGGCAACACGTCGGGCGAGCTTCGCCGCCTGCTCGAGGCCCGCATCGATCGGATGCGCACCGACAGCTAAGTCAAGATGATGGTCGTCGCGTTCTGCCTGCTGCTCACCGCCGGCATGACGATCTCTGTGGTCCGCTCGGTTCGTCGCCCGATCTTCGACCTCGTCGGCGCACTGCGCCACTGCCGCAGCGGCGAACACCAGTTCGTCGTGCCGCACACCGAACTCGACAACGAGATCGCCAAAGCGCTGCGCTGGTTCCAGGACATGGCCGGCCAGCAGGCGCTCACCATGGCGGCGCTCGACGGCTTCTCCACCATGCTGATGATCACCGATCCCGACGAGAAGGTGGTGTTCATGAGCGGCGCGCTGGTCGACCAGTTCATGAAGTTCGAGCCCAGCTTTCGCGCCGTCCGCCACGATTTCTCGATCGAGAAGATGGTGGGCCAGCACGTCGACTGGTACTGCGCCGAGCTGCAGATCCGGCGCGAGCTGCTGCATGATGACAGCAAGACCCGCAAGGTGCGGATGAGCGTCGACGGCCAGACCACCATAGTCGACATGAGCTCCATCTCCGCCTCCGACGGCAGCCGCGTCGGCCACACCCTGCTGTGGCACAACATGACGGCGGAACTCGAAGCCGAGACCGAGGTTGGTGCGGTCGTTTCTGCCACCGTCCGCGGTGACTTCTCCCGCCGCCTCAGCCTCGACGGCAAGACCGGCTTCGTCCGCGAGATCGCGTCCGGCCTCAACAGCGTGTCGCAGAACATCGAGCGCGCCGTCGACGACTTCACCGAGGTCCTCGGCGCCGTGTCGTCCGGCGACCTGACCCGCTCTGTGGACGGTGACTACGAAGGCAAGCCGGCGCCCTCAAGACCGCCGTCGAGGCCACCATCGCCCGCCTGTCGGAGACCGTGGTCACCATCCAGACCACTGCGATCGATGTCGGCACCGCCGCCCGCGAGATCAACTCCGGCGCCGACGACCTGTCGCGCCGCACGGAGGAGCAGGCGTCGTCCCTCGAAGAGACGGCGGCCACCACCGAGGAACTCGCCGCATCCGTTAAGGCCTCGGCCCAGGCGTCCCGCCATGCGGTCGACCTCCAGCGAGCAGGCCAACGGCATCGACGAGATGACCCAGGCCGTCGCCCACATGGACGAGATGATGCAGCAGAACGCGGTCCTGGCCGAGGAGAGCGCCGCGCCTGCCGGCGCCTCAGCGGCCAGATCGAGCGGCTCAACGAGCTGGTCGCGATGTTCCGGACCCGCCAGGGCGGCCAGCCGGCGGCCCGCGGCGGCGACACCGACCGGCTGCGCCGCCTCGCCCAGGAAAGCCTTGCCGACGAGCCGCGCCGCCGCCGGGCCTGAGGCTCAGCATCTGACAATCAGGACCGGCGCGGCCTGCCGCGCCGGTCTTCGTTTTCGGGTCAGAGGCCCAGGCAGCCGTATTTCACGTTGAGATAGTCGTCGAGCCCGTATTTCGAGCCCTCGCGGCCCATTCCGGACTCCTTCACGCCGCCGAACGGCGCCACCTCGGTCGTGATCAGCCCGGCATTGATGCCGACCTGGCCGTATTGCAGCCCCTCCATCACCCGGAAGGCCCGGCCGAGATCGCGCGTGAACGCGTAGGCCGCCAGGCCGAACTCGGTGTCGTTCGCCATCGCGATGGCCTGCTCCTCGGTCTCGAACCGGAACAGCGGTGCCAGCGGCCCGAAGGTCTCTTCGCGCGCCACCGACATGGCGGACGTGACCCCGGTCAGGATCGTCGGCTCGAAGAACGAGCCGCCCAGCGCGTGGCGCTTGCCGCCGGCGACGATCCGGGCGCCCTTCGCTACCGCATCGGCGATGTGCTCCTCCACCTTCGCCACCGCATGCGCGTCGATGAGCGGCCCCTGCGTGGTGCCGGGCTCGAGCCCGTTGCCGACCTTCAGACCGGCGACCGCCTTGGCAAAGCGTTCGGCAAACGCGTCATAGATGCCGGACTGGACGATGAACCGGTTGGCGCACACGCAGGTCTGGCCGGAGTTGCGGTACTTCGACTGCAGCGCCCCATCGACCGCGGCGTCAAGGTCCGCGTCGTCGAACACCAGGAACGGGGCGTTGCCGCCAAGCTCCATGGAGAGCCGCTTCATGGTCCCCGATGCCTGCGACATCAGCAGCTTGCCGACCTCGGTCGAGCCCGTGAACGTCACCTTCTTGACGGTCGGGTTCGACGTCATCTCGCCGCCGATCTCGCGGGCCGAGCCGGTGACGATGTTGATGACGCCTGGCGGAATGCCGGCCTCCTCCGCCAGCAGGCCCCAGGCGATCGCCGAAAAGGGCGTCTGCGTCGCGGGCTTGGCCACCACCGTGCAGCCGGCCGCCAGCGCCGCGCCGAGCTTGCGCGACAGCATCGAGGATGGGAAGTTCCACGGCGTGATCGCCGCCACGACGCCGACCGGCTCCTTGGTGACGAGGATCCGCCGCGACGGCCAGGGCGACGGGATCGTGTCGCCATAGACGCGCCGCGCCTCCTCGGCGAACCACAGCACATAGGCGGCGCTGATGCCGACCTCGCCGCGTGCCTCGGCCAGCGACTTGCCCTGCTCGGTGGTTAGCAGGACGGCCAGCGCCTCCTTGTTCTTCTCGATCGCCTCGGCAAGCCGGCGCAGCATCGTCGCCCGCTCGGCCGCGGGTGTGGCGCGCCAGCCCTCGAAGGCCGTCTGCGCCGCTGCGATCGCCCGGCGGGTCTCGGCGGCACCGCAGTTCGGCACCGCGCCGATCACCGCGCCGGTGGCCGGATTGGTGACCGCGATGGTCTTGCCGCTGTCGGCGCCGACCCAGTCGCCGCCGATCAGGTTGGAGTCGCGCTGGAAGGGAAGCGTGCCGGCCATGGGATCCTCCGTGGGGCGCGGCCTCGCCGGGCCGCCTGCGCCGCTTCCTTAGCCCCGGGAACCGGCCCCGGCAACCGGCTCAGGCTGGACCGGTCGAGGTCGGACTCAGGGGCGCTCGCCGCGGGCAAGCCGGCCCTCGATGCCGTCGACCACCGGCAGCAGGTCGGCGATGCTGTCGACGACCACATGCGCGCCGGCGCGCAGCAGCTCGGCCCCGGCCTTCTGCCGCAGCACCGTGCGCTCCTCGTCGGGCAGCGCAGCGAGCGCGGCGGCCGACAGGCCGACGGCATTGCCGGTCATGGCGACGCCGACCGTCCAGGTCCCTGCCGCGATGCCCTCGGCGATGCCTGGCGCGGTATCGTCGACCTTCACCACGCTCCAGGCCGGCCAGACGCCGAGCTCGAGGAAGGTCCGGTACATCATCAGCGGCGTCGGCCGGCCGGCCGGCAGGTCACCGGCACACACCAGCGAGTCGGGCGCGTAGCCCTGCGCGGCGGCGAGCGACAGAACACGCTCCATGATCGGACGGGTATAGCCGGTGGTCGAGCCGATCTTCAGGCCGCGCGCCCGCAGGGCCGTGATGGTGTCCATTGCCCCGGGGATCAGCGCGGCGTGGTCGGCCACGGCGGCGATGTTGAGCGGCTCGAAAACCGCGAGCAGCCGGTCGATGGCGGCCTCGCCGGGCTCACCGCCCTGCGCGGCGCGCCAGCCTGAGGCCACCTCCGGCAGCGCCATCAGCGTGGCGATGTGGTCACGCTTCGGCAGGCCCATCGGTCCGCGCGCCTGCGCGATGGAGATCGTCACGCCGAACTGCGCGAAGGCGGTGACGAAGGCCCCCATCGGCGCCTGCGAGCCATGGTCGATGACGGTTCCGGCCCAGTCGAAGACGGCGGCCTTGAGGACGGTCATGCGGTGATCTCCGGCCCATAGAGGTCGGCCACCACCTCCTCGGCGATGGCAAAGGCAGTCGAGGCGCCGGTGCCGCTGGTCACGACGACGATGCGGACCGCGTCGGACGGGCGGTCGACCAGCATCAACCTGTCGGGCGCCGACGCGTAGGTGCCGACCCAGCGCTCCGTCACGTGCCGGCCGGGGACGTCGAGCACCGCGTCGAACTCGTCGAGAATGATGCGGTCGACCGCGTCGGCGGCGAAGGGCGGCAGGGTCGGTCCATAGTGGTGGCTGTCGCCGACCACCATTGTACCGTCGGCGGACTGCACCGCGATGAGGTGGACGCCGTGCTCCAGCGCGTCGGGCTGCTCGGCCTCCAGACGGCGGCGCAGCGGCCCGGCCTCGGGCAGCTCTGCGTAGCCGAGATAGCGCACGAGGCCGAGATCCGACATCACCGCCGTACCCAGGCAGACGCCGGCCTTGCCGGGGGCGACGCGCAGCATCTGCAGCTGGCAGTCGGCCATGCCGTAGGCCTCGAGCCGGTCCGGGAACAGCGCCAGGCGCTCATGCCCCGGGCACACCACCACCGTCTCGGCCATCACCGGGCCGCGGCTCGTGCTGATCTGCGGCGGTACGACGGCGAGCGCCAGCGTCGAGCGCAGGAACGTCACGCCGTGCCGCTCGGCCAGCCAGGCCGCCAGCCGCGGGATCGCGGTGCGGCTTTCCACCCGCAGTTCATGCGGCGACCACATCACGCCGGCGACGCCGTCCTGCCGCAGTGCCGGCACCCGGTCCCGCGCCTGGCCCGGCGACAGCATCCGGCAGTCGCGGCCCATTTCGGTGGCGCGGAACGCTTCCAGCACCGCCAGCGCCTCGGGCCGCCGGGCGATCACCGCCAGCCCCTCCTGCGCCACCGCGATGCCGGCCTCCGCCACGATCTCCGCCCAGACGTTGCGCGACCGCATGGCGCGGCTCCAGCACGCCCCCTGCTGCTGGCCCGTGACTGTCACGAAACCGAAATTCCGGATCGAGGCGCCGTTGGCCTGCGCGTCACGGTCGATGACGACAACGGATTTCCCGCGCCGCGCCACCGCCAGCGCATGCGCCAGCCCGACGATGCCCGCCCCGATCACAGCGACGTCATAATGACCCTCGCCCACGCGCATTCCTCTCGTGCAAGACGGTTGAACAACCGGCTCTGCCATGCATGCATCTCAGGAATGCGACAATTCATCGAACTTGCGTGCGGCAGTGAAAGACGGGAGACAATCTGGCGTTCGCGGGCGGCGGAGAAGACTGCGCGTCGGGACGTAAGCTTGACGCGCGCAGGCCGCGCGCTACTGTTGTTCGCATAACGAAACATAGTTCGCATAGCGAACATTCAGCGGAGGATACGATGCTCGAGAGGCGCTCGCTTCTGATTGCCGCCGCCGCGGCGGCCCTGCTCGGCGCAGGGTCGGCCCAGGCGCAGGAGACGGTCAAGATCGGCCTGGTCCTGCCGATGACCGGCGCATCCAGCACCACCGGCAAGCAGGCCGAGGCAGCGGTCCGGCTGTTCCTGCAGCAGAACGGTACCATGGTGGCCGGCAAGAAGATCGAGCTGATCCTCAAGGACGACACCGGCACGGCCGATGTCACCAAGCGCATCGCCCAGGAGCTCGTCGTCAACGACAAGGTGTCGGTGCTGATGGGCTTCGGCCTCACCCCGCTGGCCCTGGCCGTGGCGCCGATCGCCACCCAGGCCAAGGTGCCGCAGATCGTCACCGCCGCCGCCACCGCCATCATCACCGAGCAGTCGCCCTTCATCGTGCGCACCAGCTTCACGCTGCCGCAGGCGACCGTGCCGATGGCCGAATGGGCGGCCGCCAACGGCATCAAGAAGGTCGTCACGCTGGTGACCGACTACGGCCCGGGCATCGATGCCGAGAAGGCCTTCAAGGAGAAGTTCAGCGTCGCTGGCGGCACCGTCGCCGAGGAGCTGCGCGTGCCGCTGCGCAACCCCGACTTCGCCCCCTTCCTGCAGCGCGTGAAGGATGCGGCGCCCGACGCCCTGTTCGTCTTCGTGCCGTCGGGCTTTGGTTCGACCTTCGTCAAGCAGTTCGCCGAGCGCGGCCTTGACAAGGCCGGCATCCGCCTGATCGGCACCGGTGACGTCACCGACGACGACCTGCTCAACGACATGGGCGACGTCATGCTCGGCGTCGTCAACACGCACCATTACTCGGCCGCGCACCCGTCTCCGGAGAACAAGGCCTTCGTCGAGGCCTTCAAGAAGGCCAACAACGGCATGCGGCCGAACTTCATGGCGGTCGGCGCCTATGACGGCATGCAGCTGTTCTACAAAGCGCTGGAGAAGACCAAGGGCGCGACCGACGGCGCCGGCCTCGTCGAGGCCATGAAGGGGATGAGCTGGACCAGCGTGCGCGGCCCGGTGACCATCGACCCGCAGACCCGCGACATCATCCAGGATATCTATGTCCGCAAGGTCGAGAAGGTGAACGGCGAGCTGTGGAACGTCGAGTTCGCCACCGTGCCGCAGGTCAAGGACCCGGTGAAGGCCGCCAAGAAGTAGGACCGACCGCGCCGGCAGGCCTGATCCTGCCGGCGCACCCGCCTCCGGACCCTCCGCCATGGTGACGATCCTCCTCGACGGCATCGCCTATGGCATGCTGCTCTTCGTCCTCGCCTGCGGCCTGTCGGTCACGCTGGGTCTGATGAACTTCGTCAACCTCGCCCATGGCGCCTTCGCCATGGCGGGCGGCTACACCACGGCGCTGCTGATGAACCGCGCCGGCGTGTCGTTCTTCGTCTGCCTGCCGCTGTCGTTCCTCGTCGCCGCGGCGCTGGGGGCGGTGATGGAGCGCACGCTCTACCGCCATCTCTATGGCCGCCCGCACCTCGACCAGGTGCTGTTCACCATCGGCATCGTCTTCATGGCGGTCTCGGCCACCGACTGGGCCATGGGCTCGCAGCCGCAGAACATCCGCCTGCCCGACAGCCTGCGCGGCCGCGTCGAGATCTTGGGCGGCTCCATCGGCGTCTATCGCCTGTTCGTCATCGTCGTCTGCGGCCTCCTCACCATCGCCATCCAGGCAATCCTCAACGGCACCCGGTTCGGCAGCCGCCTGCGCGCCGCGGTCGACGATCCGCGCGTCGCCCGCGGGCTCGGCATCCCGGTCAACACGGTCTTTGCCCTCACCTTCGCGTTCGGCTCCGGGCTCGCCGGGCTCGGCGGGGCGCTCGGCACCGAGGTGTTCGGCATGGATCCGACCTTCCCGGTCAAGTTCATGATCTACTTCCTCATCGTCGTGTCGGTCGGCGGCACCACGAGCATCACCGGGGCGTTCTTCGCCTCGCTGCTGCTCGGCATCGCCGACGTCGCCGGCAAGTACTACGTGCCGGAGATCGGTGCCTTCATCATCTACGCGGTGATGGTCGCGGTGCTGATCGTCCGGCCGCAGGGGCTGTTCGCCCGGGCGGGGCGCTGACCATGGCGTCCACCACGCCCGCGAAACGTCCTGATCCCGCCCGGCTGCTGTCGGCTCCGGCGCGCTGGACGCTGCCCGAACTGGCGCTCTGGGTGGCCGCCGCCGCCTGCTTCTGGGTGTTCCCGTCGAAGCTGCTGCTGCTCAACGAGGTGGCGATCCTCGCGCTGTTCGCGCTGTCGCTCGACCTGATCCTCGGCTACGCCGGCATCGTCTCGCTCGGCCATGCCGCCTTCTTCGGCGTCGGCGCCTATGCGGCCGGCCTGCTGGCCAAGCACGGCATCGCTGATCCGCTGGTCGGCCTCGGAGTGGCGGCCGCCGCCGCCGGGATTGTGGGTTTCCTGTCGAGCTTCCTGGTGCTGCGCGGCTCCGACCTGACGCGGCTGATGGTGACGCTCGGCGTCGCCCTGCTGCTGTTCGAGCTCGCCAACCGGCTCGACGGGATCACCGGCGGCGCCGATGGCCTGCAGGGCATCACCATGGGGCCGCTGCTCGGCCTGTTCGAGTTCGACCTCTACGGCCGCACCGCCTTCGTCTATTCGACCACGGTGTTGTTCGCCCTGTTCCTCGTCGCCCGCCGGGTCGTGCACTCGCCCTTCGGCCTGTCGCTGCGCGCCGTGAAGGGCAATCTGCTGCGCGCGCGGGCCGTCGGCATCTCGTCGTCCACCCGCAGTGTCGCGATCTACACGCTGGCGGCGGTCTATGCCGGCATCGCCGGCGGGCTGACGGCGCAGACCTCGCAGTTCGTCTCGCTCGACGTGTTCGATTTCCACCGCTCCGCCGATGTCATGCTGGTGCTGGTGCTGGGCGGCACGGGGTATCTGTATGGCGGCATCATCGGCGCCCTGATCTTCCGCCTGATGCAGGACTGGCTGGCCGGCATCACGCCGCAGTATTGGCAGTTCTGGATCGGCCTCGTGCTGGTGCTCGTGGTGCTGGTCGGCCGTGAGCGCATCGAGGGACTGCCGCGCGGCCTCATGGGCCTGCTGCGCCGCCTCACCGGCCGGCCGGCGGCCGAGGGGACGCGGCCGTGAGCATCGTCCTGGAAACCCGCGGCCTCACCAGGCGGTTCGGCGGCCTCATTGCCACCAATGACGTTTCGCTCAGCGTCGAGAAGGGCGCGCGCCATGCGCTCATCGGCCCCAACGGTGCCGGCAAGACGACGCTGATCAACCTGCTGACCGGGGTGATCCAGCCGAGCGCCGGCACGATCCGCCTTGAGGGCCAGGACATCACCGGCCTGTCCCAGAACGCAAGGGTGCGGCGCGGGCTGGCCCGCACCTTCCAGATCAACCAGCTGTTCCCGGAGCTGACCGTGCTGGAGACCGTGGCGCTGGCCGTCTCCGAGCGGGTCGGCGCCGGCACGGCGTGGTGGCGGTCCACTGGCAGCCACCGCGACATTGCCGAGGAGGCCACCGCGATCCTCGATCAGTTCAACCTGGGCGACGTCATGGGCGAGCGTACCGCGGTGCTGCCCTATGGGCGCCAGCGGCTGCTGGAGATCGCCCTCGCCATCGCCTGTCGGCCGCGCGTGCTGCTGCTGGACGAGCCCGCCGCCGGCGTTCCCGAGGAGGAGCGCCACGAGATCCTCGCCATCGTCGCCGGCCTGCCTGCCGACGTCACCGTGCTGCTGATCGAGCACGACATGGATCTCGTGTTCAGCTTCGCCGACCGCATCTCCGTGCTGGTCGGCGGTGCGGTTTTCGTCGAGGGGCCGGTCGATGCCATCGCCCGCGATCCGCGGGTGCGCGAGGTCTATCTCGGGGAGGGCGACCATGGCTGAGCTGCTCGGCCTCGACCGGCTGGTGGCCGGCTATGGCGACGCCGTGGTGCTCAACGGCATTTCGCTGTCTGTCGAGGACGGCCGCTCGCTGGCGCTGCTCGGCCGCAACGGCACCGGCAAGACGACGCTGGTCAACTCCATCATCGGCGTCACCACCTGGCGCAGCGGCGCCGTCCGGCTCGCCGGCCGCGACATCGCCCGCATGAAGCCGGAGGACCGCGCCGCGGCGGGCATCGGCTGGGTGCCGCAGGAACGCAACATCTTCCGCTCGCTCACCGTCGAGGAGAACATGACGGCGGTCGCGAGGCCCGGTCCGTGGACGGTGGCGCGGCTCTACGCCATGTTCCCGCGACTGGAGGAGCGCCGCCGCAACCTCGGCAACCAGCTCTCCGGCGGCGAGCAGCAGATGCTGGCCATCGCCCGCGCGCTGGTGCTCAACCCGCGGCTGCTGCTGCTCGACGAGCCTACCGAGGGCCTGGCGCCGATCATCGTCGACGAGGTCCTCACCGCCCTGCGCCGTCTGTCGCGCGAGGACGGGCTGTCGATGGTCGTGGTCGAGCAGAACGCCCGCAAGATCCTCGGCTTCACCGACGAGGCCGTCATCCTCGACCGCGGCAGCATTGTCCACCGCGCCGCAAGTTCCGCCCTGCGCGACGACCCCGCCGCGCTGGAAGCCCATCTCGGCGTGGTCGGACGTGCCCGGCCGGCCCCCCACCAGGAGACCGCGCGATGATGCGCCAGACACCCCCGTTCCGCGCCGACATGGTCGGCAGCCTGCTGCGCACCCCGGCCCTCAAGGAGGCGCGCGCCCAGCACGCGGCCGGCACCATCGACGCCGCGGCGCTCGCCGCCATCGAGGATGCGGAGATCACCGCGCTCGTCCGCCGCCAGGAGGCTGTCGGCCTGCAGGCCGTCACCGACGGCGAGTTCCGCCGCTCCTGGTGGCACTACGATTTCCTGTGGAACCTCGACGGCGTCAGCCGGGTCGCGGTGGCGGGCGGCATCCAGTTCGCCGGCGTACAGACCAAGGCCGAGGCGCCGCATGTCACCGGCAAGATCGGCTTTTCCGGCCATCCCTTCCTGGCGCATTTCCGCTTTCTCAAGAGCATCGCCAGGGCGACGCCCAAGATGACCATTCCGTCGCCCAGCATGCTGCACTACCGCTCGGGCCGGAAGCTCATCAACATGGGCGTCTACCCCGACATGGAGGACTTCTACGTCGACCTCGGCACTGCCTACGGCAAGGCCGTTGAGGCCTTCGCCGCCGAGGGCTGCCGCTACCTGCAGCTCGACGATGTCAGCTTCGCCTATTTCTGCGATCCCGAGCAGCGCCGCATGCTCGCCGAGCGCGGCGACGACCCCGACAAGCAGCCGGGCATCTATGCCGGCATGATCAACCGCGCGCTGGCCGGCCGGCCCTCCGACATGGTCATCTCCATGCACCTGTGCCGGGGCAATTTCCGCTCCACCTTCGTGGCGTCGGGCGGCTACGAGCCCATCGCCGACCTGCTGTTCAACCAGGTCGACGTCGATGCCTATTTCATGGAGTGGGACACCGACCGCGCCGGCGGCTTCGAGCCGCTGCGCTTCCTGCCCAAGGGCAAGTCCGTGGTGCTGGGCCTCGTCACGTCGAAGACGGGCACGCTGGAAAAGCGCGACGACATCCTGCGCCGCATCGAGGAGGCGGCGAAGTTCGCGCCGATCGAGCAGCTCTGCCTGTCGCCGCAATGCGGCTTCGCCTCGACCGAGGAGGGCAATGTGCTGGCCGAGGACGAGCAATGGGCCAAGCTCGCCATGATCGTCGACATCTCCCGCGAGGTCTGGGGTCGCTGAGCGTCTGCCGGCCGGGGTTGTCCACAGCCCCGGCCGGTCTGTCCACAGTTTTGCGCCCGAGCCGCCTCGCCGCCGGCTTGCGCCTACCCGTCGGGGGCGGGACGTTAGCTTGAACTGGCAAGAGGAGGCGACCCATGCAGGCTTCGACTGTCCGGCGCAACGCCGTGCTTCCGGCTCTGAGGGTCCATTCTGCCGGCCCGCGCGTCGACCTCCGCGCGATCCTGCGTGCCGGCATCGTGTTCGCGGCCGTTGTCGGGGTTCTCATAGGTGCCTGGCAGGTCGGCCTGATGCCCGTGGCGTACCACGCATGGTAAACCGAAGCTGAAAGGCCGGCAGGGGCTCCTCTCAACGAGTTGTTGACGACCATCGTCAAAACGAGAAGGCCAGCGAAACGCTATTTTAGCAAAAATGGCTGAATAATTTGATCACTGCTTAATTGGACAAGTGATCTCCGCTATGCCGAACCCCCGCCCAGCGACGGTTCGAAGTTTTCTGCGGGATACACGCGCGAATTTTAATCTGATTTTCGCTCTCACATTGGTCCCGTTAACAATTGCGGGCGGAGGCATGCTGGATTTTGCCCGCCTGGCCAAGTCCAGGGCGGCGCTGGCAAACATCGCCGACTCGGCCGTGCTGGCCGGTGTCAATGATCAAGTCGTATCCGCGGCCAATCCGTGGTCCGAACAGGAGCAGTTTAGCCTGAACGCGATGCAGGACACCTTCAAGGTGTTCCTCGCGACCAACAAGGACAACTCCCTCAGCTCGTGGCTGATACCTATACGGTCTCCTTCGCTAACAACGTTGTCACGGCCAAGATCTGCTACACCGCCACCCAGTCAAACAGCCTGCTGCAGTTTGCCGGCATAAAGGCCAACACCTTCAGCGGCTGCGCGACGGCCGAGTCGGCGTCGCCCACCTATTTCTCGGTCAATTTCCTCGTCGACGCATCCGGTTCGATGGGCATCGGCGCGACGGCGGCCGACCAGACCTTGATGAACAACAAGCTGGGCTGCGCTTTCTCCTGCCACACCCAAGATGGCCTTTACGGTTGCCCGTCGGCGACAACGAGCTGCGCCAAGCTGATCGGCGCCAAGACCCGCTTCGACGTGGTGCGATCCGCCATCGCCACCGTTTTGTCTGAAGCCACGACGATGC
Source organism: Methylobacteriaceae bacterium (assembly GCA_040380755.1). Classification (GTDB taxonomy): domain Bacteria; phylum Pseudomonadota; class Alphaproteobacteria; order Rhizobiales; family Beijerinckiaceae; genus Alsobacter. The sequence continues at coordinate 2,440 of JBEIIL010000101.1, read as the reverse complement.
AGACCCTGACCGACCAGTTCAGCTTCTCGGTGCACAAGTTCAGCAACACGGTGACCGAGGTTGCCGCCGTATCGAAAGATGCCGACGCGGTGGCCGTCAAGGTCACGGCCATGACCCCCGATGCCAAGGGGGCAGGCACCAACCTGCGTGCTGCGCTTGTCGCAATGGCGTCGAAAATCCCGGTCGGCAACGGCAAGACGCCCGACAGCCGCAAGGCCTTTCTGCTGATCCTCACCGACGGGGTCGAGGGCAACGTCAACGAATACGAGCAGAATGGCTGGGCAGGCTACCGCACCTACGGCAACTGGACTCCGGATCCGAATTTGACGGTGTCAACCCCCGGCTTCTGGTGGGGTTCGGAGCGATCCCAGGCCGTTGACCCGACCATGTGCAACGCCCTGAAGGCCAGCGGCGTGACGGTTCTGACCTTGCACACCGAGTACCTCACCCCTGTGGGCTCGGGCGATGGGCGCTTTCAGACGATCCAGTCCCAGCTCAAGCCAGTCATCGCCACCCGGCTCAGGGACTGCGCATCGGGTGCCGACCTCGCCTTCAATGCGTCGTCGCCGGAAGAGATCAAGCTGGGCACGAAAAAGATGCTGGCCGCCGTGATCGCCAAGGCCCATCTGGTCAACTGACGCGCCGAGCGACCTGATTGCATCAGGTCGTTTGCTCGAACTCATTGTTTTCGCGCCATCTTTATCTGCCAACCGGTGTCCACCGTGCGGGCAAGGCGCCCACAGGTCTGGTCGGTGCAGGCCATCTCCGTCTCGCCCAAGACGCGATCCCGGCTCTGCCGGTTCAGTCTGCTGCGCCGCGCGCTGTGGCCCGATCAATCCTGCAAACGACACTCAAAATCGCAGCCTTTCGGATGTCTAGAGCAGATTTATGGCACGACCCATGCTGCCATCGATTTTCTCAAGATGGTTAAATCGATCTAAATTCTCAGACAATAATTGTCAAAATGGAGTGTTGAGATCGGCCATCGCATCTCACGTCATGTCAGAACTGACTTTTAGATGGACTGAATGCATAGATTGATCGCTGACTGATTGGGAGAGTGATCATGGCGATGGCGATGAAGGGCGCAGCAGAGATCAGGTCGTTCATACGGAACACCCGCGCGAACTTCAGCCTGATCTTCGCCCTGACGCTGGTGCCCATGGCCATCGCCGGTGGCGGCATGCTCGATTTTGCCCGGCTGACGAAGTCGCAGTCCCAGCTGGCCAACATCGCCGACTCGGCGGTGCTGGCGGGCGTGCGTGACGATGTGGTGACGGCGGCCATCCCGTGGTCACAGCAGAAGGCGGCGAGCGAGAAGGCGATGAAGGACACCTTCGCGCTTTTCCTCGCCACCAACAAGGACACGTCCCTGACCCTTGTGTCCGATACCTACGAGGTGTCGTTCAACAACAACGTCGTCACCGCCAAGATCTGCTACACCGCCAAGCAGTCGAACAGCCTGCTGCAGTTTGCCGGCATGAAGAGCAATACATTCAGCAGCTGTGCGACGGCCGAATCCGCTCCGCCCACCTATTTCTCGGTCAACTTCCTCGTCGACGCCTCGGGCTCGATGGGCATCGGCGCGACGGCTGACGACCAGACGAAGATGAACAAGCAGATGGGCTGCGCCTTCGCCTGCCACACGACCGACGGGCTCTCCAGCTGCGAGGTCAAGTGGGAGAACGGCAAAGTCACCCAGCAGGCAGGACGGACGACGAGCTGCGCCAAGGCCATCGGCGCGACGACCCGCTTCGACGTCGTGCGGTCCGCCATCAGCACCGTGCTGACCGAGGCCAAGACCCTGCAGACCCTGACCGACCAGTTCAGCTACTCGGTGCACAAGTTCAGCAACACGGTGACCGAGATCGCCGCCGTGTCGAAGGATTCGGACGCGGTCGCCGCCAACGTCGCGACCATGACCCCCGACGCCAAGGGTGCCGGCACCAATCTGCGCGCGGCCCTGGTCTCCATGGCGTCGAAGATCACGGTCGGCGACGGCAAGTCGCCGGACAGCCGCAAGGCCTTCCTGCTGATCCTCACCGACGGTGTCGAGGGCAACGTCAACGAATATGAAGAGAACGGCTGGGCAGGCTTCCGCACCTATGGGAAGTGGACCCCGGACACCAATTTGATCTCATCGACTCCCGGCTTTAATCATGGGGTCGAGCGGTCACAGGCCGTCGACCCGACCATGTGCAACGCCCTCAAGGCCAAGGGCGTGACCATCCTGACCCTGCACACCGAGTATCTCACTCCCGTGGGGTCCGGCGACTACCGTTTCCAGCAGATCCAGTCCCAGCTCAAGCCGGTGATCGCGACGCGGCTCAGGGACTGTGCCTCGGGCTTCGACCTCGCCTTCAACGCGTCGTCGCCGGATGAGATCAAGTCGGCGACGAAGAAGATGCTCGCCGCGGTGATGGCCAAGGCTCACCTCGTC
>JBEIIL010000100.1:0-14681 GCA_040380755.1 Methylobacteriaceae bacterium | reverse complement strand
CGCCGAACGATGGCGAGGCGACGACGCCCGGCGCCATCGGCGAGACCCAGTCGGCCGGCCAGGCCAGTTCGCAGCTCACGGCCGCGGCCCGCGCCTCGGGCTCGACCACGACAGGCGTGGGCTCGACCCCGACCGTCCCCCGCGCCGCGGCACTGTCGTCCGCCACGCCGGCGCCTGCCGAGGCGATCCCGCTGGAAATCGCCGCCGCACCCGTCTCGCCCGAGGGGCTGGCGGCCTCGCGGCGCAACAGCACTGCCACCGTCACCGCTGTTCCGAAGGACGAAGGGCGGCCGAGCTATGCCAGCCTGATCGACCCCGACAACCTCAGCCGCGAGCAGCGCTGCCTGGCCGAGGCGGTGTATTTCGAAGCGCGCAGCGAGCCCGTCGACGGCCAGGCGGCTGTCGCCCAGGTGGTTCTCAACCGGGTGCGCAGCGGGCTTTATCCCACGTCGGTCTGCGGCGTCGTCTACCAGAACCGTCACCGCAAGTTTGCCTGCCAGTTCTCCTTCGCGTGCGAGGGCAAGTCGCTGCGGATCACCGAGCAGGAATCCTGGCAGACGGCCGTGCGCGTTGCCCGGAATGTCACCTACGGCCAGACCTATCTGTCGGAGGTTGGTGCCTCGACCCACTACCACGCCAATTATGTGCGGCCATTCTGGGCCAAGCGCCTGACGAAGATGGACGTCATCGGGCGACACATCTTCTACAAGCTCAAGCCCGGCCAGACCTGACGCGTGCGCCGGCCCCTGTGCACTCACCCGTTGACAGCGGGCGGTCCTTTGCGTTCCTGACCGCGCCTGCATGGTGGCGGTGGAGACAGACAATGCAACTCGGGATGGTCGGCCTCGGGCGCATGGGCGCCAACATCGTCCGGCGCCTGCTGCGGGCGGACCATGCCTGCGTCGTCTATGACCGCGACCCCGCCCCGGGCCAGGCGCTGGCCGCCGAGGGCGCCGTCGCGGTGGCCGATCTGCAGGCCCTGGTGGCGGCCCTGGTGCCGCCGCGCGCCGTGTGGGTGATGCTGCCCGCCGGTGCCGCAACGGAGGACGCCGTGACGGCGCTGGCGGGGCTGCTGTCGCCGGGCGACACGATCATCGATGGCGGCAACAGCTTCTGGAAGGATGACGTGCGCCGCGCCGCCGCTCTGGCGCAGCAGGGCCTCAGCTATCTGGATGTCGGCACCTCGGGCGGCGTGTGGGGCCTGGAGCGCGGCTACTGCCTGATGATTGGCGGGGACACGGCCGCGGTCGACCGGCTTTCGCCGATCTTTGCGGCCCTGGCCCCCGGTCTGGGCGACATTCCGCGAACATCAGGACGGGATGAGCGTGATCCCCGCGCCGAGCAGGGCTGGCTGCATGCCGGCCGCAGCGGCTCCGGCCACTTCGTCAAGATGATCCACAACGGCATCGAGTACGGCATGATGCAGGCGATGGCGGAGGGCTTCGACATCCTGCGCCACGCCGGCGGGCCGAATGTCGCGCCGGAGTTGCGGCTCGACCTCGACCTGCCGGATATTGCCGAGGTGTGGCGACGCGGCAGCGTCGTCACGTCGTGGCTGCTCGACCTGTCGGCCCAGGCGCTGGCCGACGAGCCCGATCTCGCATCCTATTCGGGCCATGTGGAGGATTCCGGCGAGGGTCGCTGGACCGTGCAGGCCGCCATCGAGGAGGCCGTTCCCGCCGAAGTGCTGACGGCAGCGCTCTATGCCCGGTTCCGTTCGCGGCAGGACCACACCTTCGCGGAGAAGATGCTTTCGGCCATGCGCAAGGGCTTCGGCGGCCATGTCGAGCCGAAGAAGCCCGGCGCATGACCCCCGCCGTTCCGGCCGGCGGGCCGATCGTCCTCGTCCTGATGGGCGTTGCCGGCTGTGGCAAGACGACCACGGCGGCGCGCCTCAGCCACCGTCTCGGCTGGGAGTTCCGCGACGCCGATGCGTTCCACCCGCCGGGCAACATCGCCAAGATGAGCGCCGGCGTGCCGCTGACGGACGACGACCGCTGGCCCTGGCTGGCGGCGATCGCGGATTGGATCGACGCCCGGCTCGCGGTGGGCGAAAGCGCCATCGTCACCTGCTCGGCGCTGAAGCGCGCCTATCGGGACGTGCTGGCCGGCGGTCGAGGGCGCGTACGGATCGTCCATCTCGCCGGCAGCCAGGCGCTGATCGGCGCGAGGATGGCGGGCCGCCGCAACCATTTCATGCCGCCGTCGCTGCTCGACAGCCAGTTTGCCGCGCTCGAGCCGCCGGCAGCCGACGAAAAAATCATCGAGGTGCCGGTTTCGCTGTCCCCTGGCGTGGTCACTGACCGGATCATCGCGGTCCTTGAGCTCACCGAACCCGCCTGACGCGCCGGTCGCAGTCGCACCCGGCATCCCGACAGGCATGTCCGACCGGCTTTCGGCGAGGGCTGCAAGGCTTTGGCAACCGATGACCGCCAAGCTGCCAGTGGTCGGGCCGGCTGGCTGCGACACGGGAGCCCGACCCTTCGATGACAGCTCTGCCCTTCCCCCCGGCGCTGCAGCTCACGGCGTTGCGCAAGTCCTTCGGACGTCCGGCCGTCGACGGCCTCGACCTCACCGTACAGCCCGGCGAGTTCTACGCCCTGCTGGGCCCGAACGGCGCCGGCAAGACCACGACATTGCGGATGGTGGCGGGCCTGATGCGGCCCGACAGCGGCACGATCCGCATCTACGGCATCGATGCGGTGGCTGATCCGCTCGCCGCCAAGAGCATCGTCGCCTGGCTGCCGGACGAGCCGATGCTCTACGACAAGCTCACGCCGCTGGAGTATCTCGAATTTGTCTCCGGACTGTGGTCGGTGCCGCGGCCCGATGCCGAGCGCCGGGCCTGCGAGCTCCTGCAGGCGCTTGAGCTCTGGGCGCAGCGCGACAGCCGCTGCGAAGGCTTCTCGCGCGGCATGCGCCAGAAGGTCGCGCTGGCTGGCGCCCTCATCCACGATCCAAAACTGCTGATCCTCGACGAGCCGCTGACCGGGCTCGACGCCGCCATTGCCCGGCAGGTGCAGGACCTGCTGGCGGCGCGCGCCGCCGCCGGCGCCACGGTGATCCTGACCACCCACATTCTCGAGGTCGCCGAACGCCTGTCGTCGCGCATCGGGATCATCCGCGGCGGCCGGTTGCTGGCGGAAGGCACGATGGATGAACTGCGCCACCGGACCACGTCGGGCTCCGGCGGAACGCTCGAGGCGATCTTCCTCGATCTGGTTACGGGTGAAGCGGCTTGAGCGATCCCGGATTACGCGCCTCGACAGTCTTCCTGCTGCGGCACGACATGCGGCTGTGGCTGCGCCGCGCCTTTGACGTGCGGGTCCGAGGCCGCCGGCTGGTGATGGCCGTGCTGATCCTCGCGGTGGTCACGCTGCACCTGCTGGCCTACGGAACCGTGGCGATCGTCTCGCGCGTACCCCAGACGGTGCCCGCAGAACTGATCCTGCCGCTGATGAGCGGCGCCGTTGGGGTGCTGTTCACGCTGATCGTCGCCCAGGCCCTCAGCGGCGCGGTCAGGGCCTTCTTCGAAGCCGGCACGCTCGACCTCGTCTTCAGCGCGCCAGTGCCGCCACAGCGCATCTTCGCCGTCCGGGCCCTTGCGCTGGCCGTCGCAACCACGGCGCCGTTCTGCATCTTCCTGGCGCCGCTGGCGCATATGGGCCTGCTGCGCGGCCAGCCGGCATGGCTGGCGATCTATCCGGTCACAGTGGCGCTCGGGCTGGCAGGAACAGCGGTCGGGCTGGTGCTGGCGCTCGGGCTGGTGCGGTTGATCGGCCCGCGCCTCACGCGGACCGCCGGGCAGGCGCTGGCAGTGCTGATCGGGACCGGCCTCGGCTTTGCCGTCCACGCCTTCAACAAATTGCCGATCGACCGCAAGCTGACGCTCCTCGACGAGGTGTCGGTGACCGATCCGGCCAGTACGGGCCTCGCCTGGCTGCCGGGCCGAGCGCTGCTGGGCGATCTCGACGCGGTCATCATGTTGTTGCTGCTCGGTGCTGCCATCTTCGCGCTCATGGCACAGGCCTGTGGTGCGGTCTTTGCCCGCAGCCGTGCCGCGGCCGCAGGCGTTGCCGCGCCCGGCCGGACGGGGCCGGCACAGGAGCGGCCGCTGCGGTTCCGCGCCGACGGGCCCGCCGCCCTTCGCCGGAAGGAATGGCTGCTGCTGGTCCGCGATCCCTGGATTCTGATGCCCGTGCTGCAGCGCGCCTTCGCGCTGATTCCGGTCGGATTGGCGCTGGCCGGGCTGGAGGGCGGTGACAATCTCGCCACCAGCATCATCGCGCCGATGCTGGTGGTATTCGCAGGCAAGCTCGCGGGCGGCATCGCCTGGCTGACGCTGGCCGCCGAGGAGGCACCCGAGCTGATCGCCACTGCGCCGGTGCCGGCCGGCACCGTGTCGCGCGCCAAGGTTGAGGCGGCGCTGACGGCGTCGGTGCTTCTGTTCGGCCTGCCGGTGCTGCTGATGGCGCTGCGCGATCCGGCCGCAGCGGTGTGGACCGGCCTTGGCTGCACCTTTGCGACCGTTGCGGCGACGCTGCTGGCCCTGGCCGAGCCGTCGCGGATCCGCCGGCGCGATTTTGGCGACCGTTTTCGCAACTCCGGCGTGTTCGCCCTGGCCGAACTCGTGGTCACCCTGTCGCTGGCAGGGGCCGTCTGGCTCGCCGTCGGCGGTGCGTGGATCGGCGCGCTCGCCGCCACCGTTCTGGCGGCCGGGCTGCTGGCGGCCTTCCTGATTGGCCTTGCACCGCGCGATCCGGCCCCGCAGAGGACGGCAGCGCCCGCCGGCGCCGATCCAGCCCCGAACCCGAGCCTGTAACCCCACGCGGGGTGGCCGGTCGCAAGATCGTCTTGCCAAGCCGCCCCCGCTTCGCTATCACCCCGCCACCCGCGCAGAGCGACCGCGCGCACCGCGCCCTGCGCCGGTGGGGGATAGTTCAACGGTAGAACAGCGGACTCTGACTCCGTTAATCTTGGTTCGAATCCAGGTCCCCCAGCCAAATCCGATAGTTCGCCGGAATGGCGGAGCCGGTCCCTGTACACGTCGGCTTGTCGTTGTCGCCCGTCCGAGGTTGCCGGCGGCCGTCAATCGATGACGGTGGCGGCGCCTGCGATCATGGAGGTCGGGATCTGGAGCCCGATTGCGTCTGTCGGCCTCAGGTTGGCGAGACAGCGTCTTCGACAGCACCCCGGATCGTTTGCAACGCCCCCCGAGCGCCAGACTGCCTCGGCGTCATTGCGCCCGCGTCAGCGGCTCGTGCCGCTCCGGCGTTGAATCACGACCAGCAGCAGCCAAACCAGCATGGCCGCGCTGAAGGCGACGGCGGAGGCGCTCCAGAAGCCCACTTCGTCGTCGCCGAAGGGCAGGCCCTTGGTGTTCATGCCGAACAGGCCCGTCACGAGGGTCGCTGGCAAGAACACTGCTGTGAGCTTCGACAGGACGTTGAGCTGGCGGTTGCTCTCGGCCGCGAGCTGGGCGCCGACCTCGTCCTGCAGCAGTCGGGCCCTGTCCTGCGAGGCGTGCACCTCCTGGTGGATCGACTCGAGCCGCTGCGCCATCCGGCCCGCTGCCTCTCGCACGTCCGACGGCAGGCGGATCGCCGGAGCCAGCTCGACGCGGCGAAACAGGCCGTGCAGGCGCGAGAGCTGCCGGTTGAGCTTGACGGCGCGGCGCCGGACCGCGCCGATCGGCGTCTGGGCATCGCGGACATAGCCTTCCAGAATGCGGTCCTCAATGGTGTCGACGGCGTGACCCAATGCGGTGGCGGCATGCGACACGGAGTCGGTTTCGCGATCGACAATGGCCTCCAGTAGATCCAAGGCAGTCAAGACGGGACGGCCTGACGCCACCGCCGCGCGGGTCGCCTCGATCGAGCTGAGCGCATGGCGGCGGCCGGTGATCAGCAACCGGTCAGCGAGGATGAAGCGTAGCTCGGCCGTCTCGTCGGTCGTGTGGGTGAACTCCAGCCTGAGGTCGACGAAGACCCCGGCCAGAACATCGCCGGCAATATCGACGCGATCATGCGCATCGCTTTCGAGCAGCATGTCCCGCGCCTCGTTCGGCAGCGCCGGCACGGCGGTGATCCAGTCACGCCCACGCTTGTCGGCAAGGTTCACATGCACCCACCAGAACGCGACATTCGGCTCGTCCAGCCGGGGCGCCCTGTTATGGGCAAGCTCCTCGCCGCGTCCTTCCGCGTCGAAACGGAATGCGAACACGATCCCCGGGCGGGTATGCTGATCGGCAAGAGGAAATTCGGTGTCCTGCATCGCCGACCGGTAGGCCCGGCGCACGACGATTTCAAGACGTGAACCTGTTCGGGAACCTGTCTTTTTCGTCAGGTTGCCTTTCGGCGATCTGGCAACGCCCTGACCACAGCAACCTGCTCCTGCCGGCGCAACCGAGACACCGTGATTGACACGGCGGTGGCCCACCGTATGACCAACCAGCACATTGTTTCCGACATCAGCTCCGACGGCGGGAACTTTCTCCGTCCGCACCGTGTTTGTGACGTTGTTCGGCCGCGGTTTCCCGCCCCGCCCCGGCTTTCCCCGCTATGCGGCCAGAGGCACCATGCAGATCCGCTACGGCTTCGACATCACCGTCACCTGCGCGGCACCGACACCGATGGTGTGCCTGCTCACGATCCATGACGATCATGCCGGCGCGGTCATCGCGCCGGAAACCTTCATGACGGTTCCGGCCGTGCCAAGTTCCCTCTATGCGGACCTGTTCGGCAACCGGTGCCGGCGTTTCGTTGCCCCGCCCGGCGATCTTCAGCTCTGGGGAGACGGCACGGTGCAAGATAGCGGCCGGCCCGATGCCGCCGATGTCGGCGCAGCCGAGACGTCGGTGGCCGCCCTGCCCGACGATACGCTCGTGTTCCTGATGGGCAGCCGCTACTGCGAGACGGACCGGCTCAGCCAGACGGCCTGGGACCTCTTTGGCACCACGCAGCCGGGCTGGGGCCGCGTGCAGGCCGTCTGCGACTTCGTGCACCGGCACATCACGTTTGGCTATGGCAATGCACGCGCCACCCGCACCGCCTTCGAGGCCTATCACGAGCGCGTCGGCGTTTGCCGGGACTATGCCCATCTGGCCATTGCGCTGCTGCGCTGCCTGAACATCCCGGCGCGCTATGTGAACGGCTATCTCGGCGATATCGGCGTCCCGATCGTCGACCCGGCGGATTTCTCGGCCTGGATCGAGGTGCATGTGGGCGGTCGATGGTGGACCTTCGACCCGCGCAACAACAAGCCGCGCATCGGCCGCATCGTCGTCGCCCGCGGTCGTGACGCCGCCGACATTCCGCTGATCAACTCCTTCGGGCCGCACATCCTCAAGGCCTTCCGTGTCTGGACCTATGAGCTCGACGGGCCGGACACGCGGCCTCACGCCCCATAGTCCGCGATCTGGCACAAGGCCGCGCCTTTATCTTTACGAATTGCGCCGACAGTCCATCGGGCGTCCGGACCGGACGCGGCAACCGGATCGCGCAAGCGGTCGGGAACAGGCCTGACGGTCAGGCCGGAAAGCAAGCCCGATGCAGGCGCTCGTGGAAGTGAAGAGCCTAGGCGGCACCAATTTCGTCCGTCCCGAGAAGGTCATTGCCGTGCAGACCTCGGCTTCCGGCAACACGGTGATCGTCATGGAGGGCGGCGCGACGGTCAACTCGTCGGAGAGCACCAAGGTGATCGCGACAAGGCTTGCGGCTGCGGCTGCTGAGGTTCCGGCCTGATCAACTCAACCTTTACGGCGGCGTCCGGACATTCTCCTTGTAGTTTCGCCACAACAGGCGCATTGTAACCGCGTCGATGGACGGTCGGACGACTTGGCTTCGCGCGGATTGCGATCCGTCGGCGCGCCGGATCTCTTCCTCACCTGAAAATGCGATTTCGACGGCCGGCGCGCGCGCAGGCAAGCAAGACACGTACTCTCGAGAAAGGGGTTTCCATGGCCACGGGAACCGTTAAGTGGTTTAATTCGCAGAAGGGTTACGGGTTCATCGCGCCTGATGGCGGCGGAACCGATGCCTTCGTCCACATCAGCGCCGTTGAGCGCGCCGGTCTTAACGACCTGCGCGAGGGCCAGAAGGTGGAGTTCGAACTCGTCGCCGACCGCAAGAGCGGCAAGATGTCGGCCGATCGCCTCAAGGCGCTCGACTGACACGACCGCCGCGACCTTCGGGCCGCGTCAGCATGGGGCATCGCCGCGGTTCGCCCGGCGATGTCTTCAGGCCATGGACATCCGGTCCCCCCGGGGGGACTTTTTTCTGAGCGACTTCGAGTGAGCGACGGGCAGTGAACGACTTCAAGGACAACAAGCTCGACGAGAGGCTGGGACGGCAGGCAGCCGCCAAGCAAGCGCTGCTGCAGCGTTTCAAGGCCAGACCCGCCGAGGACGACCCCGCCGTACAGGCGCGCCGCGCCGAGCGCGCCAAGATCGCAGAAGCCCGCGCGACCCGCGAAATCGCCCGCGTCGAAGCCAAGGCCGCCCGCGAAATCCGGGAAGCCGCCGAGGCGGCTGCCGCGGCTGCCGCCAAGATCGCGGCCGCTGAAGAAGAGGCGCGTCAGGCCGTGCTTCGCGCAGCCGAGCAGAAGGCCGCGCGCGATGCGCGCTACGCCGCCCGCAAGGCCCGCAATCGCTGACAGCGGCCTCCGCCGCAGCCCGCGTCAGACCTGCCGGACCGGCTGTTGCCGGACCGATCCGCAACCCATGACCGCGCCGGGAGGAACGCCATGAGCGTCCGCAACATGACCAGCGATGAGGCCAAGAAGCGTGCCGGCCTCGCCTTCGACAAGGGCGAGCAGCGCAAGCGCGAGGCCAAGCAGCGCCTGGACGAGCAGCACAAGACCGAGATCTCGACCGCTGCCAAGATTCAGCGGCTGCGGGCCCTGCGCCTCGCGCGGGACATCGAGATCGCCGCACAGGTCCCTGAGCCCGTTGCCGAAAAGCCCAAGCGCGTGAAGAAGCCAAAGGTCGTTGCGACGACCGCGGAATAGTCTGCGGCGGGCGACAAGCCCGCATACCGACAGCCGCGGCCGTCCGGGCGCCGCCGCGGCGATGGCACTTGCTGCGGCAATACGCTATCCACCCGCGATACCCTTCGACGCGCCGCCGCGACCGCCCTGCCGGGCCAAGGGTCCGGCCCAAGCGGGACCCGACCATGCCATTTCCGCCGACCCATCCCGCCCTCGCCCGGGCGCTGGCCGACAAGGCCTATCTGGAACCGACACCCGTTCAGGCGGCGGTGCTCGATGCGCGCACCGACGGTAGCGATCTGCTCGTGTCGGCCCAGACAGGCTCGGGCAAGACCGTGGCGTACGGGCTGGCGCTGGCATCGACCCTGCTGGGCGGGGCCGACCGGTTCGAGCGCGCCGAGGCGCCGCTGGCCCTGGTCGTTGCGCCGACCCGCGAGCTCGCCATGCAGGTCCACCGGGAACTGGAATGGCTCTATGCTCCGGCGGGCGGACGCATCGTCACCTGCGTGGGCGGCATGGATGTGCGCAAGGAGCAGCGGGCGCTCGAGGCTGGCGCTCACATCGTCGTCGGCACGCCCGGGCGCCTGCGCGACCATCTCGAGCGCGGCCGTCTCGACACCTCGGCGATGCGGGCCGTGGTCCTCGACGAGGCCGACGAGATGCTCGACCTCGGCTTTCGCGAGGACCTGACCTTCATCCTCGATGCGACGCCACAGGGACGGCGGACACTGCTGTTCTCGGCCACCATCGCGCCGCAGATCGCCGCACTGGCACGGCAGTACCAGCGCGACGCGATCCGCATCGACACGATCCAGCGCAACCAGCCGCACGGGGATATCGAGTACCGCGCCTTCAAGGTGGCGCCCAACGATGTCGAGCACGCCATCGTCAATGTGCTGCGGTTCCATGAGGCCGGCGCCACGCTGGTGTTCTGCGCCACGCGCGAGGGCGTCAAGCGCCTGCATGCCAGCCTGCAGGAGCGCGGCTTCGCCGTCGTCGCACTGTCGGGCGAGCTCAGCCAGAACGACCGCACCCAGGCACTGCAGTCGCTGCGCGACGGGCGGGCGCGGGTCTGCGTCGCCACCGACGTGGCGGCGCGCGGGCTTGACCTGCCTGATCTCGGTCTGGTGATCCATGCCGATTTGCCCAATGAGTCCGCGACGTTGCTGCACCGGTCGGGCCGCACAGGCCGGGCCGGCCGCAAGGGCCTGTGTGCCCTGATCGTGCCCTATACACGCAGGCGCAAGGCCGAGACGCTGATTGCCGGTGCCCGGGTGGAGGCCACGTGGGTGGTGCCGCCGTCGGCTGACGACATCCGCGCGCGCGACCAGGAGCGGCTGTTTGCCGATCCGCTGCTGGCGGAGCCGGCCAGCGAGGAGGATCTCGAGCTCGGCCGGGCCCTGCTGGCGGGACGCACGGCCGAGGAGGTCGCGGCGGCGCTGATCCGCCTGCACCGCAGCCGTCTTCCTGCGCCGGAGGACATTCTCGATACGGTTCCAGACCGCGGCCCGCGCCCGCCCGGCGAGCGGCGCCCGCGCATCGCCGAGGCCGACGACGGACCGCGTCGTCCGATGGGCGCGACCGCGTGGTTCCGGATGAGCGTCGGACGGCAGAAGAATGCCGACCCGAAATGGCTGCTGCCGATGATCTGCCGGCTTGGCCATGTGACCAAGAAGGATGTCGGGGCCATCAAGATCGGCGAACGGGAGACAAGCTTCGAGATCGCCGTCGAGGCGGCCGACCGGTTCGCCGCTGCCGTCCGCTCTGCCGGCGAGGGCGACATTCGCATCCGCCCGGCCACCGATCCCCGCACCGAACGGCGCGGGCTGCCGGCCGGCGAGGATAGTGGCAGCCCGCCGCGCCATCGCAGCGCCGAGGCGGCCGGCAAGCCGTATTCCGGTAAGGCCGCGGGAGCCCCGCCCGGCGCGGACCGGTCCGCCGGCGAGCGGCCGTTCAGCGGCAAGCCCTATGCGGGCAAGCGCCCCCGGACCGAGGGCGAGGCGCCTGCTCGCGCTCCAGAGAGGCCGTTCCGGACCCGGGCCGTGCGCCGCCCCGAGGACGCCGCCCTGCCGCCGGCCGGCGGGTTCGATCCGGTCCGCGCCGACGCCAAGCCCTACAAGAAGCCGCGCCGGGACCGCGAACCGCCGCGCTAAGGCCGGTTGCGGTCAGACCCGGCCGTTCACCGGCAAGGAGACGCCGGTGATCGCCGATCCGCCCTCGCCCAGCAGGAAACCGATGGTGGCAGCCAGCGTCGCGGGCGCCACCCAGGCCGCATGGTCGGCATCCGGCATGGCGGTGCGATTCTGCGGCGTGTCGATGATGCTCGGCAGCACGGCGTTGATCCGCACACCCGTCGGCTTCAGCTCGTCGGCGACGCTCTCGACGATCTTCAGCACGCCCGCCTTCGCGGCTGCGTAGGCGGCCAGCCCGGCCGGCGCCTTCAGGGCAGCACCTGCGCCGATGGCGACGATGCTGCCGCGACCGGCGTCGCGCATCGGCGGCACGACGGCCCGAACGATGTTGACGGTGGTCAGCACGTTCAGCCTGAACATGCCGTCGAACAGGGCCGCGTCGGAAGTGTCGATGCCTGCTGCGGCAAAGCCGCCGACCGTATGGGCGAGCCCGTCGATCCGGCCGTAGCGCTCGAGCACCGCGGCGACGAGGGCGACGCAGGCCGCGGGATCGCCGAGGTCGACGGCGCGGGCCATGTGACGCACGGCACCCGGCAGCGCTGCGACGGCGGGCTCGACCCAGGCGGCCTCACGGTCGACAGCAACGATGCCGGCCCCTGAGGCGTCAAGCTCGGCCAGGATGGCGCGGCCGAGATTGCCAGCGGCGCCGGTGACGAGAACCACGGGATGGTCGACGGGCATGGCAGTCTCCGGACGGGATGAAAACACAGGGTCAGTGGAGCCTTGGCGGACGGATCCGCTTCCAGGCGGCATCGAGCAGGCAAAGGCCGACCATCACGACGGCGAGCCTGACCACCGGCCAGGCGACCGCGGGTGGCAGCCAATTGGCAACGACGCCGGAGGCCAGCCAGAGGCCCCAGGCCGCGGCGACGGCGACGGCGGTGAACAGCGCCGGTGCGGCGGCCCTCATGGCATGCGTGCCTTTGCGGGATCGACGCGGAACACCGTGATGGTGCCGAGGCGCTCGACCTCGCCCTCCAGCTCGACCGGCCGGCCGGCCAGCGCGACGAGCGCTTCGGATGGCGGTCCGCCGTCGGGACCGGCGAGCAGCAGCGAACTGGCCCCGCCGACGGGTGCGGCAACGATGAACAAGGCCGGGACGGCGCCCGTGATGCAGAGGGCTGCACAGGCACGGTGGGCCATGCCGGAACCCGGCTTCATTCCGCCCGGGTAGCATTTGCCGTCGCAGATCTCGCCGACCGCGCGCCATCGGCCAAGCGGTATCGGTGCAGGAACCGCCATCGGGGCCGCGGCCGGCTTCGCCTCGTCACCCACGACCAGCATCTCGACGTCGCCGCGGCGCAGCAGGCCACCGACAAGCGTCACGCCGACGCCACCGGCCGGCACCGTGGCGCCACGCTTGCCGTCGCCCGACAGGATGATGGCCCGACCGAACGGGGCGGCAGGCGTCGGCGGCAGGTGGAGCACCGGGGACGGCCGATGGGTCAGAACCCCGGTCAGCACCTGATCGCCCAGCCAGTCCTGTGGCTGGGCCTGGGGCGCGCTGGCAATGCCGGCAAACAGGTTGCGCGACGGATCGTCGATGGCGCCGCCCAGCCCGTAACCGAGCAGGCCGAGGATCAGCAGCAGCCCGGCAGCGCAGGCGAGGCTGAAGCGCATGATCGCCGCCGGAGGGCTGTTGCTCCAGCCAATGAAGAACGGCTCGTCATTGCGCATCAGGCGGCCCTCGCCGGCAAGCTGACAGGGGGAACCGGCGTGCCAGGCGGATTCGGCCGCGGATCAAGCAGCAAGATGTCGCCGTCCAGCACCAACCGGTAGGTGGCGATGCGCTCCGTGAACGGCGCCGGCGCACAGCCATCGACGAGGCGATACTGGAAGCCGTGCCACGGGCAGGTGATGCAGCCGTCGATGATCCGGCCCTCGCCCAACGGCCCGTTCTGGTGGGCGCACAGATGGCTGACGGCGGAATAGCGACCGTCATCGTTGAACACCGCGACCGCCTCGCCGTCAGCCGGGCGGACGATCACGGCGCGGCCGCTGGGGATCGATGCCGCATCTCCGACGCAGATGAGGCCCTCATGCCCCGTGGCAATCCGCGCTTTGTCGGCGTCCCGCCAGGCCGCGGCCAGGTGCAGAACCACCAGAAGAGCAGCCCCGCCGACGACGACGAGGGCAAAACCGGACTTCTGGGCGCTCTGCAGCGGGCCGAAGGCGACATGGGCAACCACCAGCGCATAGGCCGCATAAATGCCCATGTGCAGGCCCTTCCACAGGGCCGGCCCCAGAAACTTCAGCCAGAAATCATGGCTGGTCGCTGCCAGCACCAGCAGGATCAGCAGCGCCGCGACACCGAAAATCACCGACGGAATGGTCGCCAGGCGACCATCACCGGCATCAGCGGCCAGCATCGCCACGAACGGGTCGGTGGGGCTGAAGGCGAAGTACCAGTCCAGCACCGTGTAGGCGTGGGTCACGGCCACCACGCAGGTGACGACGCCAAAATGCCGCCGGTTGTACAACAGCGGCAGGAAGCGACGATCGAGCCGGGCGAGCGGGCCGATCGCCAGCACGAGGGTCAGCAACACGAAGGCGCAGCTGCCATAGACGCGGATGACCAGCGATCCATAGTCGGTCGGCACGGTGAGCGCGCCCGCGCGCTGTGCGGCTGTGTCGAACGCCCACAGGAACAGCACCACGCCTGCGACCAGCACGGCGTCGTACAGCATCTTGCTGCGCGTCCAGGTGACCGGGATATAGCGAACGCTCATGGCGCAACTCCCGGAGCCAGACGGACGGAGGGCTTCTCCGGCAGTGTCCAGGCACGCTGGGCGAAACCAACGGCGAGGATCAGCGGCAGCAGCACGGCAAGGCTGATCCAGATGGCCCGGTGGGCGGTGATGTGGGCGCGGCGCATCGTCACCCCCTGCCCTGAGCCAGGCTGCGCCAGCGCATCAGCACCAGCGGCCACAGCAGGACCAGGCCCGGCACCAGCAGTGGGCGGAACGCATAGGAGCAACGCGCCTGCGGATCGACCCGGCTCAATCCGGCCGCCAGGAAGGCGATGGCGACCAGGCCGCCAACGATCAGATAGGCCTGCGCAACCGCCACGACGGCGCCTGCGACCAGATAGGCGGAGGGCATGGAAAAGCTCCGTCGTGACGTGGCCCGGTGGTCAGTTCCGCGGGACCAGAAAACGTTACACCCTTCCGTGCCCAGCCGACACGACTGTCGCGCGCGCGGCGCGAATGGCCTAGAAGGACGGGCCCGATCCTGCCCTTCATATCCAGTTGTCGACCGGAACCAACCCATGCGCTTTTCCGCCCTCGCCCTTCTCCGCCAGGCCTGGTCCGGCCATGGGGGCTGGCCCGAGCAGTGGCGCTCGCCGGAGCCCAAACCGGCCTACGAGGCGGTGATCGTCGGCGGCGGCGGGCACGGGCTAGCGACGGCCTACTATATGGCCCGCGCCCACGGGTTGCGCTCCATTGCCGTCGTCGAGAAGGGCTGGCTGGGCGGCGGCAACACCGGCCGCAACACCACGATCAT
>JBEIIL010000099.1:0-14833 GCA_040380755.1 Methylobacteriaceae bacterium | reverse complement strand
GGTGCCGGGCGCCATCCACAAGGCCGGTTTCCATCCCGTGGGCGTACTGGGCACGATCGGCGCGGCAGCAGGCGCGGGCGTGGCGCTGGGGCTCGACAAGCTCCAGATGGGGCGCGCGCTGGGCATCGCCGGCAGCTTCGCGTCCGGCATCGGCGAATTCCTGACGGAAGGGGCCTGGACGAAGCGCCTGCACCCGGGCTGGTCAGCGCAGTCGGGCTATCGCGCCGCCATGCTGGGACAGGCCGGCTTCGTTGGACCGCGCACGATTTTCGAGGGGCGGCGCAACCTGTTCAAGGTGTTCGGCCGCGACGCGCCGGCGCGGCTCGACGGCATGCTTGACGGGCTTGGCGAGCGCTTCCTGCTGGAGGCCATCGCCTTCAAGCCCTATGCGTGCGGGACGATGATCCACCCCTATATCGATTGCATGATCGCGCTCGCCCGTGAGGGCGTGCAGGCGGACGACATCGTGGAGGTGATCTGCGAGGCGGCAGAGGGGCCGGTGGACCGGCTCTGGGAGCCGCTCGCGGACAAGCACGCCCCGCCTTCGGGCTATGCGGCGAAATTCTCGATGCCGTTTGGCATGGCGGTCGGCTTCTTTGATGGCGATGCGGGCCTTGCCCAGTTCACGGACGAGAAAGCACGCGAGCCGCGCATTCTCGCGCTGGCGAAACGCATTTGCTACGTGGTCGACCCTGCCAATCCCTATCCGGTCGACTATACCGGCCATGTCCGCGCAACGCTGCGCGACGGCCGGGTGCGCGAGATCCGGCGCGCCCACATGCGCGGCGGGCGCCACGCGCCGCTGACCCGCGCGGAGCTGATCGCCAAGTTCCACGGCAATGTCGCCCATGGCGGCCTGTCGCGCCGCTATGGCGATGACCTGCTCGCCGCCTGCCTCGACATCGCATCCCTGCCTGACCTTTCGCGCCTGTCGGCGCTGCGCGCAAACTGAACGAGGACCATCCGATGGACCACACACGGATCGCTCCGGGCGACACGTTCTCAGCGCGCCTGGCGCAATGGGGCGCGGCGCTAAGCTTCGAGGACCTGCCAGAGGCTGCGCTCAAGGCGACCATCTCCACTGTGGTCGACACGGTGGGCCTCAGCCTGTCGGCGCGGCACGAGCCCTATGCCAGGGCCGTCGTCGACAGCCTTGACGCGGATGGGCCCTGCTCGGTCATGGGCCGCAGTCGCGGGCTGGACGCCGGCGGCGCCGCCTTCGCCAACGGCGTGGCCGCGCATGGCGAGGATTTCGACAACACGTTCGAGGGGTGTCCGGTCCATTCAGGCGCCGTGATCGTGCCCGCCATTCTGGCGCTGGGCGAGCGTGACGGGCTCGACGGCAGGACCGTGACGAAAGCCATCGCGGTCGGAATCGAGGTGATGTGCCGGCTCGGTCTCGTGGCCAAGAAGGGCGTGCATGCGGCAGGCTTTCACCCCACCTCCGTCCTCGGCACGGTAGCCGCAGCCGGTGCGGCCGCCAAAGCCATGGGGCTCTCAGCCGAGCAGACTGCGCATGCCTATGGCATCGCCGGCAGCGCGGCCTCGGGCATCATCGAGTATCTCGCCGACGGGTCCTCGACCAAGCGCATGCATGCGGGCTGGGCGGCGCAGGCCGGCATTCGCGCCGCGATGCTGGCGCGCGCGGGGTTCGACGGGCCTGCCACCGTGTTCGAGGGCAGGCATGGGCTGTTCAGGGCCTTTGCACCCTCGCTGACCACGCCGGAGTTCCATCATCTCACCGACGGGCTTGGCAGCCGCTGGATTGCCGCGGATGTCGCCTTCAAGCCCTATGCCTGCGGGACGATGACCCAGCCCTATATCGACTGCATGCTGAATTTGCGGCGCCAGGGCCTGACACCGGAAGATGTCGCGAGCGTTGTCTGCGAGGTGGGCGAAGGGACGGTGCACCGGCTCTGGGAGCCCTTGGCGCTCAAGCAGTCGCCCCCGTCCCCCTACGGCGCCAAGTTCAGCACGCCCTACTGCCTTGCGGTGGCCCTGGTCGATGGCGATGCAGGGCTCGCCCAGTTCACGGACGAGCGCATCGCCGATGCCCGCGTGCAGGCGGTTGCCGGCAAGGTCATCTATGTGGTCGACCCCGACAACGAGTATCCCGCCAACTACACCGGCCATGTCCGCGTCACCTGCACCGATGGACGCGTCCTGGAAGCCCGTCAGTCCTGTCTGCGAGGCGGCATCCGCGAGCCGATGACGGATGCTGAGCTGACCGCCAAATATCGCGCCAACACCCATTTCGCCGGCCTTGGCCAGCCCCCTGCCGAACGCCTGCTCGCCGCCCTTCAAGGCCTTCCCGATTGCCCGGATCTCGCCTTCCTGAAGGAGGTTGCGCATGACCAAGCCTGAGACAGCCACTGCTGAAACAGGGGACCTCGCCGGCCGCATCGCCCTCGTTACGGGTGCGGCGCGCAATATCGGGCGTGCCATCGCGGTGGCGTTGGCGCAGGGCGGGGCGGATGTCGCCGTCCATACCCGCGCCGCGCGGGCCGATGCCGAGGAGACGGCACGCCAGATCACGGCGCTGGGGCGTCGAGCCATCGTGCTGACGGGCGATCTGGCGGATCCCGCGCAGGCCGATGACGCTGTCGCGCAGGCCGTCGAGGCGCTGGGCGGGCTCGACATCGTCGTCAACAATGCGGCGCTACGCCGGGAGGGCGAGATCCTGACCATCGACTATGCGGCGTGGCGCGAGATCATGGGCGTCACGCTCGACGCGGCGTTTTTGACGACGCGGGCCGCGATGCCCCACATCATCGCGCGCGCCCGGCACGGCGGAGGGCGCATCATCAACATCGGCGGTATGACCGGCCATAGTGGCGCGCATGAGCGTGTCCATGTCGTGACCGCCAAGGCCGGCATTGTCGGCTTCACCAAGGCCCTGGCCTGCGATCTCGCCCGATACGCCATCACGTCGAATTGCGTGGTGCCGGGCATGATCGACACGGTGCGGGGCGGGTCGAACCCGGCCAAGGCCGCACACCATGCCGACCGCAAGATCCCGCTGGGTCGGCGGGGTCAGCCGGAGGAGGTCGCCGGGATGGTGCGCTACCTGTGTGGGCCGACGGCCGCCTTTGTCACCGGACAGGCAATCCACGTGAATGGGGGCACCTTCATGCCGTGACGGTGGAAGATGCAGAACAGGCCTGTCCTCGGCCTCACTTCGGAGCACGGCCCTGCGCCGCTGACGGTCAGGACTGTTCAGTCGCCCGCCGCGCGGATCGCGATGTCGCGGTAGGTGCTGACATGGCGGTCCATCCGCTTGAAGGCAGCCGCCTCGTCCTGGTCGGCGATGGCTTTCAGGATGACCGTGTGTGCCTTGACGGCCTCGGCGCGGCGCTCCGGTGTCGTCACATGCTGGTAGTCGCTCGCATCCTTGATCGCGGTCGAAACCGCCTCCATCAGGGCCATCAGCGGCTCGTTGCCGCTGGCCCGGGCAATGGCGAGGTGCCACTCCAGATTGATGTTCTTGTAGACCGGCACGTCGTCGCACGACGCGATGAACCGCTCGTGCAGGGCGGTCATTTCGTCGAGCTGCGCCTGGGTGCGGCGACGGGCGGCCAGACGCGCCAGCGTCGGCTCGACGGCGACCCGGCACTCCAGCAGCGATTCCAGGCGAATGCCGTGGGTGCGCAGGAACAGCTCGACGGAGCGGGCCACGGATTCACGGCCGGGCAGCGTCACCATCGAGCCGCCGGTCCGTCCCACCTTGGTGGTGATCAGCCCGTCGGATTCCAGCGCCCGCAGCGCATCGCGGACCGATGTACGGCTCAAACCGGATTCCGCCACCAGTTCGCGCTCGGTGGGCAGGAAATCGCCCGGCGTGAACTGTCCGTTGACGATGAGCTCACGCAGCCGCGACGCGAGGATCTCGGACGCCTTGGGCACAATCACGGGTGCGATCAGGGAGCCCGATGTCATCTTCATCCCTTTCGGTCGAGGACCGCGCTGGACCGCATCATGCGACATGGCGACCGTTCTGGTTCGATGCGTGTCCTGAACCTGCCGTGTCACTGACGACCATTCCAGACCCGGCGGGGCAAGCCACCGGATGCGGCTTTTCGATTCGCCAATGGTCAATCATAGGCTCCCTAACGGCGACGTCGAAAACCGGGGTGGGGCGCCGGTGCATCCGCTGCCTCAGGTGATTGGGTCGAGTGTGGACGCTATGGCGCTGCGGCGCTCCTGCGTCCGGTCCCGTTCGACACGGTAGACAGGCCGGTCGAGGATCGTCCGCACGACGGTTGCCACAACGCCGTGCACGGACTCGGCCGTCGCCATGTCGATCATCCCGCCATTCAAGTCGGCCTCGACCAGCGCAGGGTCCCGGTCCAGCGGATCGCCAAAGCCGCCGCCACCGGGCGAAGCCAGGTGAAAGGCATCGCCCGGCGCAAAGGGCAGTTTCTCGGCCTTGCTGCGCATGGGGGGGATCCATCTGCGCCCGCCTGTTTCGATCTGTACGCTGTTGGGCGCGGCCGGACCGCCGCCCTCGACCCCGAACGGTGCGTGGTCGACGCGGTCTCCCAGGATCGAAACCAGCGTGTCGGAGAGGGTCTCGATGCCATAGCGCGTGCCGCAGCCGCCGCGGTGCCGCCCGGCGCCGCCCGATCCCTCGCGAATGCCGAAATAGCGGAACCGCACCGGATAGCGGTGCTCGGACATCTCCACCGACATGAACTTGGCCATCGACCCGGGCGGCGTGCCGTTGACGAGCCCGTCCGACGCCGCGCTGGCCCCGTAACCTCCCGGATATGGGTAGACGGCGACAAAGTATTGGCCCGTCTGCGGGTGGCGCCCCGAGACAGTGGCGACGCCTGTCGTGCCGAATGGGGCGGCCGGGGTCTGCGCCGGGATCGCCTGCGCCAGCGCACCGAACACCACGTCGACGACGCGCTGCGTCACGTCGGTCGTGCCGCCGACGGCCGAAGGGTAGGCGGCCGAAAGGATGCAGCCCTGCGGGATCGTGAACTGTGTCGGCCGGAATGCGCCGCCGTTGACCGGTACATCGGGGAAGATGTGCTTCAGCGCCACGAAGCACAGCGAGCGCGTCGTCGCGTCCGAGATGTTCATCGGGCCGCGGGATGCCGGCGATGTCCCGGTGAAATCGAACTGCAGCTCGGATCCCGAGACGGTGATGGCGAGCGTCACCGTGAGCCGGACGTCGTCGACCCCGTCATTGTCGAAATAATCCTCGATCCGGTAGGTGCCGTCGGGGATCTCGGCGATGTAGGAGCGCATCTCGGCCTCGGAGCGCCGCAGCATCTCGTCGATGCAGGCGCGCAGCGTGCCGACGCCGTAGCGCGCGACCAGCGCGTCGAGGCCGCGACGGCCGACGGCGAACACATTGGTCATCGCCGCGAGATCGCCCAGCAGCTGCTGCGGCAGCCGGACATTGGCGGTGATCATCGCCACCAGCGCGTCGTTGCGCTTGCCGTTCTCATACAGGCGCAGCGGCGGGATGATGATGCCTTCCTGGTGGATCTCGCGGGCGGTGGGCACCCAGCCGCCCGGCGCGCTGCCGCCCATGTCCATCCAGTGGCCCGTATTGGCGAACAGCGCGAACAGTTTGCCATCGACGAAGTAGGGCGACACCAGCACGACGTCGTTGAGATGCGTGCCGCTGAGGTAGGGATCGTTGCAGATCCAGATATCGCCCTCGCGAAAGCCGCCGGCCTCGTTGGCGATCGGGATCAGCCGCTGCACGGTGAACTGCATGTTGGCCAGAAACATCGGCAGGCCGTAGCCGCCCTGCGCGATGGTTTCGCCGGTGACCGGGTCGTAAAGCCCGTGCGCGCAGTCATTGGTCTCGGAGATGATCGGCGACAGGGCAGCACGGATGAGATGCAGGTCCATCTCGTCGGCGATCTGCTCCAGGGCACCGCGGACGACGGCGAGGGTGACGGGGTCCATCAGGCCACCTCGATCAGGATGTTGGCGTGACGATCGATCCGCGCCGTCATGCCGGGCTCGATGACGCTGGTCGTGTCCGGTTGCTCGACGATGGCCGGACCGTCAAAGCGCATGCCCGGCAGCAGGTCGGCCCGGTCATAGATCGGCGTGTCGATCCAGCGCCCGAAATGCACCGGGCGGCGGGCGCGCGGTGCGGCTATGGCGCCGTCGGCCGCCGCTGCCAAGACGGACATCACCGGCTTGCGCCGGACGCCGAGCACGGCCGTCTTCAGGCTGACGATGACCACCGGCACGCTGCCGAGCGTGTTGCCATATTCCTGCCTGTACACGGCCTCGAACGCAGAAATCAGCTCCGCACCGGTCCAAGACGGCTCGATCGGAACGCGCAGCGTGTGGATCTGGCCCTGATACGACATCTCGGCAGCATGCGAGACCTCGATCGCCTCGAGCTCGGTGCCCGTGGCCTGCATCCGCGCCTCGCCGTCGCGGTGCTGTCCGGCGAGGATGTCCCGCACAAGCCCCTCGGGCTGCCCGAGGACCGGTCGCTCGACCGTGCGCGACAGGTCGTAGCGAATGTCGGCGACGGCGCAGCCCAGCGCGCACAGCACGCCGGGATGCGGCGGCAGCAGCATGGTGCGGATGCCGACCTCGCGCATGATCGCCGCGCCGTGCAGCGGCCCCGCACCGCCGAAGACCACAAGGGCGAAATCGCGCGGGTCGTGTCCCTGCTCGACGGTCATCAGCCGCGTGCGCCGCGCCATCACGTGGTTCACGATGGTCAGGATGGCCTCGGCCGTTTCCTCGATGCCAAGTCCGAGAGGCGCGCCGAGCGCCGCCATCGCCGCCCGGGCGGCGGCGACGTCGAGCCGCGCCAGGTGCTTCATGCCGATGGGCTGGTCGGCGTTGATGCGGCCCAACACCGCGTTGGCGTCGGTGACCGTGGGGCTTGTCCCTCCCCGTCCGAAGCAGATCGGGCCGGGGACGGCGCCGGCGCTGCGCGGGCCGACCTGCAGCGTGCCGCCCCGGTCGATATAGGCGATGCTGCCGCCGCCGGCCCCGATGGTGTGGACGTCGATCATCGGCAGGCGCAGCGGGATGCGGAAGTCGAGCTCCGTGGTCTCGGCGATGCGGGGCGTGCCTTTCACCACCACGGCGACATCGTAGCTGGTGCCGCCCATGTCGCCGGTGATGACATGGTCGAAGCCGGCATCCGCCGCCAGCCGGGCGGCCGCCATGACGCCGGCGGCGGGGCCGGAGCGCACGATGTTGGCGGCCCGGCCGGGGAGCTGGGCCAGCGGCACTAGGCCGCCATTGGACTGCATCACAAGGGTCTGGCGGTCGAACCCCAGCTCCTCGAGCTTGCGCGTCAGGTTGCGGGCATACCGCGAGACCAGCGGCTGCAGATAGCCCTGCACGGCCGCGGTGCTGGTGCGCTCGAACTCGTAATACTCGCGCACCACGTCGCTGGAGATCACGATCTCCCAGTCCGGATTGGCCTCGCGCAGGATCTCGCGGGCACGCTGCTCGTGGCTGCTGTTGGCGTAGGCGTGGAGGAACGAGACGACGACAGCCTCGATCTCCTCGGCGGCCAGCGCGGTCGCCAGTGCGCGCAGATGGGTCTCGTCGAGCGGCACCAGCACCTGGCCGGTGTGGTCGAGGCGCTCCTCCACCTCCCACCGCATCTCGCGGGGGATCAGCGGCTGCTGCACGCCCGTCATTCCATACATCCGCTGCCGGTCGCGGCGGCCCAGCTCCAGCACGTCGCGGAAGCCCTGCGTGGTGATCAGGGCGCAGCGCGCGCCGCGCCGCTCGATCACCGCATTGGTGGCGATGGTGGTGCCGTGCAGGATCACGTCCAGAGCCGACGGCGCGATGCCGGCGGCCTGCAGCGCGTCGATCAGGCCGCGGCTCGGATCATCGGGTGTCGACGGCACCTTGAGGACCGCATCCACCCGGATGCCGTCACTCGAGTAGAACAGGTCGGTGAAGGTGCCACCGACGTCGATGCCTACGATTCCACCCATGGAACAGTCCCAGTCCTGGCAGGCGGCCCGGCGAGGGCCGCGACGTCACGATGAAGAGGCTTTCGGGCGCGTCTGGGCCCGGGCGATCCGGTCGTCGGTCCAGCCCAGCCGGGAGCGCAGCACCGCCGCTGTATCGGCACCCAGCGCATGGCTTGGCTCCAGCGGCCGCGGCGTCACGCCGGCAAAGCGCAGCGGCGAGTGCTGCACGACGATCCGGCCGTGCTCGGGATGGTTCTGCCACTGCAGTGCGCCGCGCGCGTGCATGTTGGGATCGTTCATCACCTCCTGAAGGTCGCGGACCGGCGCGCAGGGCACGCCCGCGCCCATCAGCGCCTGGAAGGCGTCCTCCTTGGTCCGGGGCGACGTCCACGCCGAAACGATGGCATCGACCTCGTCCATGTGGGCGACCCGGCCCTTGAGTGAGCCGAAGCGCGGATCATCCGCAAGCTCGGGCCGTTGCATCAGCCGGATGAAGGATGACCAGTGGACGTCACCGACGCAGATGATGGCGATCCAGCCGTCCTGCGTGGGATAGACGTTGTAGGGAGCCTCGGCGAGGCCGCCATGGCGGTTGCCGGTGCGCGGCGGCGGCGGGTTCGCCGCGCCCTGCTGGCCCCACGCCATGCCGAGGCTGGAGCTGAGCGAGGCGTAGACCGCATCCTGCATCGCCACTTCGAGCCGACGGGCCACGCCGGTGGTGCTGCGCTCGTACAGCGCGGTGGTGATCGCCCCGTAAAGGTGGATGCCGGCGAAGAAGTCGCACAGCGCCGGCCCCGCCTTCACCGGCGGCCGGTCGGGGAAGCCCGTGGTGCTCATCACGCCCGCCATCGCCTGGATGGTCAGGTCCATCGCCGGGTAGTTGCGGTAGGGGCCGTCGCTGCCGAAGCCGGAGCTCGACGCGTAGATGAGGCGTGGGTTCAGCCCCTGCAGCACATCGGCGCCGAGACCGAGCCGTGGCATCGTGCCGGGCGCGTAGTTCTCGACCAGGACATCGGCGTCCTTGGCCAGGTCGAGCAGCGCCTGCTTGCCGTCCTCGCTTTTCAGGTCGAGCACGATGCACTGCTTCAGGCCGTTGAGCATGGCGAATGGGAGGGCGGCTCCGCCAACCACGCCGCGCCGGCGCAGCGGCTCGCCGCCGGGCGGCTCGACCTTGATCACCGTCGCCCCGGCCGCCGCCAGCAGGAAGGTCGCGTAGGGGCCGTTGTAGATCTGGCTGAGATCGACGACGACGATGCCGGCCAGCGGCTGCTGGTCGACCGGTGCAGCTGCGCTCATCGTGCCCCTCCCCGGCGGGCCTCGCGCCGGAACGCCGACCAGCGATGGACCGGCCACATGTCCTGGTCCTCGCCATGGCCGGTCTTGCCGTTGATCGTCCAGGCGATCAGGCCGTTGCTGTCGATGAAGCTGTGGCGGTTGATGATGATGCCGCTGATCCGCTCGCCGACGGCCAGAAGATCACGGCCGAACTCGTCGACCGCCTCGATGGTGATCTTTGTCACCCAGCCGCGCTCAGGACAGCGCTCGACGATGCGCCGGCCGGACTGCAGATCGCCGATCTTGCCGTCCCGGATCATGAACCCGTAGGCGACCGAGTTGGCCTCGTCATTCCACTTGGTGACGGCCAGGAAGGCGTCGTCCGGCGAGGCGATCCCGGTCACATAGGCGCTCTTGCCCGGCCGGTGCTCGGGGCGCGGCCCCCAGCTGCGGTCGCGGATGGCGTAGCAGTCGATCGGGATGTGCTCGCCGTGCAGGGTCAGCGAGCCGGTCACCCGGCCGAACTGGTCGAAGTGATTGAGATTCTTGAACGAGGAATCGCCCTTGCGCAGCGGCCGCGCCGGCATCACGGCGTCGAAGGTGAGGTCGACCTTCAGACGGTCCTCATCCTCGAAACCAAGCTGGTAGCGGGTCAGCGGCTCGAGCGCCTTGATGCGCACGCCGGTCGGCAGGGTGATGTCGGTGAGGTCCTGGTCCTTCGGCATCCGCAGAGCGGTGTAGTTGGCCGAATACGGCACCTCCCAGGGCAGGTGCGCGGTGTCGTCCCAGATCCAGCAGCCGCCCGCCACGGTGCCGATGTTGGGCCGGAACATGCTGTACAGCCAACCGCCCAGCTTGCGCTCGGGGTTGCAGAAGGCGAACCAGGCCGTCTCGGTCTCCCACCAGCGGTCCGACATCACGTCGATATGGAAGCTGTCGTCCTTGGCCGTGAAGGGCGAATCCACTGCGGAAGCCTGCTCCGGTCGGGTGCGGGTGTGCGGGGTGTCAACCATGGTTTGCCTGCGACTGTTCGAGAGCCGGAAATGTGCGGGTGGCCAGGCCGCCCGACGAGGCTGCCGCCAACTGTGTCTCCCGCGCGGCGCAGCCGGCAAAGCACTGCAGCGCCGTCGGAAAGTCGACCCGGCCAGCCCGCACCGCATCGCGCAGGGCAGCCTTGCCGGCTTCGACGGTGTCCGGGCGGGATCCGAGCGCGGCCGTCAGGTCGGACAGGTCCGTCTGCGTCGCGAGTGCGCCGTAGCGGTCCAGCTCCCGCAGATATTTCACCACTTTGGCGGTGGTCTTGGCTGCGGCGACAACGGCTGGTTCGGCGGCCACCTCGGCAATCGCGTGGCGAAGATCGTGAACAGTGGTGTCGAACAGGCTCGTTCGGTCGGTCGGCGGCGCGGTTAGCGGCGGAGGCGTTACAAGGCGGATGCGGTTGGCCTCAGCCAGGGCCGTGACCAGCAGACGCCTGTTCAGTGCGCGTGACACGAGGGAGGTGCCTGGCTGCCCGGTGACGTTCCGGTGCCGGATGATGACCACCCGGGTCGAGACGAACACGCGATGGTAGCGGATTCGATCGAGATCGACCGCAATGCCGCAGGTCCGTCCGTAATGCGCCAGCAGCCCGGCAAAGTCCGGAACCGGCTCCATCACGGCCCGCATGGAAAACCAGCCGAAGTCTTCCATGGGATCGCCCGGATGGGCGAATTCCCAGTCGAGCAGGGCGGTGAGGTGACCGCCCTCGAACATGAAATTGCCCGGCCCCGCATCGCCATGGACCAGCACGGGCGTTCCCGGCGGATTGGGGACGTTTGAATCCAGCCAGTCGAGGGCAAGGTCGATGAGCGGATCGCGGGCCGCGACTTCTTCATACATCGCCCGCCAGATCGCGAGCTCCTCGCGCACGCAATCGGCGATGCTACGCTCCGGCTTGAAGCCAGGCAGGATTTGGGAATTCAGCGCAAGCGTGTGCAGGACGCCGAGCGCCTCGACGAACTCCCGCGCGATGGTGCGCCGATCGTCCTCGGAGGCGAGCCGACGATACTCCACCTTGCCCGGGACGCGCGCGGTAAGAATCGCCTGATGGTCCGGATGGATGGCGACGAGCGCCGGCGCGGGGACGCGCGACCCCGTCAGGGCCTGATAATGGCGCGCCTCGCGCCAGACTGTATAGGGTTCCGCCGAGGGTGGGCGGGGCGGCTGGTAGCGCAGATAGAGCTGCGCGATCGCGCCATCCTGGCTCTCGACATCGACGGCCCAGGACCAGCAGCGGTTGCCGCCTGACATGGACTGCCAGTGGACAACGGTGCCGCCGGTCGTCGTCTCGACCCAGCCACGCAGCTCGTCCTGGGTTGCCGCCCGGGTTTCGCCTGATGCGGCCAGGCTGCTGGCATCCTCGTGCAATGGGCCGTCCACCGGTGCTCATCCTCTGCTCTGATGGTCCTTGTGATAAAGGACTCGACATGGCCCATCAACTAAATTATCAGACCAAAAAAAAGAGCGATGAAATACGAACTGTAAGGACACCCGATGGCGGGACTGCATTTTGACGAGTTGCACGTGGGCCAGCTGTTCCGCCACGAGATCCGCCGGACGATCACCGAGGCGGACAATGTCTGGTTCAGCTGCATCACCCACAATCCGGCCTATCTCCACCTGGACGAGGAGTATTGCCGCACCGAGACGGAGTTCGGCCGCCGCCTTGTCAACAGCGCCTTCACGCTCGGCCTGATGGTCGGCATTTCGGTGGGCGACACGACCCTCGGAACGGCCGTCGCCAATCTCGGCTGGGACGAGGTCCGCTTCCCCAAGCCGCTGTTCCATGGCGACACGATCCGCGTCGAGACCGAGGTGATCGAGCTGCGCGAAAGCCGCTCGCGGCCCGAGGCTGGCATCGTCACCTTCCTTCACCGCGCCTACAACCAGCACGGTGAGCTGGTGGCCAGCTGCAAGCGCTCCGGCCTGCAGCGCAAGCGCAAGGTCGAGGCATGACCCTGCGCTCGTTCCTGTTCGTTCCGGGCGACAGCGACAAGAAGCTGGCCCGCGGCAGCGAGTCCGGCGCGGACGCCCTGATCCTCGATCTCGAGGATGCGGTCGCGCCAACCCGCAAGCCGCTCGCCCGCGACATGGTGCGCAACTATCTCTCGGCCCACGCCGCCAGCCGGCGTTCGCAGCTCTGGGTGCGGATCAACCCGATCGATGCTGGCGGCCTCGATGACCTCGTTGCCATCGTCCGTGGTGCGCCCGACGGGATCGTGGTGCCCAAGGTCGACCATCCCGATGATCTCGCGCGGCTGTCCGTGTTCCTGGACGCGCTGGAGCGGCGCGATGGGATTGCCGGACCGATCCGCCTCATGCCGGTCGCAACCGAGACGCCGCGCGCGCCGCTGGCGCTGGCCGCCTACGGCTCCGTTCCCCTGCCGCGGCTCTATGGCATGACCTGGGGAGCCGAGGACCTCAGCACTGCGCTCGGCGCCAGCACAAACCGGGACGAGGCCGGTGGCTGGGCCTTCACCTACCGCATGGCCCGCTCGCTGTGCCTGATGGCGGCCCGTGCGGCCGGTGTCGAGCCGGTCGAGACGCTCTACGCCGACTTCCGTGATCCCGCCGGTCTGATGGCCGCATCGCGTGCAGCCGCTCGCGAGGGTTTCACCGGCCGCATCGCCATCCATCCTGATCAGGTCGGGCCGATCAACGACGCCTTCACGCCGTCCGCCGACGAGGTCGCGCACGCCCAGCGTGTCGTCGATGCCTTCGCGGCCGAACCGGGCGCCGGCGTCATCGGGCTCGACGGGCGAATGCTCGACATCCCGCACCTGCGCCAGGCCGAGCAGGTGCTGGCCCGTGCCGCGGCCCATGCCGGCCGCGCGCCCCGTGGCTGAGCCGGCGGGCCACCACCCGACGCAGGTCGACAGCCTTGCGGCCTTGGTCAGCCTGCTGCGGCCGGGCGAGCGGGTCTACCTGCCAGGCTCCGGCGGCGAACCGCTGGGCCTGCTGCAGGCGCTGGCCGCCGGTGGCGTGCCGCTGGCGATCACGGCGAGTTTCGTGCCGGGGATCAATCCCTGGCCTCTGGCGGAGCTGCCCGCCGGAACGGTCATGACCGCAAGCTTCGCCCATGCCGGGCCGCCCGAGGCGCAGGCCGACGGGCGGATGCGCCACCTGCCGCTGTCCTATGCGGGCTTCGCCGCCTATCTGCGCAGGTCGGGAAGGTTCGACACCACTATCGTCCATGTCGGCCCGCCCGACGCCGAGGGACACTGCTCGCTCGGGATCGCGGTCGAGTTCACGCTGATGGCGATCATTGCCTCCCGGCGCGTGCTGGCGGTGATCAATCCGCGCATGCCCGCCATCGCCGGTGCGCCGGCGCTGCCGCTCGCGTCCTTCGCCGGCTGGGTGCTGCACGACGCGCCGCTGCGCGAATATGACGTCGGAACCCCCTCGGCCGAGGCCGGTGCGATCGCCGCCCATGTGGCCGCATTCGTTCAGGACGGCGCGACGATCCAGATCGGCCTCGGCAAGGTGCCGGACGCGCTGCTGCGTGGCCTGACCGACCGTCGCAACATCAGGCTGCATTCCGGCATGCTGTCGGATGGGGTGATGGCGCTCGCCGGGGCAGGGGCCCTCGATCCGGCCTGGGCGCATACGGCCTGCGTGCATGTTGGCAGCAACGCTTATTACCAGTGGCTCGCCGGACGGCGCGACATCGGCGTGTCTGGCTGCGACCACACCCATGATCCGGCCGTGCTGGCGGCGCTGCCGGGCCTCGTCGCCGTCAACGCGGCGCTCAGCGTCGACCTGTTCGGGCAGGCCAACCTTGAAATGCTCGACGGCCGCATGGTCAGCGGCGTCGGCGGCGCGGCGGATTTCGCCCGGGCGGCGGCGCTCGCCCCCGGCGGGCTCAGCATTGTCGCCTTGCCGTCGACGGCGGGCCGCAGCCAGGCCTCCCGCATCGTGCCCCGGCTTGACGGTGTCTGTTCGCTGCCACGCCAGGATGTCGAGGTGGTGGTCACCGAGCACGGCGCCGCTGATCTGCGCGGCTGCTCCGTTGTCGAGCGGGCCGAGCGTCTGGTGGCTGTCGCTGCCCCCGCCCACCGTGCAAGGCTGGCGGCCGACTTCGCCGCCACGGCAGGGCGGCTGTGAAGCCACACCAGAGGGAGGAAACACCGTGAGAAAAGCCGAGAAGGTCATCATCAGCTGCGCGGTCACGGGATCGATCCACACCCCCAGCATGTCGCCGCATCTGCCTGTCACGCCGCAGCAGATCGCCGACAGCGCCATCGGTGCCGCCAGGGCCGGCGCCGCCATCCTGCATCTGCACGCGCGCAACCCCGAGACAGGGCGGCCCAGCTCCGCGCCGGAGGTCTACCGCCAGTTCCTGCCGATCATCCGCGACGGCTGCGACGGCATCATCAACATCACCACCGGCGGCGGTCTTGGCATGACGCTGGACGAGCGCCTCGCCGCGGCGAAGTGGGCCGAGCCCGAGATCGCCTCGATGAACATGGGGTCGCTCAACTTCAACATCTCGGGGGCGGGCGCCCGTATCCGGGAGTTCAAGAACGACTGGGAGCAGCCCTATCTGGAGATGACGAAGGATTTCATCCTCTCCAACACCTTCACGCAGATCG